>DASVBJ010000062.1:0-12275 GCA_036375895.1 Actinomycetes bacterium | reverse complement strand
TGGGCGGGATGCTCGCCGACCGCTACTCCAAGCGCCGGCTGCTCGTTGTCACCCAGGCGTTCATGGGCGCGGTGGGTGCCGTGCTGGGGGTGCTCGACATCACCGGGGTCGTGCAGGTGTGGCACGTGTTCGTGCTGGCCTTCCTGCTCGGTGTCGGCACTGCGGTCGACAACCCGGCGCGCCAGTCGTTCGTCATCGAGATGGTCGGGCACGACGACCTCGCCAACGCGGTCGGGCTCAACAGCGCCTCGTTCAACCTGGGTCGCGTGATCGGTCCGGCGCTGGCCGGGTTCCTCATCGTGCTGGTCGGCACCGGGCCCGTGTTCCTCATCAACGCGGTCTCGTTCGGCGCGGTCATCCTCGCGCTGCAGAAGATGACGGCCGCTGACCTGCAGCCCTCGCCGCGCGCGGGTCGTGGCCCCGGCCAGGTGCTCGAGGGGCTGCGCTACGTCCGAAGTCGTCCCGACCTGATGCTCATCATGACGGTCGTCTTCTTCGTCGGGACCTTCGGGCTGAACTTCCAGATGACCACCGCGCTGATGGCGACCGAGGTGTTCGGCAAGGGCGCGGGGCAATACGGCCTGCTCGGCTCGATCATGGCGATCGGCTCGCTGTCCGGCGCGCTGCTGTCGGCCCGGCGGGGGCGGCCGCGGCTGCGGCTGCTCATCCTGGCGGCGGTGGCGTTCGGCGTGGTCGAGGTGATGGCCGGGCTCATGCCGACGTACTGGCTGTTCGCCCTGTCCCTCATCCCGGTCGGCCTGTGCGCCCTGACGTTCCTCAACTCCGCGAACGCCACGATGCAGCTGGCGGTCGACCCGGTCATGCGCGGCCGGGTGATGGCCATCTACATGGCGGTCTTCTTCGGGGGTACGCCGTTGGGGGCGCCCCTGGTCGGCGCGGTGGCCGAGGCCATGGGTGCCCGGTGGAGCCTGATCCTGGGCGGCCTCGTCTCGGCGGCCGCGGCCTCGGTCGCGGGGCTGGTGCTGGCGCGTCGCAAGGGCGTGGAGGTGCGCGGCGAGCTGCTGCGGCTGCCGCGTCACCGGCTGAGCCAGGAGCAGCTGGCGGACACGGTGCAGCAGGCCTGAGGCGCGACCTCTGGCGCGCGGTCGGAGGTGGGCGACAGGATGGCCGCATGACGCCCGAGTCGTTCCTGGCCCACATCCGCACCGACGCCGCGCGCATGTCCGACCTCGCGCGCCGCGACCTCGACGCGCCGGTGCCCCCGTGCCCGGGCTGGACCGTCCGCGACGCCGTCGAGCACACCGGCGCGGTCTACTCCCACAAGGTTGCCTGCATGCGGTCCGGTCGACCGCAGTCGGAGGACGACTGGTCGCACGGCCCGGCCGACGGGCAGGACACGGTGGGCTGGTTCGAGGAGCGGCTGGCCGAGCTGGTGAGCGAGCTGGAGAGCCGAGGCCCCGACGCCCCGGCGTACACCTGGTACGAGCCGGACCAGACGGTCGGCTTCTGGTACCGGCGGATGGCCCAGGAGACCGCCGTCCACCGCACCGACGTGGAGAGCGCGTTCGACGAGGTGACCGCTGTCGACGACGACCTGGCGGTCGACGGCATCGACGAGGTGCTCGACTGGTTCCTCGCCTACCAGGCCGAGGACGTCGGCCCGGACGCGCCGGGGCGCGGCACCGTGGCGGTGCGCACCGGCGACCACATCTGGCGGGTCGGCCTCGAGGCCGGCGGCGTCACCCTCTCGCGCGAGCCTGGGCGGGCCGACGCGATCGTCAGCGGCGAGCCGTCCGAGCTGCTGCTGTGGCTGTGGGGGCGTCGGCCCGACACGGCGGTCCAGCGCGAGGGGGACGCCGACGCGCTGCAGGGCCTGCGCGAGCGGCTGCGCGTCGTCACGCAGTGACGTCCCACGACGCGGTCGTCGTCGGGCTGGGCGGCTTCGGCAGCGCGGCCGCCTACCACCTGGCGGCCCGCGGGCTGCGCGTACTGGGCCTCGATCCGCACGGTCCGGCGCACGCCCTCGGCTCGAGCCACGGGGAGTCTCGGATCGTCCGGCAGGCCTACTTCGAGGGCTCCGCCTACGTCCCGATGCTGCGCAGGGCCTACGAGCTGTGGGACCGGCTGGGGCACGACAGCGGCGAGCGGCTCCTGCGGCGCACCGGCGGTCTCTTCCTCGGCCGGCCGGGCCGCCACGTGTTCGAGGGCAGCCTCGGCGCGGCCCGGGAGTGGGGGCTCGCGCACGAGGTCCTCGATGCCGGCGAGGTGACCGCCAGGTTCCCGGCGCTCACCCCGCCCGCGGGGACGGCCGGGCTGCTGGAGCGGGACGCGGGAGTGGTCCCGCCGGAGCGGGCGGTCGCCGCCCATCTGCGGCTGGCCGCGGCGGCCGGCGCGGACCTGCGCCACGGTGAGGGCGCCGTGTCGTGGTCGGCGACCGACGCCGGGGTGCGGGTGACCACCGCCGCCGGCGTGCATGACGCGGGGGTGCTCGTCCTGGCGCCGGGCCGCTGGGCGCCCGAGCTGCTGGCCGACCTGGCGCTGCCGCTGCGGGTGGAGCGCCGGGTCATGCACTGGTTCCGGCCGCCGGGCGGGGTGGCGCCGTTCGAGCCCGGCACCCTGCCGGTCTGGATCTGGGACCGCGACGACGGCACCGCTCCCTACGGCTTCCCGGCGCTGGCCGGGGCCGACGGGGGCGTGAAGGTGGCCGTGCACTTCTCCGCCGACCGGCCGGCCGACGCGTGGACGGGGGAGGAGGTCGGCGCGCTGCTCGCGCCGTTGCTGCCGGGGCTCGGGCGGGACGTCGTGCGCTCGGTCGACTGCTGGTACACCCTCACGCCCGACGAGCACTTCGTGATCGGGCGGCACCCGGCGTACGACCGGGTCCTGCTCGCCTGCGGCTTCTCCGGGCACGGGTTCAAGTTCACCCCGGTGGTGGGCGAGGCGCTCGCCGCCCTCGCGTGCGGTGAGCAGCCGGGCCACGACCTCGCGATGTTCGACCCTGGGCGGTTCGCGGCGTGAGGCTCTTCCTCGCCCTGGACCCGCCGGCCGAGGTGGTGGCCGACCTCGACCGGGCGCTCGGCCCCCTGCGGAAGGCGCACCCCGAGCTGCGCTGGGCGACCGCCGACCGCTGGCACCTCACCCTCGCCTTCTACGGCGAGGTGCCCGACGCGGACGTCGAGCGGCTGCAGTGGCGCATCGCCGGGCAGGTCGCCGGGTGCCCGGCGCTCGACCTGCGCTTCGCCGGCGCCGGCCGGTTCGGCGGCCATGTGCTGTGGGTCGGGGTGCAGGGCGACCGGCGGCCGCTGGGGGAGCTGGCCAAGCGGGTGGCCGTCGACGAGCGGCCGTTCCGCCCGCACCTCACCGTGGCCCGCGCCCGGGAGGGCCGCACGCCCGAAGGCCGGCGGATCCGCGGCGAGGCCGACCTGCGGCCGCTGGTCGCGGAGCTCGAGGGGTACGCCGGGCCGGGCTGGCGCGCCGACGCGATCCGGCTGATCCGGTCCCGGCTCGGGCCCAACCCGACGTACGAGGACGTCGCGGTCTGGCCGCTGGCCGGGCCCGCATAGGGTCGGCGTCGTGGACCCGCGCACCCGCCGCCTCGTGGTGCTTGCCGCGCTGGCGCTGTTCGCCGTCGTGGTCCTGGTCGGCGCCCTCCGCTGACCGCCTCCCCCTATGGCAGCGATCATGCACGTTCCGTCGCCCCCTATGGCAGCGATCATGCACGTTCCGTCGCCTCTCCGCGGGTCGGTACGACGGTTCGTGCATGATCGCTGCCGGGATGGGGGGATGGGCTACCAGGCGTAGGCCTCGGGGGCGGGCCCGCCGGGGCCGGGGAAGATCTCGTCCAGGCGGGCCAGCGCCTTGTCGTCGAGCGAGACCTCCAGGGCCCGCAGCGATCCGTCCAGCTGCTCGATCGTGCGCGGGCCGACGATCGGGGCGGTGACCGCCGGCTGGGCGAGCAGCCAGGCCAGCCCGACGTCGGCCGGCTCCTCGCCGAGCTCCTCGCAGAAGTCCTCGTAGGCCTCCACCTGGTCCCGGTGGGCGTCGAGCGCGTCCTTGGCCCTGCCCGTCGTACGCCGCTTGCCCTCGCGCTCCTTGCGCAGCACTCCGCCGAGCAGGCCGCCGTGCAGCGGCGACCACGGGATGACGCCGAGCCCGTAGTCCTGGCAGGCCGGCAGCACCTCGAGCTCGACGTCGCGGGTCAGCAGGTTGTAGATCGACTGCTCGCTCACCAGGCCGGTCGAGTGCCGCCGCCGGGCCGCCTCCATGCCCTTGGCGATGTGCCAGCCGGCGTGGTTGGACGAGCCGAAGTAGAGCACTTTCCCCTGCGTGCGCAGAACGTCGAACGCCTCCCAGATCTCGTCCCACGGGGTCGCCCGGTCGACGTGGTGCATCTGGTAGAGGTCGATGTGGTCGGTCTGCAGCCGCCGCAGCGAGCCGTCGACCGCGTGCCGGATGTTGCGGGCCGACAGGAACGTGTCGTTGGGCCAGTCGCTCATCGACCCGTAGAGCTTGGTGGCGATGACGGTCTTCTCCCGCCGGCCGCCGCCCTGGGCGAACCACCGGCCGATGATCTGCTCGGTCCAGCCCTCGCCCTTCTTCCACCCGTAGACGTTGGCGGTGTCGAAGAAGTTGATGCCGTGCTCGAGCGCACGGTCCATGATCGCGTGCGAGTCCTCCTCGGAGGTCTCCGGCCCGAAGTTCATGGTGCCGAGGCACAGCCGGCTGACGGACAGGCCACTGCGGCCTAGATGCGTGTACTCCATGGCTGCACACTCCCCACTGGTGCGGTCGCCGTAACGTGCGCCACCGCACCGATACCTACCCTGGTGCTCGTGGTGACGGTATCCGGGCGGCGTGCGACCGGCAGCGGTGTCGCGGCGGGCGTCTGGGCCACCCGCGCGGTGTTCGCGGCGAACGGGGCGTTGTTCGCGACCTGGGTCTCCCGCATCCCGGCGGTGCGCGACCGGCTCGAGGCCGACGAGCGCGGGCTGGGCTTCGCCCTGCTGTGCCTCGCGGTCGGGTCGCTGCTCGCCATGCCGCTGTCGAGCCGGCTGATCGGCCGGTTCGGCGACCGCGCGGTGATCGTCGTCTGCGTCGTCGCCTGCCTGCTCGCCTACCCCGCGCTCGGCGTGGTCCCGAACCTCGTGGCGCTCGGCGCGGTGCTGTTCGTCGTCGGTGCCGGCGTCGGGGTCTGGGACGTCGCGATGAACGTGGCCGGCCACGAGGTGGAGCGGCGGGCGGGCCGTCCGCTCATGCCCGGCTTCCACGCCGGCTGGAGCCTGGGCACGATCGCCGGTGCGGCCGTCGGCGCCCTGGCCGCGCACGCCGGGGTCGTCCCGTCCCTGCACTTCGCGGTGGCGAGCGCGCTCGTCGGCGGCCTCGCCCTCGTCGCCGTGATCCGGCTGCCCGACAGCCGGCAGGCAGGCGCCGCGGACGCGGCGGGCGAGCACCACGTGCCGGGCGTCCCCGGCCGCCCGGTGCTGCTCGACCCGCGGCTCCTGGGGCTCGGGCTGATGACCTTCTGCGCGGCCTGGGCGGAGGGCTCGGCCAACGACTGGCTGGCGCTGACGCTGGCCGACGCGCGGGACGCGTCGGGTGCCGCGGCTGCCGTCGGCTTCGCGGTCTTCGCGGGCGCGATGACGCTCGGCCGGCTCGCCGGCAGCCGGACCGTCGCCATGCTGGGGCGGGTGCGCACGTTGCGGGTCGGTGCGGTCGTCGCCGCGGTCGGCGTGTGCGTGCTGCTCGCCGTGCCGTCCCTCGCGGCCGGCTACCTGGGCGCGCTGCTGTGGGGGCTCGGCGTCGCGGCGGCGTTCCCGCTCGCGATGAGCGCCGCGGGGGAGACGCCCGGCCGCGGCCCCGCGGCCATCGCGATGGTCTCGACCATCGCCTACGCGGGCTTCCTCGTCGGGCCGCCCCTCATCGGCAGCCTGGCGCACGCGACCGCCCTCGACCAGGCCCTGTGGGTGGTGGTGCTGCTGACCGCCGGCATCGTCGCTCTCAGCGGCACCGCACGCCCGGTCCGTGGGGGCGTCGGCGTGCGAGGCTAGACGCGTGCCCGAACCCCTCGACCCGGCCCTGGCCGCGCTGCGCCCGCTGCTGCTCGACCCCGACCGGCTGGTCCGGGCCGTGGCCGCCGGCCGGCGCCGCGGTCACGAGCCGTCGTGGCGGCGGGCCGAGCTGCGTCCGGTCGACCTCAAGACCGGGCGGCACCTGCAGGTGGTGACCCTCGGCGACCAGGGCGCGGTGCAGACCACGAACCACCCGTACGACGGGTCCGCGGCCCGGTCCGTCGACGCCCTGCTGGCCGACTCGTTCGGCAACTGGCACGTGCAGACCACCGAGGAGACGGTGCAGCTGCGGGTCACCAAGAAGGGCGCGGCGCAGGTGCATCGCGAGGCCGCGGCGCGCACCCAGGCCACCGCGCACGACCGGGCCAGCCGGCATCTCGTCGACCCGGGCGACCCGCTCTTCGCGGCCCTCGGGGCCGGCGCGGACAAGCGCCGCCAGGTCGACGCGTTCCTGCGCGTGCTCGACGGCGCGATCCGCGAGGCTGCCCTGCCCGCCGACCGCCCGCTGCGGGTGGTCGACCTCGGCTGCGGCAACGCCTACCTGACCTTCGCCGCCTACCACCTGCTCTCCCGTGACCGCGAGGTCGAGCTGGTCGGGGTCGACGTCCGGCCGGCCGCCCGCGAGCGCAACAGCCGCGTGGCCGCGGGGCTCGGCTGGGACGGGCGGGTCCGCTTCGTGGAGGGCACCATCCTCGGCGCGCCGGTCGAGGCCGCCGACGTGGTCCTCGCCCTGCACGCCTGCGACACGGCCACCGACGACGCGCTGGCGCAGGGCGTGCGCTGGCGGGCACCGCTCGTCCTCGCCGCGCCCTGCTGCCACCACGACCTGCAGCGCCAGCTCAAGGCGACTCGGCCGCCCTCGCCGTACGGCCTGCTCACCCGCGAGCCCATCCTGCGCGAGCGGTTCGGCGACGTGCTCACCGACGCGCTCCGGGCGGCGCTGCTGCAGCGGCACGGCTACCACGTCGACGTGGTGGAGTTCGTCGCGTCGCGGCACACCCCGCGGAACACGATGATCAAGGCCGTCCGGGGAGAGGGCGAGCCGCGCGGCGGGTCGGGGGAGTACGACGAGCTGGTCGCCGCCTGGGGTGTGACCCCCTACCTCCAGCGCCTGCTCGACGATGCCCGCACCTAGTGCCGTCGCGCTGGTCGCCGCGGCGCTGCTGCTGCCCGGCGACCCGACGCTGGTGCTGCGCCTGCACGACGCGCGGATCACCGAGTCGAGCGGGTTGGCGGCGTCGTCCCGGCACCCGGGCGTGCTGTGGACCCACAACGACGGGGGCGCGGCCGCCGAGGTGATGGCCGTCGGCCGCACCGGCCGGACCGTCGCGACGGTGCGGCTGCGCGGCATCGACCCGTACGACCCGGAGGCGATCGCCCCTGGCCGGGACCCGGCCGGCCGACCGGCGCTGTTCCTCGGCGACATCGGCGACAACCGCCTTCGCCGCCCCGACGTGTCCGTCTTCCGCTTCACCGAGCCCACGCGGCTCACCGACCAGACGGTCGGTGCGACGTGGTTCCGGCTGACCTACCCGGACGGTCCGCACGACGCCGAGGCGCTGCTCGTCGACCCCCGGGACGGCCGGCTGTGGCTCGCCACGAAGGACGTCTTCGGCGGCGGGCTCTACCGGGCCCCGGCCGGGCTGCGCACCGACCGACCCAACCGGCTGACCCGGGTCGGTGACGTCCCCGGGCTGGTGACCGACGGCGCGTTCCTGCCGGACGGGCGGTTCCTGCTGCGGACGTACTCCACGGTCTACCTGTACGCCGGGCCCGACCGGCCGGTCGCCAGCGCCGCCCTCCCCGAGACGGAGCAGGGCGAGTCGCTGGCCGTGGACGGGAGCCGGCTGCTGGTCGGCAGCGAGGGGCGGGACAGCCCGGTGTACGCCGTGGCGGTGCCGACACCCTCGACGCCGCCGACCGGCACCGGGTCGGCCGGCCCGACCGGCCCGGCCACCCGCACCGGGCCGGGCACGACCGCCGGCACGCCCGGTCAGCGGGATGCCGGCCGCGGGGACGACCTCGGGGACGGTCTCGGTGCAGCGGGCTGGGCGGTGCTCGCCTTCGGGACGGTGTTGGCGGCGGCGGCCGGGCTCGCCGGGGTGCGTCGCCGGCGCGGCCGGCGGCGGCACGCCGCGTGATCTTGTGATCACCCAGAGATCAATGGCCCGGTAGCGCCATGGACCCTGTCCGCTCGTTCGGCCTACGTTCTGCGGGACTGCCTGCGGAAGGCAGGGGGGAACACAGGGGAACATGGGGGGCTTCAGCATGCAGTTCTTGGCTGTTCATCGGGGGCGGAGCGGACTCCGCCTGGGCGCGGCCGCGGCGGCGTTGGCCACTGCCGCAGCGGTGACCGTGGTCGCCACGCCGGCCAGCGCCGACCTGCCCGACTGGGTCGTCATCGGCAACGGCACGGTCCAGCTCGGCGTCAACAAGGAGGGGCACCTCAACGTCCCGGCCGGCATCCCGTCGGCCGGGGGCACATCCGCCGTCGGGCTGCGGTTCCTGCCCACGAACAACGAGGCGACCGCACCCGGCTGCCTGTGTGAGGGCTGGGGTGCCGCGGACGCGACCTCGACCGACAGCGGTTGGGCCAGCGTCGACAACGGCGGCGTCAGCGGAAACCTCACCGTGGAGAGCTTCACGGCGACCGCGTCGTCGGCCGTCTCCGTGGTGAACATCGCGAACCGCCTGCGGGTCACTCACGACTACCACCCGTCGCCGGCCACGCCGAACCTCTACGAGGTCACCGTCACGATCCAGAACATCGGCGCGGCCACCGTGGCGCCGCGCTACCGGCGGGTCATGGACTGGGACGTCGAGCCGACCGCCTTCGACGAGTTCTCGACGATCGGCGGCACCGCCGGCGCGGCGAACGTCGCTTTCGCGAGCGACAACGGCTTCGCGCCTGCCGACGCGCTGTCCGGCCCGTCGCAGATCGACTTCACCGGCGACGCGGTCGACAACGGCCCCGCCGACCACGGCGCCCTGTTCGACTTCACGTTCGACAACCTGGCGCCGGGCGCGAGCAAGACGTTCAAGACCTACTACGGCGGCGCCGCAACCGAGGCGTCGGCCGACGCCGCGCTCGGCGCGGTGGGCGCCGAGGTCTACTCCTACGGTCAGCCGAGCACGGCGGACGGACCGACCCTGGGCACGCCCAACACGTTCATC
This sequence comes from Actinomycetes bacterium, assembly GCA_036375895.1. Lineage (GTDB taxonomy): Bacteria > Actinomycetota > Actinomycetes > JACCUZ01 > JACCUZ01 > DASVBJ01. The sequence goes on along the minus strand of DASVBJ010000062.1, from coordinate 3,072 downwards.
TTCGCGTTCGAGGGCGTCGGCGGCACGCCGGTCGTCCCGGCCGTGCAGTTCTCGTCGGCGACGTACAGCGTCGGCGAGGCCGGCCCGACGGCAACCATCGGCGTCGAGCTCACCGCGGCCGCGGCCAGCGACGTGACGGTGTCCTACGCGTCCTCGGACGGCACCGCGACCGCCGGCTCCGACTACACCGCGACCTCCGGCACGCTCACGATCCCGAAGGGCAGCACCACCGGCAGCTTCACCGTGCCGATCACCCAGGACTCGCTCGACGAGCCGGACGAGACGGTGAACCTCGCCCTGTCCGCGCCGACCGGCGCCGTGCTGGGGTCGCCGTCGTCGGCCGTCCTCACGATCGTCGACGACGACGTGGCCCCGCCGGCCGCGCACACCACGACGACGACGTACGGCGGCGGCACCACCGTGCAGTACTCCGACCCGCTGGCGGTCTCCGGGACCCTGACCGACACCACGGCCAACCCGGACGCGCCGGTGCCCGGCAAGTCGCTGTCGTTCACGCTGGGCTCCCAGTCGGCGTCGGCGACGACCAACGCCTCCGGGGTCGCCGCGAGCTCGATCACGGTGGGCCAGGCACCCGGCCCGTACACGATGGCGACGGCGTTCGCCGGTGACACCGCGTTCCTCGCGTCGTCGGACAGCGACGCGGTGACCGTGGCGAAGGAGGACTGCACGCTGTCCTACACCGGCTCGACGCTCGTGTCGGCGGGTGGGTCGACGACGCTGTCGGCGGCGATGGGCGAGCCGGACGCGACCCTTGGCGACCGGTCCGGCAAGACGGTGGACTTCGCCGTGACCGACGCGTCGATGACCACGACGCACTACACGGCGACCACCGACGCCTCCGGTGTGGCGTCCACGACGCAGTCGCTGCCGGCGGGTGCGTACGCCGTGGTCGCGTCGTTCGCCGGTGACGCCTACTACCTGCCGTGCGCGGCCGCCGAGGAGCTGGTGACGGTCGAGGCGGCGGCGCCGGCGGGCAAGGTGACCGGCGGCGGGTTCGTGGTCGCCGACGGTCGCACGTCGTTCGGCTTCAACGCGATGTCCGACGAGAGCGGGCTGCGCGGCCAGCTGCAGGTGCGGGCGCCGGGCAAGCACCGGTTCCACGGCAACGCCGTGACCGCGCTGTCGGTCTCCGGCACGACGGCCACCTGGTCGGGTGCCGGCCGCTGGGACGGCGTGAGCGGTTACACGTTCACCGTCACCGTGCAGGACAACCGCAACGGCGGGTCGCGCAAGGCCAGCACCGCCGACTGGATCAGCATCTCGGTCCGCAACGCGGCCGGCTCGCTGGTCTGGTCGACGGCCGGCTACCTGAAGGGCGGCAACATCACCGTGCACTGACGCAGTGACGTCCGGTGGGGGCGGGCCCGCGTGGCCCGCCCCCTCCCCCTGGCAGCGATCTCTATGAAGCGGCGGGTGGTGTCAAGGGTCTGCTGCTGTCCCCGGCCGGTGCCAGGGTGTGGGCGGGGGCGTGCCGGGTCAACGTGGAGCGCCCGCAGCCGGGCGTCGTGAGAGGCCCGGCGAGGACGACCGACGTTGAGGCGGCGCGTGCTCGTCCGCGATGTTGGCGGGGCGGGGGTGGCGGCGGGGTGGCGGGGTCTCCGGGGGCGGCTCGGTGGTCAGCTCTCTATCGCCCTGTGCTGCAGGGACCAGGTCATCGGACACTCGCGGCGGCGCAATTCATGCCAGGGCCGTCAGGCGGCCAGATCGCTGTTGGCGCCTGCCGGAGCGAAGTCCTGATCGTGGGTGAGCATGTGCCAGATGGCGTGGGCCAGGTCGCGGGCCAGCTCGACCCGGGCGACCGGGGTGCCGCGCTGGGGGCCGAGGCGGGCCCGGGTGCGCTGGTAGCGGTCCCGGTAGGCCGGGTGCGCGCAGGCGTGGGTGGCCGCCTCGATCAGCGCCCAGCGCAGGTAGCGGGGGCCGGCCTTGGAGATCGGGCCGCGGCGGTCGCGCTGCCCGGACTGGTAGACCCGCGGGCACAGCCCGGTGTAGCCGACCAGCTTGGCCGGGGACCGGAACCGGGTGATGTCGCCGATCTCGGCGGCGATGGTGTAGCCGAGCACCCAGCCGATGCCCGGTGCGCTCATCAGCCGGGGCAGGTAGCGGTGGTCCGCGCCCAGCGCGCGCAGTGCCTGCTCACACTGGCCGATGTGCCCGTCGAGGGTGTCGATGAGCAGCAGGCTGGCGGCCACGTCCCCGGCCCACGGCTCGGGCAGCCGCAGCCGGGCCAGCTGCGCCCGGCCGGTCACCCCGAACAGGTCCGCGGTCTTCACCGGTACCCCGAAGGTCATCAGCGTGGAGTGGATGCGGGCCTTGAGCATCTGCCGGTGCTTGACCAGATGCAGCCGGAACCGGGCCCGTTCCCGCTCCTCGCGGACCCGCAGCGGCGGCAGCCAGATCGCCGGCACCAGGTCCCGCCGGGACAGCTCGGCCAGCACCCATGCGTCGATCCGGTCGGTCTTGCAGGCCAGCGGGGCCAGCCGCTTGGTCTGCGCGGCGTCCGCGATGAGCACCTCCCAGCCGGCGCCGGCCAGCACATCGCGCACGAACCGGGCACCGGTCATCGACTCGATCGCCGCCCGCACCGGCTCACCGGCGCCGATCCGCTCGGCCAGCGCGCGCAGCCCCGCCTCATCCGGCGACGCCTTGGTCGTGGCCAGCAGCACCCCGTCCGGGTCGAGCACCTGAACATCCACCCGGCACCTGGACAGATCCAACCCAACGTGCAACATGAGAACCGGCCTCCTTTCGGCCCACGCCTCAACTTCTCTTCAGCGTGCTCCGGGGGGAGGCCCCCCGGCTTCATGGCATTCATGCACGTTCCGTCGTTTCGCCGAGTCCGTGCGACGGAACGTGCATGATCGCTGCCGGGATTGGCGGAGCCTGTGCGACGGAACGTGCATGATCGCTGCCGGGGTTGGCGGCCTGGGGGTTGGTCAGGCGTCCTCGAGGCGGAAGCCGATCTTCATGCCGACCTGGAAGTGCTCGACCTGGCCGTCGACCACGTGACCGCGCGTCTCGGTCACCTCGAACCAGTCGATGTGGCGCAGGGTC
>DASVBJ010000378.1:0-2805 GCA_036375895.1 Actinomycetes bacterium | reverse complement strand
CGCCGCCCCGGCCGGAGTCGAGGAAGTGCCGGATCGCCTGCTGGGCGCAGAGGAACGCACCGCGCAGGTTGACGGCCAGCACCTTGTCGAAGTCGGCCGCCGAGAGCCTGTCGGTGTCCTCCGCGATCTGGATCCCCGCGTTGTTGATCAGCACGTCGATGTGGCCGTACTCCTCGAGCACCCGGTCGAACATCGCGGCGACCTGCTGCTCGTCCGAGACGTCGGCTTCGACGAGGATGGGTCGGGTCCCGGCGGACGCCAGCTGCTTCATGCAGATGTCGACGCCGTGCTCGATCACCTCCTTGGTCTCCTCGGCGCCCTGGGGGCGACCGACGTAGTTGATGGCGACGTCCACGCCCTCCTCGCCGAGCCGGACGGCGATCGCCTGCCCGATGCCCGAGCTGCCTCCGGTGACGACGGCGACCTTGCCCTGCAAGCCCTTCATGTCCCACTCCTCTTCGTGACTGCGCGGCTCTCGCACAGTCCTCGAGCGGACATGGCTGTTACGCCCCGTCGGCGCGGCGTTTATCGGTTGGCCCGGGGGCCCCTGCCCCCTACAGTCGCCGGGTGCCCGGACTGGAGATCAGGCCCTTCGAGGAGGGCGACCTGGAGGCGGCGGCTGCGCTCCTGGCCGCGCGGCACGCCGCCCACCGGCGGGCGGAGCCGCTGCTGTCGCCGCGCTTCGAGTCACCCGAGTCGGCGCGCGCCGAGCTCGTGAGCGTGTGGTCGCGTGAGGGCACGTCCGGCGCGATCGCGTACGCCGGGGGCCGTCCCGTCGGCTACCTCCTCGGTGGCACGAAGCCCAGCGGCACGTGGGGGCCGAACGTCTGGGTCGAGTCAGCGGGCTTCGCGGCCGAGGAGGCCGAGACCGTCCGTGACCTCTATGCCGCCGCCGCACAGCGGTGGGTCGACGAGGGGCGCACAGCGCACTACGCGCTGGTGCCGAGCCACGACCGGGACGTGGTCGACGCATGGTTCCGGCTGGCCTTCGGACACCAGCACACGCACGCGCTGGTGGAGGCGCCGTCGGCCCCGCACCCGCCGGTTGCCGGCGTCACGGTCCGCCGTCCCCGGCGCGACGACATCCCGGCGCTCGCGGCCCTCGACCTCGCGCTGCCCGAGCACCAGGCCCTGTCCCCGGTCTTCTCGGCCGGCTCGATGCCGACCCTCGACGAGGCCCGGGCCGACTGGGAGGAGTCGTTCGACGACCCCGACTACACGGCGTACGTCGCGGAGGTCGACGGTCGCGTCGTCGGCGCGGCGGTGGCCTGCGCGCTGGGGAAGTCCAGCCTGCACGAGGGCCTTGCCTGCCCCGACGCGGCGGGCTTCCTGGGCTTTGCGGCCGTGCTGCCGGCGGCCCGTGGACGTGGCGCCGGCCGCGCGCTGTGTCAGGCGGTGCTCGACTGGACCGCCGAGGCGGGCTACCGCGTCTCGGTCACCGACTGGCGCGCGACGAATTTGCTGTCGTCACGCGCGTGGCCGCGACTCGGTTACCGCGACACCTTCCTGCGACTGCACCGCAACATCGGCTACTGAAGTCCTCCGCCGCGAGGGCGGGCACGCTGCGCGAGCTCGAGCAGAGTGTGGACGGCACGGGTCCCCGGCCACTGGCCCCCGCACTGGCACCCCCACCCGCACCGTCAACACGCCAGACTCTGTCACCCGCAAGCACCCGACGACAATCGTCATATGTGACCAGGTGGCCGTGCGCCCGTGAGCGACTCGGGTTGACCGGACGGCCGAAGAGCAGCCGACTACGACGGCGTGGGGCGTTCGATGGCCGTCGTCTCGCGGAGCAGCCGCCGCCCCTTCTCGAAGAAGGCCGACGCATCCTCCACCGAGCCGACCTGCTCGATCGTGACATACGCGCCGAACGAGGCGTTCCAGAAGGCGTCGGCAGCCGGAACGCCGTCGTGCGGCCCGACGTAGAGGTAGGGCAGCGGGATTGCCTCGTCGCCCGGCGAGACGCCGTAGTTGACCGCGCCGATCACCACGCCGAGGTCGAAGTGCTCGGGGTAGATCTGCGCCGGTCCCGGCTGGTCGTCCATCGCTGTCCTGGCCAGCCGGGCCAGCGCCTCCGCCCCCAGCGCGAACCAGCCTGCGAGCACCTGCGCGGCCGCAGCGTCGACCGCCAGCGGGTCGTCCGGCTCGACCGGCGTGGCCGGTGGGTGCGTGGTCCACGGGAAGCCCGGCTCGATGCCGGCCAGCGTCGCGGCGGCCCGCACCGTGGTCAGCGGCTCACGACGCACGCCGGAGGATGTGCGCACCTCGATGTCGGTGCCGTTGACGGCCACGACCCGGTCGCCGTCCGCTGCGGTGTACGGCGGGGTCCGGAAGCCGCCGGGGCTCGGCACGAGGCCGATGTGGCCGGTGGCGGTCTTGCGGGCGGCGCTCAGCACGTGCTCGGCGACGCGGTGCAGCGCCTTGCGCGTGGCGACCAGCGTGGTGAGGGGAGGCAGCTCGGTCATGAAGTCCTGTCTCCTGTCCACACCACGCGTTTCACGGCAGCATGTGTCTCTCGGCGCAGCGACGGGACCACTCCGAGGACGAGGAGGCGACGTGCGCGGTCACCCGACGGGCGAGCAGCACGTGCTGCACAACGGCGACCAGCGCGCGGTGGTGGTCGAGGTGGGCGGCGGCCTGCGGGAGTACGTCGTGGCAGGTCGCCCGGTCGTCGACGGTTACGACGCGTCCGCCCGCGTCGACGGCGGGCGGGGACAGCTCCTCGTGCCGTGGCCCAACCGGGTGCGGGACGGCAGGTACCGCTGGGCGAGCCAGGACCTGCAGCTGCCGCTCACCGAGGTG
>DASVBJ010000365.1:0-3810 GCA_036375895.1 Actinomycetes bacterium | reverse complement strand
GGCGGACCGGTCCTGCGGGATCACGTCGCCCTCCCCCAGGCGCGCCGCGGACGCCCGCTCGGGCACCACCAGGTCGACGAACTTCTCCCCGAACAACGTCTTCGGCAGCAACCGCGCCGACACGTTCGCCGGGATCAGGCCGGCGAGCCGGGGCTCCAGGGCGATGTCGACCTTGGCCCGCTTCCCGTCGGAGCTCACGTGCCGCACCTCGCCGACGATCACGCCGCGAAGCTTGACGTCGGCAGGCGGGGCCAGCTGGTTGCCGACCCGGTCGGTCTCCAGGGTCACGTGCACCACGTCGACGAACGCCTTCTGGTAGATGGCCACTGTCAGGCCGACGAGCATGGCGAGGACGAGCAGGAACACCACGCCGTACACCCGCAGTGCCACGGCCTGGCCGACCCCGCGCCTACCGCGCGCCTTCATCAGCACGCCGGCCTCCCGGGGTCCCCGCGGAAGTGCGAGCGCAACGAGGGGTTACGTGGGGTTCTCATCCCGCGATCCGCACGGTCGTCGTGGCGCCCCAGATGGCGAGGCTGAGGAAGAAGTCGACCAGGTTGATCGCCACGATCGACGTGCGTACGGCCTTGCCGACGGCGACCCCCACGCCCGCCGGCCCGCCACTCGCCGTGTAGCCGTAGTAGCAGTGGATCAGGATGATCACCACGGCGAAGACCAGCACTTTGCCGAAGGACCACAGGACGTCTCCGGGAGGCAGGAACAGGTGGAAGTAGTGGTCGTAGGTGCCCTTCGACTGGCCGTAGTAGCCGGTCGCGATGAGCCGGGTCGCCCAGTAGGACGACAGCAGGCCGAGCACGTACAGCGGGATCACGGCCACGAACCCGGCGATCATCCGGGTGGTCACGAGGAACGGGAGGCTGGGGATGCCCATGACCTCGAGCGCGTCGACCTCCTCGCTGATCCGCATGGCACCCAGCTGGGCCGTGAAGCCGCAGCCCACCGTCGCGGCCAGCGCCAGGCCGGAGACGAGGGGGGCGATCTCACGGGTGTTGAAGTACGCCGAGACGAACCCGGTGAACGCGGAGGAGCCGAGCTGGTTGAGGGCCGAGTAGCCCTGCAGGCCCACCTCCGTGCCGGTGAAGAAGGCGAGGAAGGCGATGACGCCGACCGTGCCGCCGATGACCGCGAGGGCCCCGGTGCCGAGGCTGACCTCGGCGAGCAGCCGGATGATCTCCTTCTTGTAGCGGCGGACGGTGCGGCCGCTCCAGCCGATGCTGCGGGCGTAGAAGCGCAGCTGGCCGCCGAGGTCGTCGAGCGCGGCGACCGGCTTGCGCAGGGTGGAGTTGATGCTCACGTCTGACCTCAGCCGAGCTTCTGCGGGACGACCTGGAAGTAGACCGCCGTCATCACGAAGTTGACGACGAAGAGCAGCATGAACGTGATCACGACCGACTGGTTGACCGCGTCACCGACGCCCTTCGGCCCGCCGCCTGCGGTCAAGCCCTTGTAGGACGCGACGATGGCGGCGAGTGCCCCGAACACGAGTGCTTTCAGCTCGCCGACGTACAGGTCGGGCAGCTGGGCGAGCGCGGTGAACGACGCCAGGTAGGCGCCGGGTGTGCCGCCCTGCAGCACCACGTTGAAGAAGTAGCCGCCGCAGACACCGACGACGGACACCAGACCGTTGAGCAGCACGGCGATCAGCATGGAGGCGAGGACCCGGGGCACGACCAGGCGCTGGATGGGGTCGATGCCCAGCACCTGCATGGCATCGATCTCCTCGCGGATCTTGCGGGCCCCGAGGTCTGCGCAGATCGCGGACCCGCCGGCTCCCGCGATGAGCAGCGCGGTCACGATCGGGCTCGCCTCCCGGATGACCGCGAGCACGCTGGCCGACCCGGTGAACGACTGCGCGCCCAGCTGGCGGGTGAGGTTGCCGAGCTGCAGGGCGATGACGGCACCGAACGGGATGCTCACGAGCGCCGTCGGGAGGATCGTCACGCTGGCGATGAACCAGGCCTGCTGGATGAACTCCTTGGTCTGGAACGGCCGGCGGGGCAAGGCGCGCAGGGAGTCCAGGCCCAGCGCGAAGAGGTTGCCGCTCTGCCGGAGCGCCCCGACCGCGGGGTTGCTCATGCCACCCCGTCCCGCGCTATGGACACGGTCTGCGGCTGCCCGGCCCGCTGCTGGCCGTCATGGCCCGCGGACGTGCCCAGGGCCGGGCCGACCGCGGCGTTCTGGCCCTGGAACGAGCCGGGAGGCGGGGTGACGCCGTTCTCGCGGCACCACTGGCCCTCCTCGCGCTGGGTGCGGCGCCGGGTGCCGTCGCTCGGGGTCAGCTGCATCGCGATCGGCGGCAGCGGCGGCAGCTCGTGGCCCTGCGCCTGCTCCTGCGCCAGCTCGTCGGCGTCCTTCTCCTCCGCCATCCCGATCGGTCCCTGCCGCTGGGCGTTGAGGAACTGGCGTACGACGGGCTCCTGCGAGCTGAGCAGCATCTCCCGGGGGCCGAACATCGCCAGGTGCTTGTGGTAGAGCAGCCCGATGTTGTCCGGCACCGTGCGCGCGGTGTTCACGTCGTGGGTGACGATGAGGAACGTCGCCTCGATGGCCGCGTTGAGGTCGACGATCAGCTGGTTGAGGTAGGCCGTCCGCACGGGGTCGAGGCCGGAGTCCGGCTCGTCGAAGAGGATGATCTCGGGATCGAGCACCAGGGCCCGGGCCAGGCCGGCCCGCTTGCGCATGCCGCCGGAGATCTCGCCGGGCAGCTTGGCCTCCGAGCCGAGGAGGCCGACCATGTCCATCTTGTCGAGGACGATCCCCTTGATCTCCTTCTCGGTCTTCTTCGTGTGCTCCCGCAGGGGGAAGGCGATGTTGTCGTAGAGGCTCATCGACCCGAACAGCGCGCCGTCCTGGAACAGCACGCCGAAGAGCTTGCGCACCTCGTAGAGGTCGTGCTCGCGCAGCCGGGTCAGGTCCCGGCCCTCGATGAGGATCGAGCCGCTTTCCGGCTTGAGCAGCCCGACCAGGGTCTTCAGGAAGACCGACTTGCCGGTGCCGGACGGCCCGAGCATCACCGAGATCTCCCCCGCGGGCAGCGTCAACGAGACGTCCTGCCAGATCACCTGACGGCCGAAGGCCTTCGTGAGCCCCTCGACCCGGATCTCCACGCCCACGCGTAACACCTCACCGGTCGACGACACGCGTTCACCCGGGAGTAACGAGCGCCGGGCCGACTGGTTACGCGCGTGCATGACTCCCGCGGCCGGCCGGGACGGCAACGTCTCCCCACCCGGATATGCGCCGCGCGGGCCCTCGCGAAACGCCCGACGGGGCCACAATCGCGCAACCGTGCCATCCGCCGCCGTAACGGGTCAGAGCAGCGCTCGTTGGACCCCGTGATGATCGCGGGGTGATCACGTGCTGATGAGGGCGCGCAGCCGGCGTCGAGTCGGCCCGACGGTGTTGCTGCGGGTGTACGGCGTGGTGTTCCTGCTCGTCTGTGCCCTCCTCCTGTCCCTGTCGGTGGCGTCGTACGAGAAGGCCTTCGCCGACGTGGTGCACGTGACGCTGAAGACCGACCGGATCGGCAACCAGCTGGAGAAGCGGGCCGACGTCAAGCTCCGCGGAGTGCTCGTGGGTGAGGTCCGGGGCGTGCACTCGGACGGCACGGGCGCGACGATGGACCTCGCCCTGGACGCGGGGACGGTGGGCCTGATCCCGGCGAACGTGTCGGCGCGGTTGCTGCCGAAGACGTTGTTCGGGGAGAAGTTCGTCGACCTGGTGGTGCCCGAGCGGGCGTCCGCGGCGCGCCTGGGGGAGGGCGACGTGATCCCGCAGGACCGGTCCGCC
>DASVBJ010000192.1:0-4328 GCA_036375895.1 Actinomycetes bacterium | reverse complement strand
ACGACCTGCATCACCAGGACGAGCACACCGGCCCACACGAGGATCAGCCCGAGGTCGACGACGTCGACGTACTCCTCGACCACGCCGGGCGCGCGGACGGCGAACGCGAGGATCCCGCCGAGCGCCATCAGCAGCACTCCGGTGCCTACCGAGGTTCTCATCGTGTCGGTCCTGCCCTCCTGGTCGTGATCACGCGCGGAGGCCGGCGGTCCCCCGCGGGACCGCCGGCCTCTCGTGTCGTTCGGTGCAGCGTCGTCGGCCTAGATGCGGTCGTCGTAGACGCGGCGTTCCTCGACCACGTCGCCGCGGGCCGAGCGGCGCGGGCCCCAGATGAACGCGGTCATGATCAGGCCGAGCAGGCCGACGATCATCAGGATGTAGCCGACGACGTCGAGGCTGACGCCCGACACGTCGACGTTGAGTGCGAACGCGAGGATCGCGCCGACGGCGATCAGGAAGATGCTGACGCCGATGCCCATGGGAACCTCCGTGGTGGTGACGGCCGGTGCCGGCACGACGGTTGTCGGCCGTTCGACTGACCGCTTACCCAGGCCCACGACCCGGCATGCAACCGGGTGCCGTAGGTCACGCCGTGTAACACCATATAACCGGACGGATCGGGCGTCGATGTCACCCGGTCGGACGCGAGCGACGCGGCCCCGGTGCCCCGGTGACCGCGTCGCTCGTGGGCTCGGCTGTCGTCCGACGGGCGACTAGAAGGCCTCCTCCGGCAGCTCCATCAGCTCGTTGTCGACGGCCTCGGCGACCGCCCGGTGCGCGGCGAGCAGCGGCAGGGTCTGGCGGGCGAAGAACTTCGCCGCCGCGATTTTCCCCTCGTAGAACGCCTTGTCCCGCCCGGCCGCACCCGCGGCCAGCGCCTGCTGCGCCACGGTGGCCTGACGGAGCAGCAGCCAGGCGATCACCAGGTCGCCGCAGGCGAGCAGCAGCCGGGTGGTGTTCTGGCCGACCTTGTAGACGTTCGTGGGGTCCTCGGCCGACGCGGTGAGCGCCCCGACCATCGCGCCGACGATGCCCTGCACGTCCTCGAGGCCCTTCGAGAGCAGGTCCCGCTCGGCCTGCAGAGCGCCGTTGCCCTCGTCGCCCTTTGCGAACTCCTGGATGTCGGTGAGCAGCTTGGTGAGCGCCTGCCCCTTGTCCCGCACGATCTTGCGGAAGAAGAAGTCCATGCCCTGGATCGCCGTGGTGCCCTCGTAGAGGGTGTCGATCTTGGCGTCGCGGATGTACTGCTCGACCGGGTAGTCCTGCAGATAGCCCGAGCCGCCGAACGTCTGCAGTGACTGGGAGCCGAGCAGCTCGTAGGACTTCTCGGAGCCGAAGCCCTTGACGATCGGCAGCAGCAGGTCGTTGAGGCGGACCGCGAGGTCGTGCTCGGCCCCGGTGGCCTCGGCCACCGCGACCTCGTCCTGCACCGTGGCGGTGTAGAGGACCAGCGCCCGCATACCCTCGGCGTACGCCTTCTGCGTCATCAGGCTGCGCCGCACGTCGGGGTGGTGCGTGATGGTCACGCGCGGCGCGGTCTTGTCGGTCATCTGGGTCAGGTCCGGCCCCTGCACGCGCGTCTTGGCGTACTCGAGGGCGTTGAGGTAACCGGTCGAGAGCGTGGCGATGGCCTTGGTGCCCACCATCATCCGGGCGTACTCGATGACCTTGAACATCTGCGCGATGCCGTCGTGCACGTCGCCGACCAGCCAGCCGACGGCGGGCTCCTTCTCCCCGAAGGTGAGCTCGCACGTCGTGGACGCCTTCAGGCCCATCTTGTGCTCGACGTTGGTGACGTAGACGCCGTTGCGCTCGCCGAGCTCGCCGGTCTCCCAGTCGAAGTGGTACTTCGGCACGATGAAGAGGCTGAGGCCCTTGGTGCCGGGGCCCGCGCCCTCGGGGCGGGCCAGCACGAGGTGGACGATGTTCTCCGCCATGTCGTGCTCGGCGCTGGTGATGAAGCGCTTCACGCCCTCGATGTGCCAGGTGCCGTCGTCCTGCTTGATCGCCTTGGTGCGTCCCGCGCCGACGTCCGAGCCGGCGTCGGGCTCGGTGAGCACCATCGTCGCGCCCCAGCGGCGCTCCACCATCTGGCGGGCGACCTTGTGCTGCTCCTCGGTGCCGAGGCGGTAGACCACGTGACCGAAGCTCGCGCCGGAGGCGTACATGTGCACGGCCGGGTTGGCGCCGAGGACGAGCTCCGCGACCGCCCAGCGCAGCGACGGGGGTACGACGGTCCCGCCCAGCTCCTCGTTGAGGTCGAGGCGCCACCACTCGGCGTCCATGTAGGCCTGGAAGGACTTCTTGAACGACTCCGGCATCGTGACGCTGTTCGTCGCCGGGTCGAAGACCGGCGGGTTGCGGTCGGAGTCCAGCAGCGACGAGGCGAGCTCGTTGGTCGCCAGGCGCTCGACCTCGCCGAGGATGCTGCGGGCGGTCTCCCCGTCCACCTCGGCGTAGGGGCCGGTGCCCAGGACCTCGTTCCGGCCGAAGACCTCGAACAGGTTGAACTCGATGTCGCGCAAGTTGCTCTTGTAGTGGCCCATCAGGGCGGGTCCTTCCGTGCGGCGAGCCAGCGGGGGACAGGGGCAGGGTTCGGTAACTACCCACCGGTAACAACGATGATGCTACTCATCGGTAACGTCCGCAACCCGGCGGGTGGGGGTGAAGCCCGTGCGCGGTCATGCGGCGCTTCCACGGCAGAAACCTGATTGCGGCCCCGGGCCGGCCCGGCATGATGGGAGACATGAAGGTCACCCGCACCGCCGCTGCAGCCGCACGAGCTCTCAGCTCGTCGGTTGCCGCCGCCTGACCTTCGTTTCACCCATCGGCTTTTCACCCATCGGCGACCGGGGACGGCTCGCCGGTGCGCCCTGACCTCGCTCCACCCCGCGCCCAGCGGTCGGCCTCCGGTCATCCTGACCAGGAAGGACCACCGCCATGAACACCCAGCAGACCCTCGAGACGTTCCTCGACTTCTTCGAGCAGCGTCACCACCGTCCGGTGACCGGCTCCACCCTGATCCCGCCACCGCAGGACCCGGTGCTGTTCACCACCTCGGGCATGCATCCGCTGACCACCTACCTGGAGGGCCGCCCGCATCCCGACGGGCGACGCCTGGTCAACGTGCAGCGCTGTCTGCGGACCACCGACCTCGACGAGGTCGGCGACTCCTCGCACCTGACCGTCTTCCAGATGCTCGGCACCTGGTCCCTCGGCGACTACGACGGGCCTCAGAGCCTGCGCTGGGGGTACGAGCTGCTGTGCGACGGGTTCGGCATCGACCCGGGCCGCCTTCACGTCACCGTGTTCGGCGGCGACGAGCAGGTCGGTCCCGACACCGACTCCCTCCGGGTGTGGGACGAGCTCGGCGTGCCGGTCGAGCGGACGACGACCGAGAACTGGTGGTCCAACGGACCCACCGGCCCGTGCGGTCCCGACTCGGAGATCTTCGTGTGGACCGGCGATGGGCCACCGCAGAGCACGCCGGGCACGGATGGTCGCTGGGTCGAGGTGTGGAACCACGTGATGATGCGCTACCACCGCCACAGCGACGGCCGGCTCAGCCCGCTCGAACAGCGCAGCGTCGACACCGGCATGGGCCTGGAGAGGCTCGTGATGGTGCTGCAGGGCAAGCGGACCGTGTTCGAGACCGACCTCTTCTCGCCGTGGTTCTCGACGCTGCCGGGACTGTGGGGCCTGGACGACGGGCCGCAGCTGCGGCTGGTCAGCGACCACCTGCGCTCGGTGATCGTTGTCGTCGGCGACGGGGTCCGCCCGTCGAACAACGGCCGCGGCTACGTGCTGCGCCGACTCGTGCGCCGCACGCTGACGACGCTGTGGCGCGACGACCCGACACGCAGCCTGGGCGACGTGCCCCTGGACCTGATCGAGTCCACGGTGTCGCACTTCGGCCTTGACCTCGACCCGCTGGTGCCGCTCGGCGTCCTCGAGGACGAACAGCACCGGTTCAGCCGGCTGCTGCGGCGCGGGCGCCCGCTGGTGGAGCGGCAACGTTCGCGCGGCCCGCTCACCGTGGAGGACTTTCGCTTCCTGCACGACACTCACGGGCTGCCGCGGGATCTGGTCCTAGGGCTGCTCGGGCAGCTGGAGCCGGTCCCGGACGGGGAGGGACATGCCGCGATCGCGTAGCCGACGGCTGCACACCTGCCCGCCAGGCCCCGTCCGGACAGGCCCGGCCCGCCGCGGCGGCGGTGGGCTCGTCGCGGCGGGCCGGGTGTCCGACAGGCCGTGCTCAGGCGGTGCTGGACTCCAGCTGCTTGCGGACCTCGTCCATGTCCAGCTCGCGCACGGCGCCGATCAGCTGC
>DASVBJ010000351.1:0-11665 GCA_036375895.1 Actinomycetes bacterium | reverse complement strand
GTAACGGTTGGACAGCCCGTGGCTGTACTCGTGCTGGATGACGCTCTGGTCGAAGTTGCCGTCCGAGTACGGACCCTCGAACGCGTCGTTGATGGGCTCCCACAGGAACATGCCGCTCCACGGCGGGATGCCGTCGGGCAGGGTCAGCATGTAGGCGTTGTCGCGACCCGTGTAGGTCGGCGCACCGCCGCTCGCGGCACCGGCGTGCACGAGGCCCAGGATCGGGTCGCCGTCCGACCCGCCCTTGCCGTTGTTGTTCGCCTGGAAGTTGCCCGCCGACTCGGTGAAGCCGAGGTCGTAGTACTCGTCGTGGATGCGGTTGTGCGACCAGAACAGGTTGGTCGCCGCCGGGTCGAGGTCCAGGGCGTACGACGGGGGCACGATGGCACCGTTGGTGCGCTTCCAGTTCTGGGCGTAGGTGTAGTTGAACTGGCTGGTCGGGCTGACCGGGCGCGGGCCCTGGTCGGCCGGCACCAGGAAGTTCGAGTAGTTGGCGTAGGAGTCGGCGTTGTTGCCGAACGTGGTTGGGCCGCCCACTCCCGCCAGGCCGGTCGGGTCGGTGTAGCCCGCCGGTGACTCGTCGCTCGGGCCGAACGGCTTGATGACCGGCTGGCCGCCCTTCGGCGCGCCCGGGAAGTTCTCGTAGACGGTGCCTTCCGAGTCGTTGGCCACGAGGCTGTTGCGGTAGAGCGTCTTGCCCGACCCGGCGTCGACGACCACGTCCCAGCCCTCGTCGAGCGCCCGGATGAAGAGCACCCGGTAGGCCGGACGCACTCCGTCGTCGGTGGGGAACGCCGTCTTCATCACGTAGGAGCCGGCGGCGAAGGGGCCCTTGTCGAACGTCGTGTATCCCGCCTTCTCACCGGTCGCCTTCGCTGTGAAGTCGACGCCCTTGGCGAGCGCTCCGGCGACCTTCTCCAGGGCGTCGCCCGCCGACAGGTCCCAGCCTCCCGACAGCGACCCGTCGCGCACGGTCGACCCGGCGTAGGAGAGCACCCGCCCGTCCTTGGCCACCGCGACGGTCAGGCTGCCGCCACGAGACGCCTGCACGCCCCCGAACGTCTGCACCAGGTCCACGACCCGGGTGCCCGTGCCGGGCAGCTCGTGGTTGCCCGTGACCGCGAGGGCGGCGACCTGCTCGGCCGTGAGACCCAACGCAGTCCGGTTGTCCTCGACGAACGCTCGGGCCACGTCGACGGCCGTGCCCGAGCGAGGACCGGTCAGCCAGTCGCCGTACCTCAAGATCGTGCGTGGCGTGCCGAACCGGTCGTCCCAGGTCACCCGGGTCCCCGATCCGGCCCGCTGGATCAGCGCGGAGACGGCGTCGAGCTGGGCCTTCGTGGGCGAGGTGACGGTGTCGGCGGCGCGACGCACGTCGTACGTCGTCGCGCCGTCGCCCGCGGCCGCGCGCAGCTCGTCGGCGCCCAGCGTTGCCTGGGCGACCGTCGGGCAGAGTGCGAGCACGCAGGCCAGCGCCGAGCCGGCCGCGCCGGTGGCGAGGAGAGATCGTCTCCGCATGCATGTCCTCCAGAACTGGTGCCCGGGTCCGGGCACGTCCGGGAGACCTAACGACCTGGGGTGACGACGGTCACGCAGGACCGATGTCGCGGGTCACCTGTGAACGGTGTCCCGCGACATCACAACTGTGCCCGGAGAGGATCGAACCTCCGACAACGCTGCGACGACTCCCCCGATGATGCGCAAATCCGCCTCTAGCCACGTTGTGATCTCTTCGTCGCCACGAGGTTGCCGTGCCACCACCAGCCCTCGGCGAAGGCGCCGCGTGCGGCGCGCTTGGCGCCTGCGGCCGCCTCGACCTCGGCCCAGGTGACGCCGAGTTCGTCGGCGAGTGCACGGACGACCTCGAGGACGTCGCCGAGCTCGCCCAATCGCTCGGTTCCCTCGGCTGCCGCAAGCTCGTCGGCCTCCTCGCGGAGCTTGGCCAGCAGTGCCGCCTGCCGCTGGTTTGCGGCGAGGCGGGTTAGCTGCGGCGTGCCGCCCTGGTCCCGAATGAGGTCCGGGATTCCGTCCCGGACAAGCTTGCCCTTCGGGGGAAGGTCGCTCATGGCGACTCCATTTCAGTGAGGACGGTCGTGAGCCGGGACCGCTCGAGCAGGGTGAAGACACCTGGCTGCGACCAGAGGTGCGTTCCATCGGGGGCGTGGACGTAAACAGCGCGGGCCATCTGGATGGACTCGAGCGTCTGCACTGGCCAGTCGGTGCGGGAGGAGATCTCGTGCAGCGGCCCGGCACTCCGACTCCACCAGCGTTCCAGCAGTGTCAGGTCGGCGAGGTGGTTGCGCTTGGAGTTGTTGCACCGCCGGTCGGCGAGCACGAGATTGGTGAGGGCGTCGTTCGGCACCCGGCTCCATGGGACGAAGTGATCCACTTCGATCTCCCCAGGTCGAAGCCTGCCATTGCAGTAGAAGCAGCAGCCCTGCTGCATGTCCTGTAGGCCGGGCACCAGCCGAGCCAGCGCGGTCCGGCTGCTGCCGAAGAGGAACTCGCGCAGACCGTCCTCGTGAAGCTCACGATGGTTCAGGCGCGCGACCGCTCGCGTCCAATGCAGTTCGACTAGCGGGCGGACGAGCCCCGATAGCGAGACGAGCCAGTCGGCGACGCCCGGCTGCAGCTCGACGTGCAGCCGGCTTGCTTTCAAGTCCCGCATCCGCACGCCCTCGTGGAAAGGGGTGTCGTCGTAGAGAAAGCGTGGGTAGTCGGATGCTCCGGATTCGGAGAAGCCCTGAGGTCTCTGCAGCTTGCCGAGCGGCATCCGTACGAGATTCAGCTCGACAGTGTCGAGCGTCTTCTGGAACAACTCGGGTAGCCGCATCTCCGCCAGTGATGCCGTGCCGGCACCTACTGCCGCGGCCGCCTCCCGGAGGTCTCTCACGGCGTCGACCGTGACCGCCCGTGGCTGAGTGGACTGGCGTAGCTCGATATCGCTCTCGGACGTCAGTGGATAGGGCCGGACCTGGGGCCAGTACAGGTGCACTACGCGGCGTGCCAGATCTCGTGTGCTGACGCGCTCGGGAGGGCGGCCGGTGCGGTCAACCGCCAGTGTCGCCGTGTCTACCAGCGCAAGTAGCACGGCGAGCTTGTAGGTGGCGGTGCGCCGACCCTCATCGATCACGTCCATGAGCAGCTGGGCGAAACCCAGCGGCTCCATGGGCTCGACCCCGGTCACGGGCCGACCTTAGTCCTGACTCATGTCGTTCCGACTTCAGCCGCGACGCCCACCAGAGCGCGGAGGGCTTCGCGGGTTTCGGCGTCG
Source organism: Actinomycetes bacterium (assembly GCA_036375895.1). Lineage (GTDB taxonomy): Bacteria > Actinomycetota > Actinomycetes > JACCUZ01 > JACCUZ01 > DASVBJ01. Next base: position 8,391 of record DASVBJ010000351.1, on the reverse strand, counting down.
GTGGAGTAGATGACGGTGCCGACCATGCCGCGGGTGAGCAGCACTTTGTAGATGTTTCGCACCAGCCGGTCGAACTCGGCGTCCCCGACCTTGGTGCGGTTGCGGAAGTCGGGGTCCTTGTTGTGCTCGCGCCGCGACACGAACCCTCCGTCGCGCCATACCAGGTCAGGTCCAAGGATGACGCCGGACCAGTCGTACTCGAAGCCTTGAGCGGTGTAGACGCAGCCGACCTGGCCGAAACCCTGCGGGTCGTGCGCCCACAGCGGCGCTGGGGGCGCGTCGCCGACGGCTCGGTCGCCCTTGAGGTTCCAAGGGCGGCCCCAGCCGTCGATCTGCACGTCGGGCACGAGCGTGCCGTCGCGGGTTGGGTCCGACCATGGCCAGCAGTAGCCAGCGGCCATCCGCGCGCCGTAGCCCTCAGCAATGCGCGACTCGAGCAGCATCTCCATCTCCAGGGGCGACTCGGCCACACGAACCTCGAACGACGGGTCGCCCTCCCACGCGATAGGCCCGCCATCGACGAGCCCGAGTAGGCGAAGCACCCACCCGACGTACTCCTCACTGCCCCCGCACCGGAACTGCCCGTCGAGTTCAACACGGTGCACTGGCAGGCCGAGTGTCGCGGCGTGGCGCTCGATGTCGGCGACGGTGCCGAGTTCGCCGGGGCGCACGACCTGATGCTCGTCGAGAAGGAAGACTGGCACTCGGGCAGCGGAGATCAGCTCATCGATTTGCGGGCGGCCGGTGCGCAGTGCGGCCCGGGTGTAGCGGTCGACCGAGGTCTCCCGGATCCGGTGCGCCTCGTCGAGCACGAGCACATCGAGGCCGTTGCGTTCGGCGTCCATGAACTGGTTGAAGTACTTGAACATCCGCTGCACCCGTGGTGCCCGCGCCCCGGCCACTTTGCGCAGTGTCTGGGTGAACGAGCGCGACCCGGTGGCGTGCAGCACGGTGCTGCCGCGGCGGGCCAGTTCGCCGAGCAGCGATAGCGCGATGACGCTCTTGCCGCTGCCCGGGCCGCCGGTCACGATGACGACCGCTTTGGTGTCAGCGCGTCGGGCGCGCTCGACCTCGTGCAGGACGATCGAGTAGGCGAGCCGCTGCTCCGCCAGTAGCACGAACTGCTCGCGGCGCTGCACCTCGTCAGCGGCGACGGCGAGCAGCTGCCTGGACGGCGCCACCGCGGACTTGAGCAGCAGGTCCGCGTAGGGCGCGCCCGCGACGTCAGGGTCGAGCCGCTCGCGCAGGAACTCGACGAAGTCGCTGCGGCGTGCGGCGGTGAAGAACCGCCCCATCGCGTCCTGCGGGTAGTCGTAGAGCGCCGCGACGGAGGCGTCGGTGGTGGCGTTGTGCAGGTACGCCGCGCCGGCCACCGCGTCGTCGAGGTCGTGCAGCGCCCTGGTGAAGTCGGTCAGATAACTGCAGTAGCCGCGGACCTGCGCGACCGGGTGCAGCTGCGGGCCGTGCGGCATTCCGTCGACGAGGACCAGCTCGGGGTCGCCGTCGTACGCGTGGGCCCGACTCCACTGCTTGAGCTCGAGCACGACGTACGACGCGCGGCCAGTGCGGGGGTGGCGGCCTGCTAGTACCACGTCGGCACGCTTCGAGGTCAAGGGAAGGTGGTGCTCGAGGAGGACCTCGACGTTGTCTAGGCCGGCCTGGACAAGGTCATGCGCGAGGACGGGCAAACTGCGCTCCCACGAAGTGACCTCGGCGGGAGCGGGTCGGCGACCGGTGTGGTGCAGCATCTGCTCGGTCAGTCTGAGCCCGATCGTTCCTTCGTGGACGAGCGCGGCGAAGCCTGCGGCGGAGTGCCGAAGCAGCGTCACAGAATAGTCCCCAGGCAGCACGAGATGACTCGTGCGGGTGGGGGCGTGTCCTGTGGTGGGCGCGTTGTCGGCGCTCGCCGTGGAAGCCCGTCGGGCCGCAACGGCGACCTTATCTCCCGGCTCCTGAGGTCACGGGCATCCGTGGCATGCTCGGCGCGTGTCCGACCTGATCGAGCTGCGCGATTGCATGCGGAAGTTCACCGAGGAAAGGGACTGGGGCCAGTTCCACGACCCCAAGTCGCTCATCCTGGCCCTCGTCGGCGAGGTGGGCGAGCTTGCCGAGCTGTTCCAGTGGCTGCCGGCTGACGAGGCCGCAGCTCAGGCGTTCGAGGAGCCGCTCAAGACGCGGGTCAGCGAGGAGCTTGCGGACGTGCTGATCTACCTCGTGCGATTCGCCGACGTGCTCGGCTGCGACCTGGCCGAAGCCGCGCGGGTGAAGCTCGAGGCAGCCCAGCTGCGGTTTCCGCCCTCAGATGTGCGAGGCGTGGCTCCGCTCAAGTAGCTGGGGCAGGCGCCTGCGAATAGCTCGGCGCGGGTGTCCGTCAGCCGCGGTCGAGCTTGCTTGCTGCTCCGTCCGTGGGCGGGTGCAGGATTGCCGGCGCACCACATCGGCATGGGCCGCCGCCTCGCCGGGACCCGTGTCCTCGTCCTGGCCCCAGGTGCACATCCGCGAGCCCCGGCTGGACCCGACCCGGGACTGCCAACCACAGGCCAGACGTGAACGATGTCGCGGGTCTTGTGAACGGTGTCCCGCGACATCACACGGCGGAGGGTGTGGGATTCGAACCCACGGACGGTCTCCCGTCGTGCGCTTTCAAGGCGCATGCACTCGGCCACTATGCGAACCCTCCACGCCCGCCCGCGCCTGGGCGCCGGACGGGCAGCGGGGCCGATTCTCCCATCCGGCCCGGCGCGGATGGCTCAGGCCCGCGCCGCCACCTTGCGCCGACGCGTCGAGGCCTGGTGCCGGTGGGCCGCATCCACCAGCTCGGTGGCTGCGGCCTCGATGCCGGTGCTGATCAGGTCGACGTCCGGGACCGTGTCCCGGTCCGCGGTCACCCCGAACGTCAGCTGCCCCTCGTACGACGTGATCGCGACCCCGGTCCGCAGCCGGTCGGCTATCGGCACGTAGGGGTAGGTGGCGAGCATCCGGCGACCGGCGACGTAGAGCGGCTCGGTCGGCCCCGGGACGTTGGTGGTCACCGTGGTCAGGTTGCGGTGGGGGAGTCGGAACCCGACGTGCAGCGCCATGCCGAGGATCGGCTCGGGTGCCCAGACCGCGAGAGAGGTGAGGGCGTCGCCGGCCACCGCCTCCCGGGACTCCTTCAGGTGCCGCATCTGCGTGGCCACCTCCGCCAGCCGGCCCACCGGGTCGTCGACGTCGACGGGCAGCTCGGCGAGCATCGCCGAGACCCGGTTGTCGAAGCGGCCCCGGTCACTCGGGTGCCGGACCGAGACGGGCACGAGCGACCTCACCACGTGGCGGTGCAGCGGCTCGCCGCGAGCGATCAACAGGTCGCGGAAGCCGCGGGTGACCAGCGCCAGAACCACGTCGTTGAGGGTGCCGCCGAAGCTTTGCCGGACGAGCTGCAGGTCGGACAGGGCCACGTTCGCCCACCGGTAGCGGCGGTGAGGGCCGATGGGCCCGACGAGCGACGACGCCTCGGTCGGCCGCATCGCCGTCGCGTAGCCGGTGAGGCCGCGCATCGTCGCGGCAGCCAGCCCCGCGAAGCGCACCGGGTCGCGCAGCGCGGTGGCCAGCGAGCGGGCTTCGTCGAGGGGGCTGCGGGCGCGCTCGAGTGCGGCCCCCGTGAGCAGCTGGAGAGCGTTGGGCTGCCGTTCAGGAACCCAGGCGTCCGGCGGCGTCCTGGTCGGCTCGGGGGAGTGGTCGTAGATGGCCGAGATGAGGTCGGTGCCTGCGATGCCGTCGACCATGCTGTGGTGGACCTTGCTGATCAGGGCCCAGCGGTCCTGTTCGAGCCCCTCGACGACCCACGCCTCCCACAGCGGCCGGTCGCGGTCGAGCTGCTGAGACATCAGGCGGCCCACGAGCCGGCGCAGCTGGGCGTCGTCCCCGGGGGCAGGCAGCGCGGTGTGCCGCAGGTGGTAGCCGAGGTCGAAGTGCGGGTCGTCGACCCACACGGGTCGCCCGAGTCGCAGGGGTACGGGGTGTGCGCGCTGTCGGTAGCGCGGCACCCGCTGCAGCTTGTGGTGGAACAGCTCGGCCACGTCCGTGTAGGCGGGCGGCGGCCCCTCGAAGATCCCGATGCCCGCGATGTGCAGGGAGGTGTGACGGTCCTCCAGGTGGAGGAAACCCGCGTCGAGCGGGCTCATGCGGTCCACGCGGCACCTCGTCTCGGCGGTCGTGAGCCCATTGCACGCGCGTCGTCGGTGGTGGCCCAGGGGCGAACGTCCCGCGGCGGCGGCCCGAGGCAGTTGCCTGAAGATCACCAGCGACCTTGTTGCGGCGACACGCCGGCGTGTCGCACAACGAGGTCGCTGACGATCTTGAAGGGCGGCGGTGGGGTGCTCGCCCTCGGCCCGGTCCCGGTTGCGCCGCGCACGCGGTTGGGTAACCAACTGATCACCACGGTAACTAACCGATCAACAGACCAATAACGGTTAGGTCACTTCGGGACTCCAGATCTTGCCCGGGCCGTCTGCGGCCCCGAAGGTGTGCCAGGGCTCACCCGTGCGACCGCACGGCTCCGTGGGTCGGACACCTGACGAGAGGCAAATCGAGATGGCGGGAAGCAGGCGACGGGGGCTGGCCCTCGTGGCGGGCGGGGCGGCGCTCGCGTTGGTCGCCACCGCGTGCGGTGGCGGCGATGGTGCGGGCAACAAGGGTGACAGCGGTCAGGCCGCGGCGGGCAAGAAGGGGGGCACCCTCAACGTCTTGATGGTGGCCGACTTCGAGCACCTGGACCCGCAGCGCAACTACGTGTCGTCGGCGCTGAACTTCGGCTCGCGGCTGCTGTACCGGTCGCTGACCGGCTACAAGAGCGTGCCCGGCCCGTCCGGGTCGGAGCTCGTCCCGGACCTGGCCACCGACCTCGGCAAGGCGAGCGACAACAACCAGACCTGGACCTTCACGCTGAAGGACGGCGTGAAGTTCGAGGACGGCACGCCGATCAAGTGCGCCGACGTGAAGTACGGCGTGGAGCGGTCGATGTCGGACCAGATCACCGGCGGCCCGCAGTACGCCAAGCAGTACCTGGTGGGCGGCGACAAGTACGTCGGCCCGTACAAGGACGGCGGCAAGGGCCTGGACTCGATCCAGTGCACCGACGACAAGACGGTCGTGTTCAAGCTGAACAAGCCGATCGGTGACTTCAACTTCACGACGTCGCTGCCGACGTTCAGCCCGGTGCCGAAGGCCAAGGACACCAACATCAGGTACGACGACCACCCGGTGGCGTCCGGCCCGTACAAGATCGAGTCGTACCAGCGGGACAAGTCGATCGTGCTCGTCCGCAACGAGAGCTGGGACCAGTCGACCGACGAGATCCGCAAGGCGTTCCCGGACAAGGTCGTGGCGACCTTCGGCCTCGACCCGTCTGTCATCGACCAGCGCCTGCTGGCCGACGCGCCGGCCGACCAGACCGCGGTGATGCTGGACTCGTCCGTCCAGGCGGAGAACCTCGCGACGGCTCTGTCCGACCCGCGGATCAAGGAGCGCACCATCTCGGGGCTGGACGGGTTCACCCGCTACCTCGCCATCAACACCGCGAAGGTCAAGGACATCAAGGTCCGCCAGGCCATCGAGTTCGCCATCAACAAGGAGAGCTACCGCGGCACCCGTGGCGGCAAGGACTCTGGTGACTACGCGACCTCGATGATCCCGCCGGTCCTGAAGTCGCACAAGGACTTCAACGTCTACGACGTGCCGCCGACCGGCGACCCGGCCAAGGCCAAGTCGCTGCTGCAGGAGGCCGGCGCGACCGGGTACAAGCTCAAGCTCGACGTCTCCAACACGCCGCAGAACGCCAAGTCGGCGGCCGCGTTCAAGGAGGCCCTCGACGCGGCCGGCTTCTCGACGACGATCAACCCGATCAACCCGGACGTGTTCTACGACACGGTTGGCAAGCCGGCCACGCAGGGCGAGCTCGTGCTCGCCGGCTGGGGCCCGGACTGGCCGAACGGCTCGTCGGTGATCCCGCCGCTGTTCGACGGGCGTCAGATCGTTCCGGAGGGCAACCAGAACTTCTCCCAGCTGAACGACCCGGAGGTGCAAGGTCTGCTCGACGCCGCCAACAAGGAGACGGACCTGGCCAAGCAGGCCAAGCTCTGGGGCGACCTGGACCAGAAGGTCGTCGAGAAGGCCGCCTTCGTCCCGCTGCTCTGGACGAAGACCAACCAGATGCGAGGCTCGAAGGTCAAGGGCGTCTACATGCACGCCTTCTACGGCCAGGGAGACCTCGCCACGATGAGCGTCGCCTGACGCAGTTGTCCTCGATGAGGTGCGCCCGCACTGTCCCCGGGCGCACCTCGTCGTGGAACGAGGAGCCGCCGGGCGCCCCGGCCCCGTCCTGTGCGGGGGCGCCTGGCGGCTGCGGGCTGACAGGGACCGTCCGCAACCGCAAGAATCACCGCGTGACCGCGAGTTCCACAGCCAAGCAGGTCTACGACGGCCTGGTCCTCCCCGCCGCCATCTCCGGGCATCCCGGTCTCGAGCTGTGCAACACAGTCGCCGGCTGGGGCGACGAGGACCCGTACGACTACCTGCAGGGCTACGAGCACGTCGTCGCGCTCGCCGCCTCCCTCGGGCTCGTGGACGGCGAGCGAGCGGTGGGTCTGCGCCGCGCGGCCGAGGACGACCCCCGCCCGGCCCACCGGGTGCTCGCCGAGACCCGCCGCTTCCGGTCCTCCCTCTACGCGGTGCTGACCCAGGACCGGCCCGACGAGGGCGACGTCCGCCGGGTGGCGCGGACCTTCGCCACGGCCGCGTCAGCCCGCACCCTCGAGCACGTGGGTTCATGGGGCAGCCGCTGGCACTTCCCGGCGGACCTCGGCCTTCGGGTGCCGCTGCTGGCGCTGGCCTGGCAGGCCCGGGCATTGGTGGAGGCCGACGAGCAGCGCCAGGTCGGGCGGTGTCCCGGCATCGGGTGCGGCTGGCTCTTCATCAACCAGACCGGCCGGCGCCGCTGGTGCGTCATGTCCATCTGCGGCAACCGGGCGAAGGCTCGGCGCTTCGCCCGCCGACACGCCCAGGACGGGCCTTAGCCGACCCGCCGGCAGGCTCCCTAGGACGCCTGGCGGGCGGCTCCCACGGCAGCGTCCAGGTGGCGGCCCCGGGCGGCGCCGACACCCCCACCCACACCTCCACGGCAGCCGGGCTCGTGAGCCGTCAGCAGGGGCATTCCGGCGAATCGGACATTTCCATCGAGCGGCGTAGGCTGGGCGTCCGCCGGGCCCGTGCGGGGAGGAACGCTCGGACGGAAGAACCAGCCGAGACCGCTCGGCCTGCCACGAGACGCGACGAGGACTGGCGCATGGAGCTGTACGACGAGCTGCCGCTCGAGAGGGACGACATCGCGCTCGTCGAGGAGAGCCTCCGGCTCGTTCGCGACCCCGACGAGACGATGAACTACTTCTACGCGAGCCTGTTCGTCCAGAGCCCCGAGCTGCGTGATCTCTTCCCGGTGGCCATGGATGCCCAGCGGGACCGCTTCTTTCGCGCGCTGACCGGCGCGATGCGCCGTCTCCGGGCCGAGGACGGCTTCAAGCCGATGCTGGAGCAGCTCGGACGGAATCACCGAAAGTACGGCGTGCGGGCCGAGCACTATGGGGTCTTCGGGCGCGCCCTCCTCGCGGCGTTGCGGCATTCGCTCGAGAGCTTCTGGGTGCCCGAGCTCGAGGCGGCCTGGTTCCGGACGTACAACTACATGGCCCAGACGATGATCGACGCGGCACAGCAGGCCGCAACTCGCGAGCCCGCCTGGTGGAGGGGCGAGATCATCGCCCACGAGCGGCGCGCCCATGACATCGCCGTGATCACGGTGCGCACCGACCGCCCCTACCACTACGAGCCCGGTCAGTTCGCGAACATCGAGACGCCGTACCGACCACGGACCTGGCGGCCCTACTCGATGGCCACGGCGCCCAACCCGAGCGGCCTGCTCGAGTTCCACGTCCGGGCCGTTGGCGCGGGTTGGGTGAGTGGCCCGCTGGTCTGGCGCGCGGCTACCGGCGACGTGCTCAAGATCACCGCCCCGATGGGCGACCTCGCGGTCGACCAGCAGTCCGGCCGCGACATCCTCATGGTTGCGGGCGGCACCGGGCTGGCCCCTATCAAGGCGATCGTCGAGGACATGGCGAGGTGGAACACCTCCCGCAGGGTGCACGTGTTCTTCGGAGTGCGCCGGGCCGGCGACCTCTACGACATCGGGGCGATGTACCGGCTCGCCGCGCCGCACTCGTGGCTGACCATCATTCCGGCGGTGTCCGACGAGCCTGAGTTCACCGGGGAGCGCGGTCTCCTGCCCGACGTCATCGCCCGCTGGGGCGACTGGCGTGACCACGACGTGATCGTCTGCGGATCCCCGGAGATGTCGAGGGCGAC
>DASVBJ010000343.1:0-5941 GCA_036375895.1 Actinomycetes bacterium | reverse complement strand
CAGCGATCCGTGCGCGCTTCCCTGCCGTCGAGGTACGGACCGGTACGGCCGAGGATCTGCCCTTCCCGGACGACCGCTTCGACCTTGCCTTCGCCCAGCTGGTCGTGCACTTCATGACCGACCCCGTGTCGGGGCTGCGGGAGATGGCGCGGGTCACGCGACCCGACGGCCTCGTGGCCGCCTGCGTCTGGGACCACGCCGGAGGCTCCGGCCCGCTGGCGACGTTTTGGCGCGCCGTGCACGACATCGACCCGGCGGCGCGTGACGAGTCCGAGCTCGCGGGCGCCCGGGAGGGTCACCTGGTCGAGCTGTGCGACAGGGCCGGCCTGCGGGGCATCGAGCCGAGCACGCTGACCGTCCGGGTTCGCTTCGCGACGTTCGACGACTGGTGGGAGCCCTTCACGCTGGGAGTGGGACCGGCAGGTGCCCACGTCACCCAGCTGACCGAGGCGCAGCGTGAGGACCTGCGAGCCCGGTGTGCGCAGCTCCTGCCGTCGGCGCCTTTCGAGGTCGCCGCGTCAGCCTGGTGTGTGCGGGCTCGGTCCTGACGGTGCCCGCGCGGTGCCCCCGCCGCGCACGGCGGCGCGCCGCCGGCTCCCCGCGACAGTTCCCGCGAAACCGCACAGATCCGACGAGGCGGACCGTCGACTTCCTCCGGCGGACACCATCACGACGGACCTTGCCCCGTCGATGCCCTGTTCAGGACGGGCGGACAGGAGTAGCGAAGACGTTGGGGGTCCCGGGTGGAGGTCCACATGCGACGGATGGTCCTCGCGGCAGCTGCTCTTCTCGTCATCTCGCCGGCGGCCACCGCCGCGAGCGTCCCGAGCGCCTCGGGCGCAAACACGGGTGCGTCGTCCCTCTGGCAACAGGAAGTGCCGGTGAGCAACCAGGTGGCCAGCACGCCGGTGGACGGCGGGGGGTACCCGGACGTGGGCGGCGCCCCGGTGGCAGGCAACTGCGAGCCGGGCCCGTACAACTCCAACAGGTCCGAGTCGTGGATCGCGGTCAAGCGAGGTACGGAGGATCTTGTCGGCACCTCGAAGTTCTTCTTCGACAAGTTCAGCACCTTCTACAACTTCCACCTCGGGTCCTACACGATCCTGAACGGGCAGCCGGCCGGGAACAACCAGGTGCAGGGCTACGAGTGCACGACCGTCGACACGCAGGAGATGCCGCCGAGCTGGACCAACAACACCGATCCCAACATCGCGTTCGACACCACGGGCCGGGCCTACCAGGTGACCTTGCCGTTCAACGCGTACTGGACGAACCTGCACCCCAACGGCGCCATCGACATCTCGTACAGCGACGACATGGGAGGCAGCTGGGTCAAGGGGAACGGCGGGCGCGATCTCGAGCAGTCGCCCAACTCGACGAGCCTGAACCTCGGGCACGTGGAGGACAAGCAGTGGGTCGCCGTCAACGACCTGCCCGGGAACCGGTACCAGGACCACGTCTACGCGGCCTGGGCGGTGTTCAACGGCCAGAACCCGGTCAAGGTGCGCATGGCGGTGTCCCGGGACCGCGGCCAGACCTTCGACAAGGCCGTCACGATCAGCCCGCCGTCCGAGGTCGGGCCGGCGGCGACCTACGTCTACCCGTCGGTGGACGCCAGCGGGGACGTCTACGTCTCCGTGGTGTCGTTCCCGCCCGGCGGCAAGCCCTCGAACATCTACGTCGCGCGGTCCACCGACGACGGCCGGAGCTTCGGGCCCTTCGTCGCCGCCGTCCGTGACGTCGGCCTGCTTCCGGCCGCCGCCCTGCCCAACACGAGGTTCCGCGACGGGATCGTGGAGAGCTTCGCGGCGAGCAAGACGCACACCGGGCACCTCTACCTGACGTACGAGGACTGGGACGGCACGCAGTTCGACGTCTACTTCACGCAGTCCGTCGACCATGGCAGCACCTGGTCGACGCCCGCACGCGTCAATGACAACGCCGACCCGACGCTGACCGACGAGTTCCAGCCCTCCGTGGCGGAGGGCCCGGACGGCGCGGTCGCGGTGGCGTTCTACGACCGGCGCGCGACCTGCCCCGACGACCCGAGCGTGCTCCCGGACGACGTGGGGCGCAGCAACTTCTGCATCGATGTGTCCGTGCAGGCCTACCAGGACGTGGGCGAGGGAGCTGTCCCGGTCGGTGCCAACGTCCGAGCCTCCGAGTTCACCTGGGACCCGGAGAACCCGGCCCAGCACGTCGATGGCCTCGGGCAGATGGCCTGCGCCAGCCACAACGACCCCTGCCGGCTGTCCTTCATCGGCGACTACTTCGGTCTCGCCGTGTCTGCCGACAACGTCTACGTGCTGTCGGTCTCGACGCACTACCCGTCCGCGGTGACCGCCGACGAGGGCGGCCCGGTCTACTACCAGCAGCAGGTGCTCAGCACCCTGGCGAGGTCCGCGCTCGGGCTGTGACCGCGCGCACGACGGCGCTCAGCGGAGCCACACGGCCATACCGATGGAGTGTGGGGCTGTGTCGGTGAATCCGTGACGGGTGTAGAGGCGGCGCCCGGGCGGATCGGCGAGGAGGCTGACGTAGGCACCCGCCGGCGCGTGGGCTCGCACCCGCTGGAGCAACGCCGTCAGGACCGCGTCACCCAGCCCTTGCCGCTGGTGCTCGGGCAGTACCGCCATGTCGAGGACGTGGAAGTACCAACCCCCGTCGCCGATCACACGACCCATGGCGACCGCGTGACCGGTGAGCTGGTCCTCGATGTGGCAGGCCGCCCAGCTGCCCGGCAGGGCAGCCGTCGCCTGCTCCCGGGTCTTGGGTGTCAGCCCCGACCGGCTCCTGAGCTCCAGGTAGTCCTCGACCGTCGGCGCCGCGTGGATCAGCCGGTATCGCTCGGCAAGACCAGGAGTCATGCCGCCGATTGTCGTTCATGTCGTCGGAGGCTCCGAGCCGGCGGCCGGCCTATGACCGTAGCTGCGGGTGCACCATCCACACGTTTGGCTCCCAGTAGGAGCCAAGACCTGTCGACCGGTCGATGTGCACGGTGGCCAAGCCCTCGGGGAAGACGTAGTCACCGGACTCAGGGAACGCCATCCCGGTCCACGTCTCCCACTCGCCGACCGTCCCGGTGATCCGCAGAGACCGGGGAACCGGGGTGGCCACCCGCGCGCCAAGGCGTTCGTGGACGCGCATCCAGGGATCGAACAGCTGTCCGTCTTCTCGACGCCAGCGGACATAGCGCTCGATGGCCGTCAGCGGGTACCGCGCTTTGAGCGGGGGGCGAACCGGGGCGATGAGGTGTGTCAGCCCCGCCCGCTCGCCGATCGCGCGCATGGCCTTCAGCAGTTGCTCGGCCAGGCCTCGGCCGCGGCCCTCCCGCGGGGTCTCCGCGGCCAGGGCGCATAGCGTGTTTACCGGCTCGCCCGCCCTCACCTGAGCGAAGCTCTGCTCGATCGCCGCGTCGATCCCGTCCGGCAACGACTCGTCCGAGCCGTCCCACCACAGCGGAGCGGTGTGCCCCTCAGCGACCACCTCATCGGCCGTCTCGTCGTACAGCACGAACTGGAACTCGGGCATGTCCTCGTCCAGGTGCCCCCACCATCGGTTCAGGACGTCACCGTGCAGGTTGTACTCGGGCCACACCGACTCGGAGGCGATGCCACGCGCCCACAGGTCGGGTCGCTCGGAGGCGGTGTGCATCGTGAGGGTCATGAGCCATCATGGCGTGGCGTCACCTGCCGCGACCACGAGACGTCCTCGGTGATCAGCCTGTCTCGATGACCTCGCGCAGCTTGTCGAAGGAGTCCGTCCAGCCGCTGCGGTGCAAGGCGACTCGCTCCTCGGTCGCGAACAATCCCTGCGACAGGGAGAGCTCCGTGGCGTCGCCAACGGGGTCGAGAGAGAGGGTGACGACCGTCTCTCGGTCGTCGGGGGTGGGCTCCTCCCAGCGGAAGGTGTAGACGAGGCGGCTCGGCGGGTCGATCTGGAGAAACTCGCCGGCGAGGTGGAACGGGTCGCCGTCGGGTGGCTGCATGGAGAAGCGATAGTTGCCCCCCACTCTGAGGTCGAGCTCAGCCTCTGGTGTCGTGAATCCGCGTGGCCCCCACCACTTCGCCAGCTCGACCGGCTCGGTAAGCATGCTGAAGACCCGCTCGCGCGGCGCATCCACGACGTAGTTCAGCGTCAAGAGCAGTCCGCTCGGCTGGTCGTTCACGACTCGACCCTGGCACGCCGCGCGACGTCGATGATGCTGCTCTCGTTGACATCCCCGAGGCCCGCCGCCAGGAGCTCATCCAACCCACGCAACGCGGCTTGACCGAACGGTGCGCCGAGGCCGAGCTTCTCGGCCAGGCGCACGCCGTACGTTGCGTCCTTGTGGCGCAGCCGGCCGGAGAACACGACGTCCGGGGCATGGTCGGCATCGGCCATCCGTCGGCTGTTCCGCACGACCTGAGGGCTGGCCGCTTGGCCGGAGGCGATGGCGCGGGCGACCTGGTCGAGGTCGAGCCCCGCGCGCTCCGCGAGCGCCATCCCCTCGGCGGCCGCGGCGATCTGGACGGCACCCATCAGATTGATGATCAACTTGTACGCGGTGCCCGCCCCTACCGGCCCGAAATGCAGCCGGTCGACAGCCAACGGCAGGAGCAGAGGCTCGGCCGCGTCGAGGTCGGTCTTGTCGCTCCCGATGAGCAGGGTCAGCCGGCCGGCCGCGGCGGCCTCCGGGAGCCCGGTCACCGGGCAGTCGAGATAACGCAGGCCCCGCCCCCGGGCGGCCGCCGACAGCTCCAGGACCCAGTCGTGGGAGAGGGTCGAGCACTCGATCGCGAAGGCCCCTGGTCTCAGGTCGGCGGCCAGGATGCCGTCGGATCCCTCCCACACGGCCCGAGAGGCCTCGTCATCGCTGACCATGACGAACACAGCCTCGGCCCCGTTCGCCGCATCCCTCGGCGAATCGGCGCAACGCGCCAGACCGCCCACCAGCGCCGTGGCCCGCTCGCGCGTGCGGTTGAAGACGACGAGCTCATGGCCGGCCTCCATCAGGCGCCCAGCCATCCCGCGACCCATCCGACCGAGACCGATGAAGGCAATCCGCGACATGCGGCCAATCTAGGGCGCCCGGCGCCGCAGACCGGTCGAGACCGGCCCGGCAGCCGGTGGGCACTCACACGGTGACGACGACCTTCCCCGCGGCGTGACCTCCGGCGACGTAACGGATCGCATCTGGTGCGTCGACGAGGGGGTAGCTGCGGTCGATGGCCGGCGTGACGGAGCCGGACTCGATGAGCCGGGTCATGGCCTCGAGGTCCTCGGCGCGCTCCTTGGCGACCAGACCGCGCAGCCGCTGCCCCACGAACATCGAGACGAGGGGCGCCCGGAGCTGTCGGTCGAAGCCGCCGAGCACTCGGCCACCGCCGTGCTCACCGCCCACCAGGACCAGCGTCCCGTGCGGTGTCAGGGCGCGCCGCAGCAGCGACAGCGGCCGGTTCCCGGCCGTGTCGATGACGACGTCGTACCGCGCTCCGTGGCAGTCGATCTCGTCGCGCGTGTAGTCGATGACGTCGTCGGCGCCGAGGGACCGCACGAGGTCGGTCTTGGATGTGCTGCAGACACCGGTCACGCCCGCGCCGTACGCCTTCGCGATCTGTACGGCGAACGACCCCACGCCGCCCGCCGCGCCGATGACCATCACCTGCTGCCCCGGCTGCACGCGCCCGCAGTCCCGGACGCCCTGCAGTGCCGTCACCCCGGAGATGGGCGTCACCGCGGCCTTCTCGATGGAGATGTTCGCCGGCCTCGATGCCAGCCGGTCCTCCCGTGCGGCCGCGTACTCGGCGAACGAGCCGCTCTCGCAGGTCCCGTACACCTCGTCGCCGGGGCGGAGCCGGGTCACGCGTGCGCCGACCGCCTCCACGGCTCCGGCGAGGTCGCGACCGCGCACCGCCACCTTTGGTCTGCGCAGCCCGAACCCCATGGCGCGCACGAGGTA
>DASVBJ010000330.1:0-4519 GCA_036375895.1 Actinomycetes bacterium | reverse complement strand
TGACTGCTGGGGCGAGGGCGCTCTCCATCAGTGGGTAGTCGCGGGTTGCAAGCGCTTCTAAGAACACGCCGCCGATCGACCATCGGGCTACGGGGTTCGCGTTCTCTGTCACCGTCATGGCCGCCTCCTGCTACGCCTCGTCTGCGACGAACGGTAGGAAGCACGCGGACGTCTGGCGTCCGGGATTTTCCCGACGAACAGAGGCCGATTCCGGGCCGGCGTGCCACCCTTTGCGCGTGGGAGATGGAAGTCGCGACGCTGGCGTGAAGCTTCCGGAGATCGTCGCCGCGTTCTCACTCGCGAGCGATCTGGGCCTCGGCCAGCCACTGGAGCATGTGCTCCGGTCCTGGCTGATCGCTGCCCGGCTGGGCGACCATCTCGGTCTGGACCCGGCCGAACGCGGCGCGCTGTACTACGTCTCCACCCTGGCGTGGGTCGGCTGCGTCGCCGACACGCCAGAGGTGGCGACGTGGTTCGGCGACGACATCGGCTTCCGCAGCGGCTACTACGACGTCGACCTCGCCGGTCTGCCGATGCTCGGGTTCATGCTCCGGCACGTCGGCGCGGGCCACCCTGGTCTGTACCGGCTCCGTCTTGGGGCGAAGCTCGTCGCCACCGGGGGCAAGGGCATCCAGCAGGGCCTGATGTCACACTGCCTGACGACCGCGCAGATGGCGGAACGGTTCGGCCTTGACGAGCAACGCGTGTGTCAGCCGTTGCAGCAGGTGTTCGCACGGTGGGACGGCAAGGGTGTTCCGCAGGGGATGCACGGCGAGGAGATTGCCTTGCCGATGCGGTTGTTCCACCTGGCGGACATGGTGGAGGTGCACCACCGAACCAGGGGGGCGGACGCGGCTGTCGAAGTGGCCCGGGCCAAGCGGGGCAGGCATTTCGACCCGACCGTCGTTGATGCTTTCTGCCGGCTGGCGGGCGACGTACTTGGAGACCCCGCGGCCGAGCAGGACTGGGCAGCGCTGATCGAACGTGAGCCGTCGTTGCAACGTCGACTCAGCGAGGCGGAGCTCGACGGCGCGCTCGAGGCGGTTGCCGACTTCACCGACCTACGTTCCGCGCCGCGGTCAGGTCACTCCCGCGCCGTCGCCGGCCTCGCCGAACGCGCCGCGACCGAGCTCGGGCTGGCAGCCGCAGACATCGCCGCGGTTCGAAGGGCCGGCCTTCTGCACGACATCGGACTGCACGGCGTGCCGGCGAGCATCCTCGACAAGCCGACCCCCCTGACGTCGTCGGAGCTCGAGCGACTACGGATGCACCCGTACTACGCGCAGCGCATGCTGGCCCGCCCGGAAGCACTCGGCCGGCTCGGGGCGATCGCCTCGCTCGTGCGGGAGCGATGTGACGGCTCCGGCTACCACCGAGGGCTGTCCGGGCCCGCGATTCCCGTGACGGCGCGCGTGCTTGCCGCCGCCTGCTCGTTCCAGGCGATGCTCGAGCCGCGCGCCTACCGACCCGCGTTGACTCCTAAGCAGGCGGTGAGCGCGCTGCGGGACGAGGTCCGCGCCGGCCGGTGGGACCCCGGGGCAGTCGACGCCGTACTCGCGGCGGCGGGGCAGCAACGTGGTCGCCGACCGACCGGCCCAGCAGGTCTCACACCCCGGGAGGTCGAGGTCCTCGCACTGATCGCCCGCGGCGCCTCCACAAGACAGGTGGCCGAGCGCCTGTTCATCACGCCGAAGACCGCGGAGACGCACATCGAACGCATCTACGCCAAAACCGGCGCGTCAACCCGGTCGACCGCCACCTTGTTCGCCATGCAACACGGACTGCTCGACAGCCTGGAACCGATCGAAATGTAGGGAGAATCCCGGACGACGGCGAGCATCCCGCTCCCTACCGTTGGCATCCAGATTGCCGGACATCGGGAGGAGCACGGTCATGGCGGGCAAGGCAGTCATCAGCTTGAGCACAGGACTCGAGGACGCGGAGAAGGTCACTGTCGCGTTCCTGGTCGCGGTGGGCGCAGCGGAGAACGGACGGTCCACGCTCATGTTCCTCACGAAGGAAGCGGTGCGGATTGCCCTCGACGGCGTCGCTGTCGGTGTCGCCTGCGACGGCTGCCCGCCGCTGCCCGAGCTGATGAAGCGGTACGAAGCCGCCGGCGGCCGCTACTACGTCTGTCCCGTGTGCTTCAACGCCAAGAAGCTCGACGACTCCCAGCTGATCGCAGGCGCCGAGGTGCAGGGCACGGTGCCGATGTGGAACTGGATCGGCGACGAAGGCGCCACCACGTTCAGCTACTGACCGGCTCTTGACGCTGTCACCGACCCACGGCAACCGTTCAACCGGGCCTCTGAGGAGCCTCCATGACCACCTCGACCGTCGATGTGCAGGACCTCGAGCGGCGCGTCAAGGACGTGTACCGCGAAGTGGCGCTTCGCCCCGATCGCACCTACCACTTCGAGATGGGCAGGCCGCTGGCTGAGCGGCTCGGCTACCCGGGTGACCTGCTGGACCAGGTGCCGCCATCTGCGCTGGACTCGTTCGCCGGTGTCGGGTACTTCCTCGATCTCGCCGCACCCGCGGCCGGCGAGCGAGCACTGGACCTCGGCAGCGGCTCCGGCACGGACAGCTTCGCCCTCAGCCATCTCGTCGGGCCAGGCGGTCAGGTGACCGGGTTGGACATGACCGACGAGCAGCTCGCGAAGGCCGACAGGCTGCGGGTGTATGCCGGCCGCGACAACGTCAAGTTCGTGCGCGGCTACATCCAGGACCCGCCGCTTCCGGATCAGAGCGTCGAGCTGGTCGTGTCGAACGGAGTCATCAACCTCGCCGCAGACAAGGCAGCCGTGTTCCGCGCGGCGGCGCGCGTCCTCGCCCCGGGCGGCCGGCTCGCGCTGGCCGACATCGTCAGCGACCGTCCGCTCGACGCGGTAATCACCTGCAATGCGGAGCTGTGGGCGTCGTGCATCGGCGGCGCCACCCAGATCGACACCTACGTGGCAACGATCGAGCAGGCCGGCCTGACCGTGACGTCGGTGCGCGAGAACCCCGAGTACCGGTTCCTGTCCGAGTCGGCGCAAGGCGCCACAAACACCTACGGCATCAGGAGCATCTCGCTGCTAGCAATCCGGTCAGCCTGATCGACGCTCTTCGTCGGACGGGTTAGCCGGGTAGGCGACGACCTGCGAGTCGGCGGGATGTCGCGCAGCCTTCTGCGCTTGTCCTCCCTCGTGGCGCCCAGGACAGCGGCTAGGGATGCGAAGGCGAAGACGTTCCGGTGCTGACTTCCGAGATGATCGCACGCACTACAGCGCCACAAGAACCCGCGCCAGCGCTGGTCACTCGATCGTGCCGGATCCGTTCGTCTACGGACCCGAAGGCCGACTGAACATAGCCGTCATTCTGGATCGCCTTCGGCCGGTCAACGACGCCCGTCGCACTGAACGGGAATGCTGGTTCGCGTGCGGGCGGATTGGTACACACGCTCTGACAGGACACCGAGCCGCATCCGTCAACGGCCAACAAACATGAGAGGCGCAGCGGCTAGCCTGCCCCACCGTGACGACTGCCTTCGAGACCGAGCGCCTGGTGATGCGGGACGGGGAGGACTCCGACGCCCCGCGGATGCTCGACATGTACTCCCGCCCCGACGTGGTCCGCTTCCTCGGGTCGGTGCCGACACCGATGACGTCGCTCGACGAGGCGCTGGCGCGGATCGCGCGGGCCCGGGCGCGCAACCCCGAGCACCCGCCGTACGGCTTCTGGGCCGTGCAGGTCCGGGCGACCGGCGTCGTGGCCGGCACGGTTGCCCTCGTCCCGGTCGCCGACGCGGACGGCGAGGTCGAGGTGGCCTGGCACCTGCACCCGGACTGCCAGGGCAACGGCTACGCCACCGAGGCCGCGGCGGCCGCGTTCGCCCGCGCGCACGAGGCGGGCCTCACCGAGGTCCTCGCGCTGACGGACGAGGCCAATGCCCCGTCGCAGGCTGTGTGCCGGCGGCTGGGCCTGGAACTCGTGGGGACCTCGGACCGCTACTACGGCAAGCCGCTGATGGTCTGGGTCAGTCGACCAGCCTGATCCGCAGCCGGCGGAAGCCCTTGCCCTTGTTCTCGACCTTGACCACCTCGATGCGCCCGATCTGGCGCGTCGACGCGACGTGCGTGCCGCCGTCCGCCTGGGTGTCGAGGCCGAGGATGTCGACGATGCGGACGACCTCGAGGTCCGGCGGCAGCAGGTTGGTGGCCGTGCGGATGAGGTCGGGGTGGGTGGCGAACGCCTCGTCCCGCGGCAGCGTGCTCACCTCGATGGCCCGGTCGGCGGCCACCTCGGCGGCGCAGGCCTGCGCGACGCGGTCCTTGAAGCCCTCGGGCACCTCGGGGAGGTTGAAGTCCATCCTGGCCTCCAGCGGCTCCATGTTCCCGCCGGTGACCAGGGCGCCGAAGTCCCGGAAGACCACGCCGGAGAGCAGGTGCAGGCCCGAGTGGGTGCGCATCAACGCCGTACGCCGGGCGTCCTCGACCGCTCCGCGCACGGCGGTCCCGGCCGGCGGCACCGGGTCGCC
>DASVBJ010000325.1:0-9105 GCA_036375895.1 Actinomycetes bacterium | reverse complement strand
TCGCGCAGGAACCGGTACACCTCCAGCCCGAGGTCCTGGTTGGCCGAGTTGACGGTGGTGAGCGCGTTCCAGTCCACACCGTGGCGACGCAGGGCGTCGATGCCGCGCAGCACCCGGTCGAAGGTGGGCTTGCCGCCCTTGTCGACCCGGTACGCGTCGTGCATGGCGGGCGGCCCGTCGATCGAGATACCCACGAGGAACCGGTGCTCGGCGAGGAACGCGCCCCACTCGTCGTCCAACAGGGTGCCGTTGGTCTGCAAGGTGTTGAGCACCTGCTGCCCCGGGGCGGCGTATCGCTGCTCGAGCTCGATGGAGCGCCGGAAGAAGTCCAGGCCCATCATCGTCGGCTCCCCGCCCTGCCAGGCCACCACGACCTCGGGCGCCCGAGCGTGCGCCTCCATCAGCTGCCGGACGTATGTCTCCTGCAGGTCCTCGGCCATCCGGAACCTGCTGCCCGGGTAGAGCAGCTCCTTGGACAGGAAGAAGCAGTACTCGCAGTCCAGGTTGCAGACCGCGCCCGTGGGCTTGGCCATCACGTGGAGTGCCGGGGGAGCACCCGCCACGGTGAGAACCGGTCCAGCTGACTGCTCTGCGGCACTCATGCGAAACCCTTCGTCGACCGTGCAGTCACTGTCGGCTCCGGGCGGACGGCCGACCATCGTCCCCAGCGGATGAGGCGGCTCAGCCGCGGTCCGATCCGTGCAAGCCAGGTCAAACGGGCGCCCGGCGGACAAGAGTGATCCGAGCCACTCTCGAGCGATCCTCGCCGTGCCGCGTCACGAACGGCCGACCCGTGCGGCAGGCTTGGACCCGTGGCGTCAGCGGAGGACTCCGATCCGTTGCTCGCAGCCCTGGTAGGGCTCGGCGAGCACGTCGGTCGGTTGCGCCTTCCGCTGGAGGTCCCCGAGGTCGCTGCCGCGCGGCGGCTCCGGCGCGAGATCGCCGACCAGCTCGACGACTACGTGCTGCCCAGGCTGCGACGGCTGGACGCGCCGCTGCTCGCGGTCGTCGGCGGCCCGACCGGCGCCGGCAAGTCCACGCTGGTCAACTCTCTCGTCGCCTCTCGCATCACGACGGCGGGGGTGCTACGCCCGACGACCCGGTCCGCCGTGCTGGCGCACCACCCGGCGGACCTCGAGTGGTTCGACGACCAGCGCATCCTGCCCGGCCTGAACCGCACCCGGCGCAGCACCACCGACCCGGCGAGCCTCCAGCTCGTCGCGAGCACCGAGATCCCCGTCGGTCTCGCGGTGCTCGACGCGCCGGACATCGACTCCGTCGTCACGTCCAACCGTGAGCTCGCCACCCAGCTCCTCGCCGCCGCCGACATGTGGCTGTTCGTCACGACCGCCGCCCGCTATGCCGACGCCGTGCCGTGGGAGTTCCTTCGCTCGGCGGTCACCCGGGGCACCGCGGTGGCGATCGTCCTCGACCGGGTGCCGCAGGAGGCCGTCGAAGAGGTGCGCGCACACCTCGCGACGATGCTGACCGAGCAGGGGCTCGGCGGTTCGCCGCTGTTCCTGGTGCCGGAGACCACGCCGCACGACATGCTGCTGCCGGCCGAGGTGGTCGAGCCGATCCGCACCTGGCTGCACGGGCTGGCCTCGGACGCGGCGGTGCGCGCGGCCGTCGTACGACACACTCTCGCGGGTGCCATCGCCTCGCTCGCGCCGCGCGCCTTCGAGCTGGCCGCCGGTGCGGACGCGCAGGCCGACGCCGCGGTCCGGCTGCGGCGTGCCGTGGACGAGGCCTACGACGTCGCGCTCCGCCGCGTGGACGCCGCCGCCGGCGACGGCTCGCTCCTGCGTGGCGAGGTGCTCGCGCGCTGGCAGGAGTTCGTCGGCACCGGGGAGCTGATGCGGTCGCTCGAGGTCAAGGTGAGCCGGCTGCGTGACCGGGTCGGCGCCGCCGTACGGGGAAAGCCCCAGCCGGGGGTCGAGCTCGCCGAGGCGCTGGAGACCGGGGTCGAGGCGCTCGTCCGGGCCGCGGCCGACGAGGCGGCCGAGCGTGCCGGGTCGGCCTGGCGGGCCGACCCGGCGGGCGTCGCTCTGCTCGAGGGGGAGGACCTCGAGCACAGCTCGCCACACCTCGACGACCGTGCCACCCGGGCCGTGCGCGAGTGGCAGGGCTTCGTGCTCGACCTGGTCAGGGAGCGGGGCCAGGGCAAGCGGGCCACCGCCCGCCACCTCGCCCTCGGCGTCAACGGCCTCGGGCTGCTCCTGATGATCCTCGTCTTCGCCCACACCGGCGGCCTGGTTGCCGGCGAGGTCGTGGTGGCCGGCGGAGCGTCGGCCATGAGTCAGAAGATCCTCGAGGCCGTGCTCGGCGACCAGGCGGTGAGAGGCCTTGCGGAGACCGCCCGAGCCGATCTGCACCGCCGGATCGCCGAGGTGCTGGAGGCGGAGCGGTCCCGGTTCACGGCCCGGCTGGACCGGGTCGCGGTCGACGACCAGGCCGGTCCGACGTTGCGCGCCGTGGTGCAGGACGTGGAGGACGCGCAGTGAGCCGGCTGTTCCGGGGCCGGCACCGCCGCACCGACCTGCCAGCGATGCTCGCTGCTCTCGACGAGGCGCTGGGCGCCATCGATGGGCGGGTGGACAAGGCGCTCGTGACGCGGGCCCGGGCGGTCGCCACCAGGGCGGGGGAGCGGCTGCGCCTGTCCGGCGAGCACACCGTGGTAGCGCTCGCCGGTGCGACCGGCGGCGGCAAGTCGTCGCTCTTCAACGCGCTCGCCGGGGCGGACCTGTCCCCGGCGGGAGTGCGCCGGCCCACGACCTCCAAGGCGTTCGCCTGCGTGTGGGGCACCGAAGGGGCGACGCCGCTGGTGCAGTGGCTCGGGGTGCCACGGCGGCAGACGACCACCCGGCACCGGGACCTGGTGGCGGCGGAGCAGCGCGATCTGGAAGGGCTTGTGCTGCTCGACCTGCCCGACCACGACTCGACGGCCGTCGAGCACCGGATCGAGGTCGACCGGCTCGTGGAGATGGTCGATCTGCTGGTCTGGGTCGTCGACCCGCAGAAGTACGCCGACGCCGCGCTGCACCAGGGCTACCTGCGCCGGCTTTCCGGACACGACGCCGTGACCGTGATCGTGCTCAACCAGATCGACACGCTGAACCCGTTCGCGGCGGCCGAGTGCGCCGACGACATGCGGAAGCTGCTCGCCGATGACGGCCTGCCGCGGGCGAAGGTCCTGACGTGCTCGGCCCGGTCGGGTGCCGGGCTCGACGTGTTGCGGGCGGTGCTCGCCGAGACCGTCCGACGCCGCCGGGCGCGCAGCGACCGGCTGGTCGCCGACATCGAGGACGTCGTCGACGACCTGGCCGCGGCCGTCGGCGGCACGACTCCGGCGCCTCCGGGCGAGCCCGAGCGGGCGGCGCTCGTCGACGCGCTCGCGTCGTCGGCCGGGGTGCCCGTCATCGGCGAGGCGGTCGAGGAGTCGTGGCGGCTGCGTGCGGCCGACGCGACCGGGTGGCCGCCGTCCCGCTGGGTGCGTGGCCTGCGGCCGGACCCCCTGCGCCGCCTGCACCTGCGCTCCGACGACCGCCGGGAGGTGCGTGCCATGGTGCGCTCCTCGGTGCCCGAGCCGACGCGGGCGCAGCGCGCCCGGGTCGACACGGCCGTACGCCGGGTGGTCGCGGAGTCCGCGGAGGGCCTGCCGGTGCGCTGGCAGGAAGCGGTCCGCCGGGCGGCCGGCGCCCGCTCGGGCGAGCTGCGCGACGCTCTGGACGCGGCCGTGGTCGGCACCGACCTCGGCGTCGAGCGGACGCCCGTGTCCTGGCGGCTGCTCGGCGGCCTGCAGTGGCTGCTCGTGGCCGCCGCAATCGTCGGGGGCTGCTGGCTCGCCCTGCTCGGGGTCGGCGGCTACCTGCGCCTGCCCGAGCCGCCGACGCCCGAGCTGCTGGGCCTGGCGGTGCCGACGCTCCTGCTCGTGGGCGGGCTGGTGCTCGGCCTGCTCATCGCCTGGGCCGGCCGACCGCTCGCGCGCGCGGGGGCAGCGGCACGCCGACGGCGCGCGGAGAGGCGGCTGCGGTCTGCCATCGACGGCGTCGCCGACCGCCTTGTCCTCGAGCCGGTGGCGGCCGAGCTGGCCCGTCATGCGCAGGCGCGGGACGCCCTCGACCGGGCCCGGGCGGGCTGAGGTGGGCCCGGCGGGCTGAGCGGTGGGCCCCGGCAGGCTGAGCGGTGGGCCCCGGCGTGCCGAGCCGACCACCGCGGCCTTGTCCACACGCAACGGGACGACGGACGTGTCCACAGATCGGTTGGCGGGCCTGTCCGCCGGACCCCGCGGCCCGGCAGCCTCGGGGCTGGCCCGCGGCCGGGACGTCGGCCAGCGCGGGGGACTCGAGGAGGCAGCGGTGAACGAGACGATCGTCACGGTGGTGGGCAACGTCGCCCAGGAGCCGAAGATGCGGGTGACGTCGGGTGGGGTGCGCGTGGTGAGCTTCCGCCTGGCCTCGACCGAGCGGCGCTACAACCGGGACATCAACTCCTGGCGCGACGGGGACACGACCTTCTACACGGTGTCCTGCTGGCGGGCCATGGCCGAGAACGTCTTCGCCTCGCTGCGGACGGGCCAGCCCGTGGTCGTGCACGGCCGGCTGCGTCACCGCAGCTACGAGAAGGACG
Source organism: Actinomycetes bacterium (assembly GCA_036375895.1). GTDB lineage: Bacteria > Actinomycetota > Actinomycetes > JACCUZ01 > JACCUZ01 > DASVBJ01. The sequence goes on along the minus strand of DASVBJ010000325.1, from coordinate 4,476 downwards.
GTCAGCGTCGCGCGGTGCTGGAGATCGAGGCCTACGCGCTCGGCCACGACCTGTCCCGAGGGATCTCGACGTTCACGAAGGTCACGCCGACCAGTGCGGCCGACCGGGAGAGCGTGAGCGAGCTCGACGACGAGCCCTTCGACCCGGTCACGGGTGAGCTGCTCGAGGACCGGCCGACGGGTGACGGGTTCGGGCCCGACGAGGGCCCGGCGGACCCCGGCGGGCGGGAGGAGAGCGCCGCCTGACCGGCCGGCCGCGCCCGGACCGTCCGGTCGACCTTCCCCCGACGACCGTCCGATTCGGGCGCGGCTCCCGCCGGGACCTAGGCTTGGGGGCATGGCGGAGTTCATTTACACGATGCGCAAGGCCCGCAAGGCCCACGGTGACAAGGTCATCCTCGACGACGTCACCCTGGCCTTCCTGCCCGGCGCCAAGATCGGCGTGCTCGGGCCCAACGGCGCCGGGAAGTCGACCGTTCTCAAGATCATGGCCGGCCTCGACCACCCGTCGAACGGCGACGCGCAGCTCTCGCCCGGCTACTCCGTCGGCATTCTCGAGCAGGAGCCGCACCTCGACGAGTCCAAGGACGTGCTCGGCAACGTCCAGGAAGGTGTCGCCGAGATCAAGGCCAAGCTCGACCGCTTCAACGCGATCGCCGAGCAGATGGCCACCGACTACTCCGACGAGCTCATGACCGAGATGGGCCGGCTCCAGGAGGAGATCGACCACGCCAACGCCTGGGACCTCGACTCCCAGCTCGAGCAGGCAATGGACGCGTTGCGGTGCCCGCCACCGGACGCCGACGTCTCCGTCCTGTCCGGCGGTGAGCGTCGCCGGGTGGCGCTGTGCAAGCTGCTGCTCTCCCAGCCCGACCTGCTGCTGCTCGACGAGCCGACCAACCACCTCGACGCCGAGAGCGTGCAGTGGCTCGAGTCGCACCTGGAGAAGTACGCCGGCACCGTCGTCGCTGTGACGCACGACCGCTACTTCCTGGACAACGTGGCGCAGTGGATCCTCGAGCTGGACCGCGGCCGCGCCTACCCCTACGAGGGCAACTACTCGACGTACCTCGAGACGAAGCAGGCCCGGCTCAAGGTCGAGGGGCAGAAGGACGCCAAGCGGCAGAAGCGCTTGAAGGAAGAGCTCGAGTGGGTGCGGTCCAACGCCAAGGGCCGCCAGGCCAAGAGCCGGGCCCGTCTGCAGCGCTACGAGGAGATGGCCGCCGAGGCGGAGAAGACCCGCAAGCTCGACTTCGAGGAGATCCAGATCCCGCCGGGCCCGCGGCTGGGGAACGTGGTGGTCGAGGTCGACCATCTCCGTAAGGGCTTCGGTGAGCGGCTGCTCATCGACGACCTGTCGTTCTCCTTGCCGCGCAACGGCATCGTCGGCATCATCGGCCCGAACGGCGCCGGCAAGACCACCCTCTTCAAGATGATCATCGGCGAGGAGAAGCCGGACGAGGGCTCGATCAAGGTCGGGGACACCGTCAAGATCGCCTACGTCGACCAGGCCAGGGGCGGCATCGATCCGCACAAGACGCTGTGGGAGGTCGTCTCCGACGGTCTCGACCACATCAACGTCGGTCACGTGGAGATGCCCTCGCGTGCCTACGTGTCCGCGTTCGGCTTCAAGGGACCCGACCAGCAGAAGCCGGCCGGGGTGCTCTCGGGCGGCGAGCGCAACCGCCTCAACCTGGCGCTCACGCTCAAGCTGGGCGGCAACCTGCTGCTGCTGGACGAGCCGACGAACGACCTCGACGTCGAGACGCTGTCGTCGCTGGAGAACGCGCTGCTGGACTTCCCCGGCTGTGCCGTCGTCGTGTCGCACGACCGGTGGTTCCTGGACCGGGTGGCGACGCACATCCTCGCCTACGAGGGCGACTCGCAGTGGTTCTGGTTCGAGGGCAACTTCGAGTCTTACGAGAAGAACAAGGTCGAACGGCTCGGCCCCGACGCGGCGAGGCCGCACCGAGCCACCTACCGCAAGCTCACCCGCGGCTGACGACCGGTCGATGCGTCACCACCACAGTGCTCAGCTGCGTTGGTCGGACCCGGACATGCTCGGGCACGTCAACCACGCCCGGATGCTCGGGCTCATCGAGGACGCGCGCATCGCACTGTGCCTGCAGGCGCCGCGGCGTGACGACAGCGGCGTCGGCGGGGTGATCCTCGTGCACCTCGACGTCGACTACCTGCGCCAGGTCCGCTACCGGGTCGACGAGTCGCTGCCGATCGAGAGCTGGGTGGTGAAGGTCGGCACCAAGTCCTTCACCCTGCGGCAGGAGATGTCGCAGGGCGGAGACGTCGTGGCCCGGGTGGACGCGGTCTGCGTCGCCTTCGACTACGCCACGGACAGCAGTCGTCCGCTGGACGACGACGAGCGAGCGTTCTGGAGCCGGTACCTCGAGGACGCGTCGTGAGGCACACGTTCCGCTGCCCGATGCGGTGGTCGGACATGGACGCCTACGGGCACGTCAACAACGTCGTCTACCTGACCTACCTCGAGGACGCCCGCGTCGACATGCTGTTCGGGCTGGGCGCCCAGATGGGCGCCCAGGCGCTGTCCGCCGGCGTGCTGGTCGCCCGGCACGAGATCGAGTACAAGCGGCCGCTCGTCTACCACCCTCGCGGGGTCGACATCGACCTGTGGGTGGGCGCGATCAAGGGCGCGTCGTTCGAGATCCACTACGAGGTCCACGACGAGTCCACCCTGTTCGCCCGGGCGTCGTCGCTGCTCGTGCCCTACGACCTCGACCAACAGCGTCCCCGTCGGGTGGCGCCCGAGGAGCGCGCGTTCCTCGCGCGCTACCAGCAGCACCCCGGCGACGAGAGTTAGCCTCGATCCTCAGCGCGCTCGCTCCAGCGCCGCGCCCGGCCGTCGAGCCGGCCGGGCGCGGCACCAGCGAACCGACGCTAGGCGTAGGCGCAGCTCACCTCGGGGTTCCAGTCGGCCAACATCCCGGCCGGGTTGTGCTTCCAGATCCAGGCGTGCAGCGAGTAGAACGGCGGCAGCCCGTACCGGTTGACCGCGCCCGTCTCCTCGAACTGCTGCCCGAACAGCGACGGCCGGGACGTGTGGGTGGCGTCCCAGACCTCCTTGATGACGACGTACTCCACGCCGACCAGCCGCATCCGCCCGTCGCGGGTCGGCTCGTAGATCAGCGCCTCGGGGAGGGTGGCGTCGATGACGGCGTCGACGTTCCCGCCGTTCACGAAGTGCACGCCCATCGCTCCACTGCCCGGCTTGTCGATGCACGCGATGCCGTCGGCGTCGGTGAAGAGCCCGTAGCCGGCGTCCTCGGCGGCGGCGATCCGGTGGAACCCCGCGGTGGCGGCGCGCGCGCTCGCCGGGTCGTCGGCCGCGGTGGCGTTCGCCGTCCCCACACCCGGCAGGGCCAGTGCCAGAGCGCCCAGCACCAGGACCTTCGCAGTCAGCTTCCCGGCCATCTCAGGAGCCTTCCTGCACCTGGTAGATCTCGTCCGCGACCAGGCCGTGCGCCTCGCGGTGCACGGTCGCCGCGGCGGCGTCGGACGGGGCCTCGACCAGGCAGAAGACCTTGCCCTGGTCCTCGTTCACCCAGTAGCGCAGGTAGCGCACGTCGTACTTGCCCTGCGTCTGCAGGTCGGCCATGTGGGCCTTGGCCACGTCGGCGGCGGTAGCCCCGCCGTCGAGGTGATGGACGTCCATGAACAGTGGCATCGGGCGCTCCTCGGTGTCGCGGTGGATGCGGTCAACCGGACGGTAGGAGCGTGTGGCGTCAGCGCGAATCGGGAACGGTGCCCAGGTTGTGACGCGGCGGTGCCTAATCTGCGAGTGCCTAGTCTGGCAATGCCTGACGTGGCAGTGCCTGATCTTGCAGGGCCTGATCTTGGAGTGCCCGGTCCGGCGGGACCTCGACCAGGCCCAGCCGGAGCGCCTCGGTCGCGGCCAGCCCGCGAGACCGGACACCCATCTTGCCCAGCACCGCGGAGACGTGGTGGTCGACGGTCCGCTCGGAGATGAACAGGCGGCGGGAGATCTCGGCGTTGGCCAGCCCGGCGCAGACCAGCCCGAGCACCTCCTGCTCACGGCGGGTCAGCCCGAAGGCATGCGACCGGGTCGTCGCCCGCGGCCCGGCCGGCACGGCCTTGAGCCCGAGGCCGCGCATCCTGCGCCGGGTCAGCCTCGCGGTCGCGACCGCCCCGAGCTCGTCGAAGCGCCCCAGCGCCTCCCGCAGGTCCTCCTCGTCGGACGAGTCGAGCAACGCCAGCGCCGCGTCGTACGGGCAACCGAGCTCCGTCCACGCGGCCGCCGCGCCGCGCCAGTCACCGGCCAGCGTGCTCGCGTACGGCGCGGGAACGCTGTCGCTGGACCAGGGCAGCTCGAGGTCGGGCAGCCCGACCCGGCGGAGCCACACCGCCGTCGCGCCCCGGGTCCACGAGCTGCACCGGTCCGCCACCTCGGCGAGCCGCAGCGCGTCGGCCCGAGCCGCGTCGA
>DASVBJ010000236.1:0-2910 GCA_036375895.1 Actinomycetes bacterium | reverse complement strand
CATCTCGTCGGTGAGCGCGCTGCGCGGGCAGCCACGCAACCTCACCACGTACGCCGCGTCGAAGGCCGCGGTGGCGGCGCTGGCCGAGGGCATCCGGGCCGACGTGCTCGGCAGCGGCATCGTGGTGAGCACGATCTTCCCGGGCTACATCCGCTCCGAGATGAACGAGCGGGTGAAGAAGACCCCGTTCATGGTCGACACCGAGGCCGGCTGCCGGGCGCTGACGGCCGGGATCGAGCGCGAGCCGGCCAAGGCGGTGGTGCCGGCGTGGCCGTGGGTGCCGATCGCAGCGGCCATGCGCCTGCTGCCGCTGCCGCTGGTGGCCAGGCTCGGGTGAGCCGTGCCAAGGGTGCGCCATGGCACGGTCAAATCGTGACAGTGAGTGCTGACTCGCTCTCCTAGCGTCACCTACCGTGGGTCCGCCGCGTCGACCCGCCCGGTCTGCGGCTGTTGTCCCTCACACGGAGAGAGCCGTGCCATGCTCGCTCGCCTGACCGGCCCCCTGCTGGCCGCCGCCCTGCTCGCCACCGCCCTGGTGGCGCCCGGCGGGTCGACCGCCGGCCGCGCCGACGCCCCGGTGGCCCTCGGCGACGTGCAGACCGTCGCGACCGCCACCGACACCTACGAGGCGCGGCTGCTCTACCTCGTCAACCTGGAGCGCGCCCGCCGCGGCCTGGTGAAGCTGCGGGTCGGCTACTGCGTGGACGGGTACGCCGAGCGCTGGGCGGTCAACCTGCTCCGCAAGGGCTACCTCTACCACCAGTCGCTGTACCCGATCCTGCGCAACTGCCACGCGACCCTGGTCGGGGAGAACATCGGGTACGGCAACGTGTCCGCCGACCGGATGATGGCGATGTGGATGGCCTCCGCGGGCCACCGGGCGAACATCCTCAACCCGAGGTTCCGCTACATCGGGCTCGGCGCGGTCCGCAGCTCCTCGGGCCGCTGGTACGCCGTCCAGGACTTCATGCGCTACTGACGCCGGCACCCCCATGACCACCCGCCGGGCGGCCTGAACAAGGTCGTCCGGCGGGTCTCGTCGTGGCCGGGAGATCCGCAGCGGGTCCGGGGCTCGCCGGCCGGGACGGCTGCCGCCTTCGTCATGGGATGTCCCGCATGCTCCCGGCGACCGGGCGCGCGGGGGCTGCCCGCGTGGCAGCATCGGGGGCATGGCGAGCAGCATCGAGGGGCGACGCCGCCTGTCGGCGGTCCCGGCCGAGGGGCCGCCCGGCGTGCACCTGCGGTTCCACACCATCCACGGCTACCGCCGCGCCTACCGGGTGGCCGGTCACGGCCCCGCGGTCCTGCTGCTTCACGGCATCGGCGACAGCTCGCTGGCGTGGGCCGACCTCATCCCCCGGCTGGCGCAGGACCACCTGGTCATCGCACCCGACCTGCTCGGCCACGGCGCGTCGGACAAGCCGCGCGCCGACTACTCGGTCGCCGCCTACGCCAACGGCATGCGTGACCTGCTCGGCGTGCTCGACGTGGAGCGGGTCACGGTCGTCGGCCACTCGTTCGGCGGGGGCGTGGCCATGCAGTTCGCCTACCAGTTCCCCGAGCGCACCGAACGGCTCGTGCTGGTGAGTGCCGGCGGTGTCGCCCGCCAGGTCAACCCGCTGCTGCGCGGGCTGTCGCTGCCCGGCGCCGAGCTGGCGCTGAACCTGCTGCGGCTGCCCACGGTCCGCTGGCAGCTGCGCACCGGCACCCGGGTGCTCGGCCGGGTCGATGCCGCCCTCGGCGACGACGCGCGGGAGTGCCTGCGCATCGCCGAGTCCTTCCCCGACCAGCAGGCCCTGGCGGCCTTCGGGCGCACGCTCAAGTCGGTCGTCGACTGGCGCGGCCAGGTCGTCACCATGCTGGACCGCTGCTACCTCGCTGCCGGGATGCCCACCCTGCTGGTGTGGGGCTCACACGACACGATCGTCCCGCTGAGCCACGCCCACGTCGCCCACGAGGCCATGCCGGGCAGTCACCTGCACGTCTTCGACGGGGCCGGCCACTTCCCCCACCACTCCGACCCCGAACGGTTCGCGAGGGTGCTGCGGCACTTCCTGCGCACGACCCAGCCGGCTGACTGGAGCCCGCAGCAGTGGCGGGCCCTGGTGCGCGGCGGTGGCCGGGGCGGCGAGACCGGGAACGCGGACCTGCAGATGGCCCACGACCGCGACGCCACCTGAGGTTCCTGGGCTAGGCGAGCCGGTCGCTTCAACTAGCGGGCCGGCAGCTCCTCGAACGCCGACCCGCACCACCGCGCGATCAACCACTCGGGGGCACCGCTGACCCGCAGCGCGGCCCCGGCCACCTGGAGCGGGTGGCAGTCACGCTCGACGACCTCGTCCAGCCCGGCGCGTCGGGCGGCCGGCGGGACCTGGCCGCGGTCGGTCACGAGCAGCACCCGGCCAGGTCCGCGCGCGCCGGCTTCGAGCAGCCGCGCGGCGTCCTCGCCGGACGCCGGCAGCTCGAGCACCAGGACGCACGGGGCGGGCCCGGTCTCGCGCCTGAGGATGTCGTGCACCTCGAACCCGGCGTCGCGCAGTGCGTCGCGTGTCGCCGCGAGGCGCCGGCCGGGCAGCCGGACCGCGGCGACGGGCCGCCGGTCGGCCGGGCGCACCGACCACGGCGAGGAGGCCGGCGCGGACGCCGGGCGCGGCGCGGGGGCCGGCGCGGGCGCCGGGCGCGGCGCGGCCCGCCGCTCCTGCTGCCTGCTCTCCGGGACCGGGGTGCGACGGACGAGGGTCGGCGCTGGGGCTGCCATGTCGGCTCCTCGGGTTCAGGGACCCGAGACAGCTCGAGCCCGCGCTTGCCGCAGGCACCTCGCCTGCGACCAGGTCCTCACCCGGAGCACCCCACCGCGGTGGAGGGTTGCCGTCCAGCAAGCCGGGGCTGTGCGCTGGAGCTCATGACCTG
>DASVBJ010000368.1:0-2680 GCA_036375895.1 Actinomycetes bacterium | reverse complement strand
TTGGCGAACAGCTCCAGGTATGCCGCCAACGACTCGAGCGGCTCAGCCAGGATCGGCGCGCGTGGGCTGCCGAGCGGGTCCACACTCAGAGTGTGCCCTCCTTCTCGCTCGGTCGCAGCGGCACGACAGGAGCTTCCTCTGGCGGTGTCCAGCCCTCCCAGGGCTCCATGTCCTCGGCGAACGGCGTCCGCCATGCCAGGTGCCCGAGGATCGCGATCACGTATTGGTCCACGCTCATGCCGAAGAGCTCGGCCCGGCGACGCAGCTCCATCTCCAGGGCGACGGGCATGGCGTGCACAGAGAAGGACACGCTCTCCATCTGATGGCAGGCGGCGAAGTCGCGGAAGAGGTGCCGGTGCTGCTCCTGCAGCGGGTCGAGCAAGAGCTCGTCCAACGGCTCGATCGGGGTGCGCAGCAGCTCGGGCACCTCCAACACCGCGCTGGCCAGAGCCCGGGTGAGGGTGAAGCGGGTCGCGTGCTCGTCCTCGACGTACCACCGTTCGTTCATGTAGTGACGCCCGACCAGCTCGCGGATGTTCTGCTGCGCTTTGAGCGAGGTGCAGGGTTCGTCCACCGCGCGTACCTCGAGCCGGCCTTCCACGAGTCGCAGGGCGACGAGCCCGCCGGCTGCGACCTCCGGCAGCCAACCGGGTGGCCCGACCACCGCGGGCAAGAGATGGTCGCTCATCGCGGCGGCGCCGTCGCCGGATGCCAAGGGGATCGGCGCCTCGACGAGGGCGGTCACGAGCGGCGCCAGCGCCGAAGTGACCCACAGATCGGTGCGTCGCCGCGTCGGCGAGCGGACCCGCTGGGTGAGCCAGCAGCGGTCGAAGACGTGGACCAGGTGACTCACGTCGCCGCCCGGTAGGCCTACCAGCGTCGGGCCGTCGTACGTCAGGCTCATGACCTGCTCCACGGCCTGGCGCCTGGGGCCGTTGATCCCTGCCGCGCGCACGAGCGCCTCCGGTGACAGGGCGCCCGCCTTGCGCACACGCGCCGCGATCGCCGCCCACGGGGCCTCACCAAGGGGATCGTGGTCCATGTCGTCCAGCCTTGCGGCCGGGTGCGCCCATTGGCGGACCTGCGGCTCAGACTGTGGATGAACGGCGGCCGAAGCCAGCCTGTGGACACGTTCGTGGCCCCCGGGCGACCGCCAGTGGGGTCACGTGGGAACGGACAACCGCTCCCGCAGCCCGGTCGCGCGGGCGGCTGGCCGTCCCACCGCCTCGACGAACGCCGCGGGCGAACCGACCACCCGCACGTGCGCCTTCGCCCGGGTCACCGCGGTGTACAGCGTCTCCCGCGTGCCGAGCGGCGACCCGGCCGGCGGCAGCATGACCGTGACCCGGTCGAACTGGCTGCCCTGGCTGCGGTGCACGGTCATCGCGTGCAGCGACCGCACCGCGCCGAGCCGCACCAGCGGCACCTCGATCGGCGCGCCGCCGCGGCCGAAAACGGCCACCAGCCCGCCGTGCCCGTCGTCCACCACCACGCCGGTGTCGCCGTTGTAGAGCCCGACGTCGTAGTCGTTGGCGGTCACCAGCAGCGGCTCCCCGGCGTACCGCCCGTCCGGCCGCACCGCGACCGGGTGCGCATCGGCCACCCACCGGGCGGCGAGCGCGCTCCAGTGCTGCACGCCGCGCGGGCCGCGGCGATGGGCGCAGAGCAACCGGTGCGAGTCGAGCGCCGCCAGCGCGCCGGCTCCGTCGCCCCGCTCGGCCGCGTCGAGCAGCGCGGTGCCGCTGGCCACGACGTCGGCGCGCAGACCCCCGAGCTGTGCCGGTGACACCGGCGCGTCGTCGGCCACCTCGACCAGCTCGACCTCCGGCGCGTCGGCCGACACGAGCACCGCCAGCGCGTCCTCGCCGCGGCCCTCCTGCACCGCGGCCGCCAGCCGGGCGATGCCGCTGGTCGCCGCGAACCGCCGGTTGGTCGTCAGCGGGGCGATTGCCACAGACGTTGTACGCCGGGCGGCGGCCGCGTCGACGAGGTCCCCGAGCACCGCCCCGGCCTCGACGGACGCCAGCTGGTCCGGGTCGCCCACCAGCACGAGCCGGGTCGCCGGCCGGAGCGCCTCGAGCAGCCGGGCCATCAGCGTCAGCGACACCATCGACGCCTCGTCGACCACGACCACCTCGACCGGCAGCCGGTTGGTGCGGTCGTGACGGAACCGGCTGCGCGACTCCGGCCGCCAGCCGAGCAGCCGGTGCAGCGTCGTGGCGGGCAGCTCGCCGAGCCGCTCGCGGTCGGCCACCGGCAACTTCGACGCCGACGACCGCACCGCCTCCTCCAGCCGGGCCGCCGCCTTGCCGGTCGGCGCGGCCAGCGCGATGCGCCACTGCGGGTGCTGCTCGCGCAGCAGGGCCAGCAGTCGGCTCACGGTCGTGGTCTTGCCCGTGCCGGGACCACCGGCCAGCACGCTGACGCGGTTCGGCGCGCAGCTCTCCGCGGCGGCCCGCTGGTCGCCGTCGCCGGCGGCGAACAGCCGGTGCAGCCCGGCCGCCAGCACGTCGCGGTCGAGGTCGTCCGGCGGCGTCGCGCACCGCTCACGTAGCTCGCGGGCGACCTGCTCCTCCTGGTCCCAGTACCGCGCCAGCCAGAGCCGCGAGCCGACCCTCCGCAAAGGCCCGCCGGGCTCGACCAGAGGACTCGCCGCGCACCGCGCCACCCAGTCGTCCGG
>DASVBJ010000179.1:0-8137 GCA_036375895.1 Actinomycetes bacterium | reverse complement strand
GGACTACGGCAAGTTCAAGTACGAGTCGGCCATGAAGGCTCGTGAGGCGCGCAAGAACCAGGCGCACACGATCATCAAGGAGATGAAGCTCCGGCCGAAGATCGACCCGCACGACTACGAGACCAAGAAGGGTCACGTGGTCCGCTTCCTCAAGCAGGGCGACAAGGTCAAGATCACCATCATGTTCCGCGGCCGCGAGCAGTCCCGGCCCGAGCTCGGCTTCCGGTTGCTCCAGCGGCTGGCCACGGACGTGCAGGACCTCGGCTTCGTCGAGTCCGCACCCAAGCAGGACGGCCGTAACATGATCATGGTCCTGGGTCCGCACAAGAAGAAGGCCGAGGCCAAGGCGGAGCGCGCGGCCGACAAGGCCGAGCGTGCCGAGGCGGCTCGGGCAAGTCGTGAGCAGACGGCACCTGCCGAAGCCCCCGCAGACCAGCCGGGTCAGACCGTCCAGGCCTGACCCGCCAGAGCACCACCACCGCACCGCCGCCCGGCACCCGCCGGGAGGCGTACGACGAGGAGAGACGGCGCGATGCCGAAGAACAAGACGCACAGCGGGACCAAGAAGCGCTTCCGCCTGACCGGCTCCGGCAAGGTCATGCGCCAGCAGGTCAACCGCCGGCACCTGCTGGAGAACAAGCCCTCCACCCGCACCCGACGACTCGCGATGGACCTCGAGACCTCGAGCGCGGACGTCAAGAAGGTCAAGCGCCTGCTCGGCAAGTAGCCGTCGGCCCCACCAAGGAGTTAACACGTGGCACGCGTCAAGCGGGCGGTCAACGCCCACAAGAAGCGCCGGGTCGTCCTCGAGCGGGCGAGCGGCTACCGCGGTCAGCGCTCGCGGCTGTACCGCAAGGCCAAGGAGCAGATGCTCCACTCGATGACCTACGCCTACCGCGACCGGAAGAAGCGCAAGGGCGACTTCCGTCAGCTGTGGATCCAGCGGATCAACGCGGCGGCGCGGGCGAACGGCATGACCTACAACCGCTTCATCCAGGGCATCAAGGCCGCCGGCGTCGAGGTCGACCGCAAGGTCCTTGCCGACATGGCCGTCAACGACCCGACGGCGTTCGCCGCCCTGGTCCAGGTCGCCAAGGCCGCCGTCCCGGCGAGCACCCCGGCCGCCTGAGCCCACCCGAGCGAGTTGCCAGGCTCTCCGCACGGATCTTCGTGCGGAGAGCCTGGCGTCTCGGAGGAGAAGACCCTTGGCGAGCGCTGAGCTGACCTCGACCCGGTCCCCGCGGGTGCAGGCCGCGAAGCGGCTCGCCAAGCGCGCGTTCCGGGCCCGCGAGCGACGTTTCCTCGCCGAGGGTCCGCAGGCCGTGCGCGAGGCCCTTGCCTCGCCGGGCGCTGCCCTGGAGGTGTTTGCGACCCGCGACGCGGCCGCCCGCCACCGGGAGATGCTCACGCTCGCCGGAGCCCAGGGCGTCGACGTGCACCTCGTCAGCGGCGAGGTCATGACCACCCTGTGCCAGACGGTCACCCCGCAGGGCGTGGTGGCCGTGTGCGCCTTCCTCGACCAGCCGCTGGCCGCGGTGCTCGCCGGCCAGCCCCGCCTGGTCACCGTCCTCGCCGACGCGCGCGACCCCGGCAACGCCGGCACGGTCATCCGTACGGCAGACGCTGCGGGGGCCGACGCCGTCGTGCTGGCCGGCGCGAGCGTCGACCCGTACAACGGCAAGTGCGTCCGGGCCTCCGCGGGCAGCCTGTTCCACCTGCCGGTGGTGGCCGGGGTCGCCGTGGAAGAGGCCCTGCCGGCCCTGCGGTCCGCCGGCCTGCGCCTGCTCGCCGCCGACGGCCGCGGCACGCGCGACCTCGACTCGGCGGCGGACGAGGGGCTGCTGGACGGCCCCACCGCCTGGGTGTTCGGCAACGAGGCGTGGGGCCTGCCGGAGGCGACGCTCGCGCTCGCCGACGAGGTCGTACGGGTGCCCATCCACGGCCGTGCGGAGAGCCTGAACCTCGCCACCGCGGCCGCCGTCTGCCTCTACGCCTCGGCCTCGGCGCAGCGGCGGGCCGCCCGCCAGGGCTCGACCTGACGGCTCCGATGGGTAGGCTCGGCACGTGGCAAGGGGGCGGGATCCGCTGATTTCGTACGACGAGCTCCCCGACGGGCTCGTCGTCGCGGACGAGCACGCCCGCATCGTGGTGTTCAACCGGGCCGCCGAGCGCATCACCGGTCTGTCCGTCGACGCGGCGCTCGGCAAGGACCTGGAGGATGCCCTGCCGCTGGAGGGGCTCGACGGCCGGCCGTGGTGGCCGTGCGCCGCCCCCTACACCGGGCTGCGGACGACCACCGGCCATCCCGAGCGCAACCTGCTGCTTCCCGGCGGCCGGGAGGTCCTCGTGTCCTCGCGCTACGTGCGCGACGAGACGGGGCGCACCTGCCGGGTCGTGGTCGCGCTGCGCGGCACCCACCACCGGGCCCGCGAGGAGCTCAGCCGCGCCGAGCTGGTGTCCACCGTCGCGCATGAGCTGCGGTCGCCGCTGACCAGCGTCAAGGGGTTCACCGCGACGTTGCTCGCCAAGTGGGATCGCTTCAGCGACGAGCAGAAGCGGCTCATGCTGGAGACGGTCAACGCCGACGCCGACCGGGTGACGCGCCTCATCAGCGAGCTGCTCGACATCGCCCGCATCGACTCCGGCCGGCTCACGGTGCGCCGCCAGGTCGTCGACCTGCCCTCGGTCGTCGAGCGGCACGTTGCCGGCATGGTCGCGGCCGGGGAGCGCCAGAGCCGCTTCGACGTCCGGGTCTCGCCCGGCCTGACCGAGCTGTGGGCCGACGCCGACAAGCTCGACCAGGTGGTGGCCAACCTGCTGGAAAACGCGGTGCGGCACGGCACCGGCGCCGTCACCATCGTGGTGGAGCCCGATTCCGACGGTGTGGCGGTGACAGTGATGGACGAGGGGCCAGGCATCCCTCCCGAGCTGCACGACCGCGTCTTCACCCGGTTCTGGCGGTCCGGCCGCCGCGGCGGCACCGGGCTCGGCCTCTACATCGTGCGCGGGCTCGTCGAGGCCCACGGCGGCCGCATCGAGGTCGGCCAGGCACCCGGCGGGGGAGCGCGGTTCCGATTCGTGCTGCCCGCCGGCACCCCTGAGTTCCTCGACTGAGCCAGGTCCGGCGGGCGCCCCGGCCCCCTGGCGCGGCGCAGGCTCGCCGTGCCGTCACGCCTAGACTCGGGCGGCGACCGACCCCGCCCGGTTACGGAGCAGCCGTGTCCGCACCCAACAAGTCCTACGACCCCGTGCAGGTGACGCCCTTGAACGCCGACGAGGTGGAGCGCGCCCGCGACGCCGCCCTCGCCGCCATCGCAGCCGCCGCCGACCTCGACGCCCTCAAGCAGGTGCGCCTCGAGCACGCGGGCGACCGCTCGCCGCTGGCTCTCGCCAACCGCGAGATCGGGGCCCTGCCGCCCGCGGCGCGGGCCGACGCCGGCAAGCGGGTGGGCAGCGCCCGCCGAGCGGTCAGCGAGGCGCTGGCCGCTCGGCAGGCCGAGCTCGAGGCCGCCCGCGACGAGCGGGTGCTCGTCGAGGAGGCGGTCGACGTGACCCTGCCGTGGGACCGCGCCCCCCACGGCTCCCGGCACCCCCTCACGATGATCCAGGAGCGGGTCGCCGAGCTCTTCGCGGCGATGGGCTACGAGTGGTCCGAGGGCCCCGAGATCGAGGCCGAGTGGTTCAACTTCGACGCCCTCAACATCGGCCCCGACCACCCCGCCCGGTCCGCGCAGGACACCTTCTGGATCGGGTCCGACGAGTCCGGGGTGGTGATGCGCACGCAGACCTCGCCGGTGCAGATCCGGACCATGCTGCGCCGCACGCCGCCGATCTACGCGGTGAGCCCGGGCCGGGTCTACCGCCCGGACGAGCTGGACGCGACCCACACCCCGGTGTTCAGCCAGGTCGAGGGTCTCGTCGTCGACGAGGGCATCACGATGGCCCACCTGCGCGGCACCCTGGAGAACTTCGCCCGGGCCATGTTCGGCGACGACATCGTCACGCGGCTGCGCCCGTCGTACTTCCCATTCACCGAGCCGAGCGCGGAGATGGACCTGCGCTGCTGGATCTGCCACGGCGAGTCGGTCGGCAACCCGGACCGGCCCTGCCGCACCTGCTCGTCGGAGGGCTGGGTCGAGTGGGGCGGCTGCGGCATGGTCAACCCCCGGGTGCTGGTTGCCTGCGGCATCGACCCCGAGCGTTACAGCGGGTTCGCGTTCGGCATGGGGCTGGAGCGCACGCTCATGTCGCGGCACGGCGCCGCGGACATGCGCGACATGGTCGAGGGTGACGTGCGGTTCACCCTCCCGTTCGGGACGGAGATCTGATGCGCGCCCCCCTGTCGTGGCTGCGGGAGTACGCCGAGCTGCCGCCCGGGGTGACCGGGCGCGAGCTGGCCGAGCGGCTGGTGCGCGCCGGTCTGGAGGTCGAGGCCGTGCACGACCCCGCGGCCGAGATCACCGGTCCCGTGCTGGTCGGCCGGGTGCTCTCCTTCGACGAGGAGACGCACAAGAACGGCAAGACCGTGCGGTGGTGCTCGGTCGACGTCGGCGAGCCGGAGCCGCGCGGCATCGTGTGCGGTGCGCTCAACTTCGCCGTCGGCGACCTGGTCGTCGTCGCGCTGCCCGGCGCCTCCCTGCCGGGCGGCTTCGCCATCGCGGCGCGCAAGACCTACGGCCACGTGAGCGACGGCATGATCTGCTCGGCCCGTGAGCTGGGGCTCGGCGACGACCATGCAGGCATCCTCGTGCTCGAGGGTGAGCGGCCGCTCGGCGTCGACGCGGTCGCCGAGCTGGGCCTGCGCGACGAGGTGCTCGACGTCGCGGTGACGCCGGACCGTGCCTACTGCCTGTCGATCCGGGGGCTCGCCCGGGAGGCGGCCACGGCGTACGACGTGGCGTTCCGCGACCCGGCCGAGCCGCGCCCCGGCGAGGTGACCGACATCGACGGCGCCGGCCACCCCTGCCGCATCGACGACCCCAGCGCCGCCGAGCGCTTCGTGCTGCGGACGGTCAGCGGGCTCGACCCGGCGGCCACCTCGCCGGAGTGGATGCAGCGCCGGCTCGTGCTGTGCGGCATGCGCCCGGTGTCGCTCGCGGTCGACGTCACCAACTACGTCATGCTCGAGCTCGGCCAGCCGCTGCACGCGTTCGACCGCGGCACCCTGCAGGGCGCCGTGGCCGTACGCCGGGCCAGGCCGGACGAGCGCCTCGAGACGCTCGACCACGTCACCCGTCGGCTCGACGGCGACGACGTCGTGATCGCCGACGACACCGGGGCGATCGGCCTGGCCGGCACGATGGGCGGTCTGGCCACGGAGATCACGCCGAGGTCGACGGAGCTGGTCATCGAGGCCGCCCACTTCACCCCCGGAGGCATCGCCCGCACGGCCCGCCGGCACAAGCTGCCGAGCGAGGCGTCCAAGCGGTTCGAGCGCGGCGTCGACCCGGACCTGCCGCCGGTCGCGTCCGCGCGCGCGGTCCGGCTGCTCGTCGAGCTCGGCGGCGCCGCCTACGTCGGGTCCTCGGGCGCGGAGCAGCCGCGGCCGTCGCGGTGCATCGAGCTGGACCCGCAGCGGCCCGAGCGGACCGCCGGCATGCCGATCCCGGCCGACCACGTCGTCCGCGCTCTGCGCGCGGTCGGCTGCCAGGTCGAGGAGCACGACGGCAGGCTGGCCGTCACGCCGCCGACCTGGCGGCCCGACCTGTCCCAGCCCGCGGACCTCGACGAGGAGGTCATCCGGCTCGAGGGCTACGACTCGGTGCCGTCGCTGCTGCCGGTGGCGCCGGCCGGGAGGGGCTTCACCTTCGAGCAGCGGCTGCGCCGCCGCATCGGGCAGGCCCTGGCTCACGCGGGCTACGTGGAGGCACCCTGCTACCCGTTCGTCGGGGAGCACGAGCTCGACGCGCTGCTGCTGCCGGGAGACGACGCCCGGCGGCGGGCCCTGCGGCTCGCCAACCCGCTGTCGGACGAGGCGCCGCTGCTCCGCACGACGCTGCTGCCGGGCCTGCTGGCCGCGCTGCGGCGCAACATCGGCCGGGGCACCCACGACGTCGGCCTGTTCGAGGTGGGCCTGGTGTTCCGCCCGGGCGACGGCCCGGCGCGGGTCGCGCCGCGGCTCCCGGTCGACCGCCGGCCCAGCGTCGAGGAGCTGGCCGCGCTCGACGCCGCGCTGCCCGCCCAGCCGTGGCGGGTGGGCCTGGTGCTCGCCGGCCACCGCGAGCCGGACGGGTGGTGGGGGCAGGGCCGCGTGGCGTCCTGGGCGGACGCCGTGGAGGCGGCGCGCACGGTCGCCCGCCAGGCCGGCGTCGCGCTGGAGGTCCGCTCCGACGAGCACGCGCCGTGGCACCCGGGCCGGTGCGCGGCGCTGCTGGTCGAGGGGCGGCTCGTCGGCCACGCTGGTGAGCTGCACCCCCGGGTCCTGGAGGGGCTCGACCTGCCGCCGCGGACGGCGGCGATGGAGCTCGAGCTCGACCTGCTCGGCGCGGTCGACCGGCCGGTGGCCGCGCCGGCTCTGTCGACCTACCCGGTCGCCACCCAGGACGTGGCGCTGCTCGTCGACGACAAGGTTCCCGCCGCGGACGTCGAGGCGGCGCTGCGTGACGGTGCCGGTGAGCTGCTCGAGTCGCTGCGACTGTTCGACCTGTACGCCGGCGACCAGGTGGGTGAGGGCCGCAAGTCCCTGGCCTACTCGCTGCGGTTCCGCGCCCCGGACCGCACGCTGACGGCCGACGAGGTCAGCGCGGCGCGGGCGGCCGCCGTGGCGGAGGCGGCCCGACGCACGGGTGCCGTGCAGCGGGGAGTGTGAGCGTGACGGACGCGGGCGGTCCGCGACTGCTGCACGGCCAGGTGGCGCTGGTGACCGGCGCGTCGGGTGGCATCGGCCACGACCTGGCGGTCGGACTCGCGCGGGCGGGTGCGGCGGTGGGTCTCGTCGGGCGCAACCGCACCCGCCTCGACGCGACGCTGCGCGAGGTGGCCCGGGCGGGTGGCCGGGCAGTCGCGCTCGCTGCCGACGTGACCGTGCCCGACGAGGTGGTGGCCGCGGTCGAGACGGTCGCCCGTGACCTCGGGCCCGTCGACCTTCTCGTCAACAACGCCGGGCGCATCGAGCGCGACGAGGTCCCGCTCTGGGAGGCCGACGCCAAGGAGTGGTGGGCGGTCGTCGAGGCCAACCTCAAGGGCCCGTTCCTCATGTGCCGGGCGGTGCTGCCGACGATGGTGGCCCGCGGCGGAGGCCGTGTCGTCGACGTCAACAGCGGCCTGGCGCTGCGTGACGGCCCGGTCTACAGCGCCTACGCGGCCTCGAAGGCGGCCCTGATGCGGATGTCCGGGTCGGTGGCCGCCGCGGGCGCGCAGCACGGCGTACGGACCTTCGAGGTCGCACCCGGCCTGGTCCGTACCGCGATGAGCACCGGGATGGCCATGCACGCGAACGTGGCCGACCACGAGTGGACCCCGCCGGAGCGGGTGGTCGACCTCGTGGTCGCCATCGCCGCGGGGCGCCTCGACGACCTGAGCGGGCGGTACCTGCGGGCGGGCGTCGACGACGTGGAGACGCTGTGCGCGTGGGCCGGCTGGATCGTCGAGCGCGACGCGCGCACGCTTCGGTTGCGGCCCTACGGCAGCGACGACCCGCTCGTCTGAGCCGGCCGCGACTTGCCAGAGCTGCTGTAGCTCCGTGGCAGGTTGCGGAGCGTGGGGGCGTTCAAGGACCCCCGGCTCCGCGGCTTGGCCGGTGCGGGGTGGCCTGGCGGGGGTGCGGTTCGTCTTCCCCGCCAGCGGGCGGCCGGGTCGCGGAGGTTGCCGGGGCGGGTGGCAAGTGGCGGAGCCTAGGGGCGTTCAACGGCCCCCAGCTCCGCGGCTTGGCCAGTGCGGGGTGGCTGGCGGGGGTGCGGTTCGTCTTCCCCGCCGACCGGCGGCCGGGTCGCGGAGGTTGCCGGGGCGGGCGGCAAGTGGCGGAAGTGGCGGAACCGGGGTGCGTTCAACGGCCCCCAGCTCCGCGGCTTGGCCGGTGCGGGGTGGCCTGGCGGGGGTGCGGTGCGTCTTCCCGCCAGCGGGCGGCCGGGTCGCGGCGGTTGCCGGGGCGGGCGGCAAGTGGCGGAGCTCAGGGGCGTTCAACGGCCCCCAGTTCCGC
>DASVBJ010000134.1:0-4199 GCA_036375895.1 Actinomycetes bacterium | reverse complement strand
GGCCGGCTGAGGCTGCACGTGCGCATCGACGAGCGGACCGCGGGCTTCCTGGCGCTGGGCCTCGCGAAGGCCTCCGGCCGCCCGGTGCCGGTCGTGACGACGTCGGGCACGGCCGCCGTCAACCTGCACCCGGCCGTCGTGGAGGCCTTCCATGCGCGGGTGCCACTGATCGCCCTGACCGCCGACCGGCCGCCGGAGCTGCGAGGCATCGGCGCGAACCAGACCATCGACCAGGTCGGGCTCTTCGGCTCGGCCGTGTCCTGGCAGGTCGACGTGCCGCCGGCCACCGGGAGGCTCGGCCAGGTCGCCGGGTGGCGGGCGCTCGTGGCGGAGGCGCTGGCCGCGACGCGGTCCGGCCCGGTGCACGTCAACCTCGGGCTGCGCGAGCCGCTGACCCCCTCCGGCGACGAGCACTGGGTCGAGCCGCTCGACCTCGTCGGCGACGCGGAAGCGGACCTGGAGCAGGAGTCCGGGCAGGGCGGTCCCGGCGAGCGGCCCGTCGTCGAGGACCTCCCGGCACGAGGGGTCGTCGTCCTGGCGGACGGTGCGGCCGGGCTGGCGGGGCAGGCGCACGCACTCGCCGCCGACCTGGGCTGGCCGGTGCTCGCCGAGCCGTCCAGCGGTGGCCGCTGCGGCGGCGCTCTGGGCGGCTACGGGTGGCTGCTGTCCGACGCCGGCTTCGCCGCGGCCCACGTGCCCGACCTGGCCCTGGTCGTGGGCCGGCCGACGCTGAGCCGGGCCGTCGCGTCGCTGCTGCGGCACGCCCGGGACCACTGGGTCGTCGACACCGTCGGCACCCGGCCCGACCCGACGTCGACGGCGTCGCGGTTCTTCGCGTCGCTGCCGCTGCCCGCCCGCCAATCGCTCCGGGACCAGGGCTGGCTGGGGTCCTGGGCCGACGCCGACCGCCGCGCGCGGGCCGCCGTCACCGCCGTGCTCGACGGCACCGGCCTGTCCGGCGCGACCGTGGCCCGCGACGTCGTCGCGACCGTCCCGGCGGACGCACTGCTCGTGCTCGGCTCCTCGCAGGCGATCCGCGACGTCGACCTCTTCGCCGCGCCGCGGGACGGCGTGCGGTTGCTCGCCAACCGCGGTGCCGCCGGCATCGACGGCACGGTGTCGACCGCGGTCGGCGCCGCGCTGGCGCACGGCGGCGCCGGCTACGCCCTGGTCGGCGACCTCACCTTCCTGCACGACGGCAACGGCCTGGTGATCGGGCCGGGCGAGCCCCGACCGGACCTCACCGTCGTCGTGAACAACGACGACGGAGGGGCCATCTTCGGCCTGCTGGAGCAGGGAGCGCCGGAGCACGCCGCGGTGTTCGAGCGGGTGTTCGGGACACCGCACGGGGTGGACCTCGCGGCGCTCTGCGCGGCCACGGGCACGGCGTACGCCCGGGCCGGCAGCCGCGGCGAGCTCGTCTCGGCGCTCGCGCCGGGGCGCGGGCTGCGCGTCGTGGAGGTGCGCACGGACCGGTCCCGAGCCCGGGAGCTGCATGACCGGGTACGCCGTGCGGTGGGAGCGGCGCTGGCGGGCTGAGCCGGTCAGACCCCTTCGAGGGCGTCGCGGACGGCGACGAACTTCGCCTGGGCCTCCAGCACCTCGGCGTCCGGGTCGGAGTCGGCGACGATGCCGCAGCCGGCGAACAGCCGGGCCGTGCCGCCGTCGACCTGGGCGCAGCGCAGGGCCAGACCCCACTCGCCGTCGCCCCCGGCGTCCACCCAGCCCACCGGTCCGGCGTAGCGGCCGCGGTCCATGCCCTCGAGCTCGCGCAGGGCGCGCACGGCTGCGTCGGTGGGTGTGCCGCCGACGGCCGCGGTCGGGTGCAGGGCGCCGGCCAGGTCGAGCGAGCAGGCGCCGTCCGTGAGGGTGCCGGTCACGTCGGTGGCGAGGTGGGCGACGTTGGAGAGCTCCAGGACGTACGGCGTGGCCGGCACCGAGAGGTCGGCGCAGTGCGGCGCCAGCGAGTCGACGAGGGACTCGACCGCGTAGCGGTGCTCCTCGCGGTCCTTGGTCGAGCCCATGAGAGCGGCCGTGCGCGCCCGGTCGTCGTCGGCGTCCGCCCCCCGGGCGGTCGTGCCGGCCAGGACGCGGGACAGGACCTCGTCGCCCTGGCGGCTGACCAGCAGCTCCGGTGTGGCGCCGACCAGCCCGTCGACGGCGTAGGTCCAGCAACCCGGGTAGCGCGCGGTGAGGCGCGACAGCAGGAAGCGCGGGTCGAGGTCCGCGTCCGCGGTGGCCACCAGGTCGTGCGCCAGGACCACCTTGGCGAGGTCGCCCCGGCGGATGCGGGTGACGGCCTCGGCGACCGCGTGGCGGAACGCCGTGACGGACATCTCGCCCGCCGCGTAGCGCAGGCCGGACGGCCGGTGGACCGGCCTCGGGGCCGACGGCCGCAGCACGTCCCCGACGGTCGTCAGCCAGCTCTGCCCGGCGCGCCGACCGAGCACCACCTGCGGCACCACCAGCACCGACCGGCCGGGGCCGTCGTCGAAGGTGAAGCTGCCGAAGGCCACCGGTCCGCTGCCGGGCACGCGGACCTCGTCCTCCACCGACCACGACCCGACCAGCGCGCGCCACCAGTCACGGGCCCGGGTGAACCGGTCGGGGCCGCTCACCTCCAGCCGGGCGGCTTCCCCCCAGGCCACCAGCCCCTCGCCGTCACGCACCCAGGCCAGGGCGCCGGCCGGCTCGGGCAGCCGATCGAGCAGGCCGCCGGGCAGGTCGACCGGCACCGACCGCGCTGCGGTCGTGGCCAGGTCGGCGGCGGTGCTCACGGGCAAGAGGGTACGGCGGGTCAGAGCCGGGTCGAGATCTCGGTGGGGTAGTCGGGGAAGTACCGGGAGATGTCGTCGAGGCTGAACGCCGGCAGGATCGAGCCCGGCGGCTCCCGCTCGAGCAGGTAGACCATCGACGCGCGCACCAGCGTCGGCTCCTGTGCGTCGGTGAGGCCGAGGTCGGCGAGCAGGCGCCCGGGAACCGTGACGCGGTGGCTGGTCGTGGTGCCGTCGTCGGCGGTGATCGTCACGTCGTACACGTGGGCGTCGGAGGCGGCGATGTCGAGATCCGGCATGTGCCGCTCCTACCCCGGGTAAGCGGGACTCATGAGCGAGGACCGCTACACCTACCCGGCCCAGGGCGAGGACCCGCGTGCGCGCGATCGCGAGCTCACCGACATCGAGGAGCAGGACCGGCTGCGGCGGGAGCGTCACGTGACCAACGCGCAGCCGCCCGAGCGGGCGCAGGGCACGTCGGCCGATGCGCCGGGGCTCGACCCGTCCGACCGCGAGCACGCGGACTGACCCCTCCGGCTGGCCATACCCGCCCCGCGGCCGCTCTCGCTGCTAGCGTCCGGGCGTGGGGGTTGCGGCATGAGTGCCCGGACCGGGCTCGGGCCTCTGGCGGTCGCAGTCCTCGCCGCCACCGCCGAGGTCGGTGGTACGTCGGGGGCAAGACACCGCCCGACCACCCGGGTGCTGGAGATTCTCGAACGCGAGCAAGGGCTCGGGCCCCGGTACGCTTACCCGCTCCTGCAGGACCTCGGTGCGCCGTGGCGCCTGCACCTGCCACTGCTCGACCGTCGCGGCAACTGGGGCTCGCAGCAGGGCGATCCGGCCGCCGACGCGCGGTACACCGAGGTCCGGCTGTCCCGGGTCGGCGCGCTCGCGCTCGCGGCCGAACGCGGCGAGGTCGGCCCCGTCCCGCTCGGGCTGGTCGAGGGCTCGCTCTACGGTGACGGCCCGGTGCCGCCGTTCGCGCCCGCCCGGGTACTCGAGGCGCTGGCCACCGGCGTCGCGGACGCCGGTCCCCCGGCCATGCCCACTGGCGGAACGGTCGAGGGGAACATCGCCGGGCTCCTCGCCGGCCGACGTGCCCGGTTGACGCTGGGCTGCACCGTCGTCGCGGAACCGGGGCAGCTGGTCATCACCGAGGTCCCGCTCGGCGTACCGGTCGACGACCTCGTGCACCACCTGTTCCATGCGTCTCAGGTCGGCAGCGCGTCTCACGTCGGCAGCCAGCGCCGGTACCTCGACTACGCCCCGGTCGACGGAGCGCCGGTGCCCGTGCTCCAAGTCCGCGACGAGAGCAGCGGGCGACACGGCGTGCGCGTGGTGTGCGCCGTCGCCCCCGGCGCCGACCTCGACGCGGCGCGGGGCTGGATCCGGTCGGTGTGGCCGGTCACCGTCCAGGTCGACTGC
>DASVBJ010000036.1:0-7265 GCA_036375895.1 Actinomycetes bacterium | reverse complement strand
ACCATCGTCGAGCAGTTCGGGGACCCGCGCGGCCGCACCGCAACGGTGAGCTGGGCCTACGCCGCGAGCTACCAGAAGCCGATCAGCGTGCCGCAGAGCCTGGTCACCCTGCTGCCGCGGTACGGCATGAACGTCCGGCTGGTCCACCCGCCTGAGTTCCCGCTCATGCCGGGGATCGTCGAGCAGGCGAAGGAGAACGCGCACCGCGCGCACGTCGGCTTCGAGGTGATGCACGACTTCGACGAGGGCATCCGTGGCACCGACGTGGTCTACGCCAAGAGCTGGGGCGCGCTGCTCACCACGACCGACGCGGACGAGGGGAAGCGCCTCATCGACCGGTACCGCTCCTGGGTCACCGACGCGCGGCGGATGGCACTGGCCGGTGACGACGCGGTGTTCATGCACCCGCTGCCGGCCGACCGGGGGGTGGAGGTGACCGACGAGGTCATCGACGGCGCGCGGTCGGTCGTCTACGACCAGGCCGAGAACCGCCTGCACGGCCAGAAGGCCGTGATGGCGCTCACGATGGGTTGATGGGAGAACGTGATGAGGCTGCCGGGAGCGGATGGTCGGGTGGTCGACCCCTCGGCGTACGGGCACACGGTCGAGCGGCTGCGGGCGGCGGGCGTGCTGCTGCCGACGTTCGCGCAGCTGGCCAGGCCTGCGTCCATCCCGCGGTCGGTGCGGGCCCGGCTGGCCGGGGTCAAGCCCGACGACGCCCACCCGCTCAACCTGTTCCGGGTGCACTGGTGGAACGACCAGGCACGCACCGACCTGGCGCCGCTGCCGGTGCACGTCGTCCTGCCGCGGTCGCTGACCGGGGTCGACGCCCGCATCGTGGTGCTGCTCGGCGACCGCTTCCCGATGATCCGGGCGCACAAGGTCCTGGCGGCGTACGCCTGCCTGGCGCCGCGGATCGTGACCGGCGAGCTCGACCCCACCGTGCACCGCGCGGTGTGGCCGTCGACCGGCAACTACTGTCGCGGCGGCGTCGCCATCTCCCGGCTGATGGGGTGCCGGGGTGTCGCCGTGCTGCCGGAGGGGATGAGCCGCGAGCGGTTCGCCTGGCTGGAGTCGTGGGTCAGCGACCCGGCGGACATCATCCGCACGCCAGGCACGGAGAGCAACGTCAAGGAGATCTACGACCGCTGTGCCGAGCTGGCGGCCGACCCGACGAACGTGGTGCTCAACCAGTTCGCGGAGTACGGCAACCACCTCGTGCACCACATGTGCACGGGGGCCGCCCTCGATGCGGTCTTCGCGACGATGCGGGCGCGCGAGCCGTCGCTGCGGCTGCGGGCGTTCGTGTCGGCCTCCGGGTCGGCCGGCACGCTCGGGGCCGGTGACCTGCTGAAGGAGCGGTACGGCGCCGCGGTGGTGGCCGTGGAGGCGTTGGAGTGCCCGACGATGCTCGCGAACGGCTTCGGCGAGCACAACATCCAGGGGATCGGGGACAAGCACATCCCTCTGATCCACAACGTGATGAACACCGACGTCGTGGTGGGGGTGACGGACCGGGCGACCGACCAGCTGGCGCTGCTGTTCGGCTCGCCGGCCGGGCTGCGCTACCTGCGCGAGCGACGGCACCTGCCGGACCGGACGCTGTCCGCGCTGCCGTCCTTCGGCCTGTCCAGCATCTGCAACATCCTCGCCGCGGTGAAGACCGCCAAGCAGCTGGGTCTCGGCGCCGACGACGTCGTCGTGACGGTCGCGACGGACGGCGCAGAGATGTACGAGAGCGAACTGGACCGCATCCGGTCGCGCGACTTCCCGGACGGCTTCGACGAGGTGTGCGCGAGCGAGGTCTACGGCCGGTGGATGCTCGGCGCGGGCGTCGACCACGTCGTGGAGACCACCCGCGAGGTCCGCGAGCGCATCTTCAACCTCGGCTACTACACCTGGGTCGAGCAGCAAGGGGTGTCCCTCGCCGACTTCACCGCCCGCCGGTCCCAGGACTTCTGGGTCGGGCTGCGCGAGGCGATCCCCGTCTGGGACGCGATGATCGAGGACCTCAACGCGCGGACCGGCCTGGCCGGGGAGGGCTGACCATGGCACCGCGCCGGCCGACCGCGAGGCGCCGGCCGGGGGCAGCGCGCCGGGCGCCGCTTGCCAGCACAGTCGTGTGCTCGGGCTGCGGCCTGACGGCCGACGCCGGAGATCCCTACCCGTTCCGTTGCCCCTCGGCCGGGCTCGACGACGGCGACCACGTGCTGGTGCGGGTGCTCGACACGACCGCGGTCCGGTTCCCGGACCCGGCGCAGGCGGCCGGCGAGCCGAACCCGTTCGTCCGCTACCGCTCCCTCATGCGCCCCTACCACCTGGCCACGGCCGGCGGCCTGGACGACGAGGGCTACCGCCGCCTGGTCGAGGAGCTCGACCGATCGGTGCAGCACGTGGACGGGCACGGCTTCCGGGCGACACCCTTCGCGCGCAGCGTCGCACTGTCGCAAGCCCTCGGCTGCGTCGGACCGGGCGCGGTGTGGGTCAAGGACGAGACGGGCAACGTGTCCGGGTCGCACAAGGGGCGGCACCTGATGGGCCTGCTGCTGCACCTCGAGGTGGTCGAGCGCCTCGGCCTCGCCGACCGCGCACACCGGCCGCACCTCGCCATCGCGTCCTGTGGCAACGCCGGGCTCGCCGCGGCGGTCGTGGCCGCCGCGGCCGGACGCCGGCTGAGGGTGTTCGTGCCGGTCGACGCCGACCCGCGCGTGCTCGACCGGCTGCGGGCGCTGCGGGCGGACGTGGTGGTCTGCCCCCGGGAGGCCGGCGTGGCCGGCGACCCGACGTACCTGCGGCTGCAGGGCGAGCTGGCGGCAGGTGCGATCCCGTTCACCTGCCAGGGGCCGGAGAACGGCCTGGCCATCGAGGGCGGCATCACGCTCGGCTACGAGATCGCGACGGACCTCGCGATCGCCGGCGAGGAGCTCGACCACGTCGTCGTGCAGGTCGGCGGCGGGGCGCTGGCCAGCGCCGTCGGGCAGGGCCTGCGGGAGGCGGTGGAGCTCGGTGCCCTGAGGAAGATGCCGCAGCTGCACACGGTGCAGACGGCCGCCGCCGCCCCGCTCGCGCGGGCCTACGAGCGGGTGCGCGCGCTGCTGCCGGAGCGGCCGGCTCCCGACGACGTCGGCCGCGCCCTGCGGACGGCGGCCCGCCACCGGTCGTCGTACATGTGGCCGTGGGAGAGCGAGCCGAAGAGCCTCGCGCACGGGATCCTCGACGACGAGACGTACGACTGGCTCGCCGTCGTGGGCCTGATGCTCACCACCGGCGGCGAGCCCCTGGCCGTCGACGAGGACCTGCTGGCGGAGGCCAACGCGGTGGCCGTCCGGGCCACCGGCATCCCGGTGGACGCGACGGGCTCGGCCGGGCTGGCCGGCCTGATGGCGCTGCGGCGATCGGGTCGGGTCGCCCCGGGGGAGCGCACGGCGGTGCTGTTCACCGGCGTCCGCCGCTAGAGCTCCCGCCAGAAGGCCGTATGCGCACTTATCCGGGCGGTGCCGCGTCTCGGTCTGCGCATCTGCGGCGAAGTGCTGGACGTGGGGCCGCGAATCCTTCACCTTTGACCGGGAGGCCGCCATGGAACAGACCGAGGTGAGGCTGCACGGCCATCGCCTGGCCTACCGGGTGGCCGGCGACCCCGGTCTTCCCGTCGTCCTGCTGATCCATGGGGTCACCAGCAGCAGTGCCACCTGGGACCCGATCATCCCGGCTCTGGCCCAGCACGCACACGTCGTCGCCCCGGACCTGCTCGGCCACGGCAACTCCGACAAGCCGCGCACCGACTACTCGCTGGGCGCGTTCGCGAGCGGGCTGCGCGACCTGCTCGAGCACCTGGGTCACGAGCGCGTCACCGTCGTCGGCCACTCGCTGGGCGGCGGTGTGGCCATGCAGTTCGCCTACCAGTACTTCGAGTACTGCGAGCGGGTGGTGCTGGTGTCCAGCGGCGGCCTGGGCCGGGAGGTGAGCCTGGCGCTGCGGGCGGCGACGCTTCCTGGCGTCGAGCTCGTGCTGCCCGTGATCGCCAACACCTATCTGTGCAACGCCGGGGTAGCCGCGTCCCGGCTGCTCCGACGACTCCCGATGCGACTGCGCCCGTCGGTCGCGGAGGTGGCCCGGGGCTACGCAACCCTGGCGGACAGCCCCGCCCGGACGGCGTTCGTGCACACGCTGCGCAGTGTGGTCGAGCCAGGGGGTCAGCGGGTCAGCGCGAGCGACCGGCTCTACCTAGCCGACGGGAGGGCCGCCCTCATCGTCTGGGGCGCGCTGGACACGGTGATCCCGGTCGCCCACGCCCACGTGGCCCACGCGGCCATGCCGGGAAGCACGCTGGAGATCTTCGAGCAGTCCCGGCACTTCCCGCACATGGACGAGCCGGGGCGCTTCGCCCGGGTGCTGCTGCAGTTCCTCGAGTCGACCGAGCCCGTCCCGATCGACCGGAAGCTGTTGAGGGAGCGGATGATCAACCACAGCCGCGCGATCAGCGAGCTGCTGGAGCAGGCCCCTGCCACCGAGATCAGCGGCTGACCGCGGCGGGCCGAGGCGGCGCCTCGGGCCGGGGCGCCCGAGGTGCCGCCGCCTCAGTCGAACTTCGCGACGTTGTTGTCGATGATCCCGTGGTCCGGGCTCATCCAGCGGTTGTAGTGGTCGTACGGGTCCTCCATGACGTCGTCCTCGTGGTTCGGGTTGTCGCCGGCGTAGTTGATGTAGCGATCATCCGCGTTGAAGAGGTGGGACACCTCGTGCCGGACGACCTTCCACTCCTTGTAGGAGCTCGATCGCAGCGTGACGGCGTACCGTCCGTCGCGGTAAGCGCAGCCGCCAAAGGTGCCCTGGCCGAGGAAGCCGAGAACGACGTCCTTGCCGTTGAAGCCGACCTTGCTCTTCAGGTCGCCGAGCAGGTCGCACTCGTTGTCCTTCATGCTGTCGGCCGAGTTGTAGCCGACGTACTCCTTGACCTGTAGGTCGATCCCGAACACCTCGAACATGCGATCGTCGGCGGTCTCGATCGCGGTGTTGGCGGCCTTCTTCCAGTCAGCACCGAACTGGTTGCGCCACTCCTCGTCGGCGGCCACCCGAACGGTGACGACGTGGCCCGTTGCGCCGCCGCCGGCGGGCAGCTCGGTGTTCATGTCCTCGGGGATCGTCGTGTCGTCGATACCGCCCAGGGGGTCCGGCGTCACCACCTCGGGAGCTGCCACCAGCCGGTTCATGGTCGGGGAGGGGGAGGCGGCGCCGAGCGGGGTGCCGCCTCCGGCGAGGGCCAGGGTCGTGAGGATGCCGGCGATGCCGGCCAGGGCGAGGGGTGGACGACGCATGAGGCTTGGGACTCTTCTCTCGGTTCGCTGCTCCGGCGGAGCAAAAGTGAGCAAAAAGTAGCGAACCGGTCGAAACGCCACAAGATCTTCTAGGCACCCGCGGCGAGCTCGAGCACGAAGCGGGCGGCCAGCGCCCCGGTCACGTGCGTCCGGTACTCGGCGGTGGAGCGGAGGTCGTCGAGGGGACGCACCGCCGCGGCCGCCGCCCGGCGTACCTCCGCGGCAACAGCGGCCGTCGGCCGGACGCCCTCGACGAGCGCCTCGACGTCGGTCAGTCGCACCGGCCGGTCCGCCACGCCGCCGAAGGCGAGCCGGACGCCGACCGCACGACCCGCTTCCAGCCGTGCGGCCCCGGCGAACGCGACCTTGCTGATGGCCTGCGCCGCGCGGGTGCCGACCTTGCGCCAGTGCTGCACGGTGCCGGGCGCGGGCACCGGCAGCACGACCGCCAGCACCAGCTCGTCGGGCTCGAGGACGGTCGTCCGGTAGCCGGTGCAGAACCCGGCGTACGGCACGAGGCGCTCGCCGCGCACCGACCCCAGCAGGACCGCGGCGTCCAGCGCGAGCAGGGGCGGCAGCAGGTCGCCGACCGGGGAGGACGTCGTCACGTTGCCCCCGACCGTCCCCCGCTCGCGGATCTGCAGCGACCCGACGTCGACGGCGGCGGCGTGCAACGCCGGCAGCAGGTCGCGCACGAGCGGGTCGGCGAGCAGGTCCGAGTACGTCGTGGCCGCGCCGATGCGGATGCCGTTCCCGTCGCGGCCGATGCCGCGCAGCCCGGCGAGACCGAACACGTCGAGGACGCCGGCGGTTGCGTCCCTCAGCCGGGTGTCCACCATCACGTCGGTGCCGCCGGCGAGCACCAGCCAGTCCGGGTGCTCGGCCCGGGCCCGCAACGCCGCCGCGACGTCACCCGGGCGCAGGTACGCCGTGTCGGGCCGGGTCACGGCCGACGTGCTCATGGCCGCGCCCCCGCTGCGACCGCCTCGGCGACGGCGTCGACGACCTGCTGATAGCCGGTGCACCGGCAGAGGTTGCCGGCCAGCAGCTCGCGGACCCGCTCCCGCGAGGCGCCCGGCTCCCGGGCGGCGATGGCCGTCGCGCTCATCACGATGCCGGGGATGCAGCTGCCGCACTGCACGCCGCCGTGGTCCACCAGGGCCCGCTGCACCGGCCCGGGCACGCCGTCGACGGCGACGCCCTCGACCGTGCCGATCCGGTGTCCGTGGGCCTGCGCCGCCGCCACGAGACAGCTCATGACCGGATCGCCGTCGAGCAGCACCGTGCAGGCCCCGCACTCGC
Organism: Actinomycetes bacterium; assembly: GCA_036375895.1. GTDB lineage: Bacteria > Actinomycetota > Actinomycetes > JACCUZ01 > JACCUZ01 > DASVBJ01. The sequence continues at coordinate 648 of DASVBJ010000036.1, read as the reverse complement.
CCTCGCCGCATCCCTCCTTCGCGCCGGTCAGCCCGAGGTCGTCCCTCAGCACGTCCAGCAGCCGTGCCAGTGGTGCGACGTCGAGCACGGTCGGCGCGCCGTTCACCTCGAGCTCGATCCTCATCGGCGTTCTCCCGGTCTCTCGCCGCGAGCCCGGTGGATGACCTCCGGCAGCAGCGGCAGCTCGTCGACGGGCACGCCGATGGCGTCCTCGACGGCGTTGGCCACTGCGGCGGCCGTCGCGGCCAGCGGCAGCTCGCCGACGCCCTTCGCGCCCCCGGCCGGCCCGTCGGCGTACGGCACCTCGACGATCACCGCTTCCACCTCGGGGGCGTCGAGCGAGGTCGGCACGGCGTACGTGCTGAGCGAGTCGTTGACAACCCGGCCCGCGTCCTCCACGACGTGCTCCAGCAGGGCCCAGCCCAGCCCTTGGACGGTCCCGCCGGCGACCTGGCCGGCCACCGCGACGGGGTTGACGGCACGGCCGACGTCGACCACGTGCACGCACCGCTCGACGGTCACCTCGGAGGTGTCCTGGTCGACGGCGACGTCGACGGCCACCGCCGACCATGCGTACGTCGGATAGGCGTCGCCGGTCAGCGTGGCCTGGTCCCAGACCACGTTGTCCGGCAGGGTGAACGCCCGGGT
>DASVBJ010000371.1:0-5651 GCA_036375895.1 Actinomycetes bacterium | reverse complement strand
ACGCCACCCCCCGTGCTGGCCCTGCCTGCGCGCACCCGCGCTTCCCCCCGCTTCCCCCGGTCGCCCTCCCGAGCCGGCGCAGCGCCGGACGTCGGGCGAGACAGGTCGCCCGGACCTGTCGGCGATCAACTTCCACCAGGGATACGCCGAACGCCATAGTCCGTTCGGATGACCGTCTCGGCCCGGCAACCGAGGCGGTTGACCAGACGTCCCCCGGGTCTGTCGAGGTCCTGAGCGTGTCCGGATACACACCGTCATCGCTCTGTTGCTCACAGCAATCGCGGCGGACTTCGCAGCACTCTTGCGGCTAGGTGTCCATGGCTATCTCGGACTACGCCAAGATCACCCTCGACGGGGCTGCCGGCTCGGTGGTGAAGACCCCGCGGAGACGCATCGCATCGGTGCGGCGGAGCAGCTACATCCGGTGGGTCATCGGCAGCGCGAAGAGCCACGCGTTCACGGCCGCGAACAGCAGCACCGTGACGACGAACGGCGTGACGACCCGCTTGGCCCTGGCCGTGGCTCCATGGCGGTTGATCGCGATCTTGCGGGTGACGTGCACGGAGAGGGCGGCGCCGGCGGCGAGCAAGGCGTACTGCAGGAGCTGGATCGTCGCCGTGTCGACGACGGCAGCGGGGCCGCGTGCCGTGCCGCCGAACAGGTTGCCGACGGTGTAGAGGACCGACTTCCCTTCGGCGAGAAGGTGGAAGAGGTTGTGCGCGAGGTGGGCGGCGACGTCGAGCGGGATGAGCGCATAGCCGAACCGGGCGAAGTTCTGCTTCACGGTCTCGCGGCTGGCCGGTGCGGCGAGACGTGCAGCGACCATGAGGACCACGACCGGCAGCGTCACTGCCACGACGAACGCGAGAGAGAAGATGACCGGGTAGCTGGTGATGCCAGAGGTCGCCGCTACCCAGTCGAGCAGGTCCTGCCAGACGGTGAGCATGGTGACGTTCTGGATCAGGACGATGCCCATGATGGCCATAGCGAGGAACGACTCCTCGACGCGAGCGCGGCCGACCAGCCACAGCTCGCGGCCGGGTGGCCGCAGGGTGAGCGAGATGGCGTCGTGCGGACACGACTTGATGCAGTTCGCGCACAGGTTGCAGTTGGCCATGCTGTCCATCGATCGCGGGAAGGTGAACAGCGGGCACGGCTGCGTCGAGTCCGTGCCGTTGTAGCAGGCGGCGCGCGACCTGCATCGTGCGCAGACATCGGGATCGGCGCGCAGCTGCAGCATGCCGGCCCGGGAGTAGTTTCCGGAGAGTCCGCCGAGGAAGCACAGGTAGCGGCAGAACGTCCGTCGCTGGAAGAACGCGCCGCTGGCGATCACCGCAGTGGTGAGCAGGAGCAGCAGGACTCCCGAGCCCCACGGCGACCCGACAACACCCCACACGTGGTCTGCCCACGTGATCGCGATGAACGAGGCGTCGATCACCCAGATCCCGTACGACTTCAGGAGCCGCGGTACCGGGCGATGCACGCCGACCAGCTTCTGGACGAGATCGCTCAACGTGGCGAAGGGGCACACCGCGCACCAGAACCGGCCGAGGAGCAAGAAGGTGATGGGGATCACCGGCCACCACAGCACCCACATCAGCGCCGTGCCGGCGTTGTCGTGCGCCGCCGCAGGACCGGACAGCAGCTGGTAGGCGACCAGGCCGAAGACCGCGGCCACCGGGATCTGCAGGATCGTCGGGTACCACCGGCTGCGGACCAGCGCCGACACGGTGCGGTTGTCGAGCAGGTTCCTCCCCGGCCCGGGCCTGGTTGGCGGCCCTCCCTGCGTCGTGACGCTGATGTCCCTGTCCTGCGTGCTGCTCATCGGTGATTCCCCCGTGCGGTGCGCCTGCCGGTACGACGGGCTCGGCGGCGCATCAGGAGCGCCCCGGCCAGAACCGCCGAGTTCACCGCACCGAAGCCGCTGAGCACGGCCGTCCTGCGGCTTGTCGAGACGGCGTCGGGGCGGCCCCCGTGGTCGTTGTGGTCTTGCGGTGGGTCGGCAGGCTGGTCGCCGGAGTGGTCGTGCTCGGTCGCCGGCTGCCCGGTCGCCGGCTGCCCGGTGCCGTGGCCGGCGCTGTGGCCGGCGCCGTGGTGCGCGTGCGGGTCCTCCGCCGCGGCCGCGGGCACCGTGCCTCCGAGGACGACCAGCAGCACGACCGCGGCCGCGCGTGCCGCACCTTGCTTACTCATCCCGACCCCCGCTCCCCGTGAGCACCCACGGGCAAAGATCCCGTCCGCAGGTGCTGGTGGGGTCCGTCCAGAGGTCCCCTATCCGGGGCCATTGGTCCCCATCCGCCGATGGATCACCAACGGGACGCGCGCGTGGTCAGGGCAAGTCTTCGAGGGCTGACCGCACCTGATCCAGCATGTCCTTCTCGCCCTGACTGACCTGCTGGGCACCGAAGCCCATGAACCCGCCCTCCTTGGCGGCGTCGGCGGCTGCCTGCGCGGTCGCGAGCAGCCATTCACTGAAGGCACCGGACTCCTCGGGTGTCGCCTTCGACGCCACGATGCCCTTCACCGCCCGCAGCTCGTCCAGGACCTGATGCCCGGCCTGCGCTTCCTTGCTCAGCGTGTAGTCGTGGAGGGGGTTCTGCTTCTGCTGGGTCATGGACTGGATGTCCAGTGCGACCTCCGCGAGCAGCTGCTCGCGACTCGGCGGGTTGGTCGCTGACCTGATCGTCGCCATCGTCTCCTTGGCCATCTCGATCGGACCGCCAGGGTCCGCCAGGGAGATCGCCATCCCGGCCACGAACGGCGCCCGCCGGATCCGGACCCATTCCTCTTCGGTGAAGTCACTCTTCGTTGTCACGACGCGTCCTCCCTCGCCAGGTAGACGCCCCCACCCGGTGCAGAGCGTCGCGTCCGCTGAACGCCAACGCGGACAAGCCTAGGCTCTGCCTGCCCTCCTACGGTCTGCGCTCGCCGTCTCGGCTACCGAGATATCGCGTCGTCATTTTCGCCACAAATCCGGCAAAACGGACTTCCGGATTGACCGGGCAGCAGCGCCTCGGCGACCTTTCCGAGGTCCGCAGCTCGCGGGCCCGTGCCACGGACGCCGAGTCCCGCCCACGTGGGCACGGGCACCATCGTCTACTTCGGAAGGGCAGGAGCGGGGGACCCAGGTGTGTTGGCGTCCCCCGCGACGCCTTGGGGTGAAGCCGCAGCAGCGGCCGGGCGATCTCTCCGCCCGAACCCGACAGCTCACCTCGCAGGCGTCGAGAGGTACTCCATGTCCCAGCGTTACCGGGGCCGGCACCGCCGGCCCTCTCGGATCACCCGCTCCACCGTGGCCACGCGTGCCGCGGTGACGACCGGCGCCACCGCGGTCGCCCTCGCGGCGCCGGCCATCGGCATCGCCGACTCCGCCCAGGCCGCCACCGGCCCGTGGGACGCCCTGGCGCAGTGCGAGTCCGGTGGCAACTGGCACATCAACACCGGCAACGGCTTCTACGGTGGACTGCAGTTCACCGCGTCGACGTGGCGGGCGTACGGCGGGGGTTCGTACGCGTCGCGGGCCGACCTGGCCACCCGTGAGGCCCAGATCGCCGTCGCCGAGAAGGTGCTGGACGGCCAGGGCTGGGGTGCGTGGCCGGCGTGCTCGGTCAAGCTCGGTCTGCGCGGTCAGACTGCCGCCGCGAAGGCCCAAGCGGACGCGGTGCGTTCCGGCGCCCATCGCGCGAGCCGGTCACTCGAGCGCAAGGCACTCCCCCACCACAAGGCGAAGCACCGGAAGCCCTCCGAGGCCGACCACTCGCACGCGAACCAGTCCGCCGGCGCGGGTGCCGAGACATCCGCGGCGCAGAGCTACACCGTCAAGCCGGGCGACACCCTGTCCGGGATCGCCGAGCGGTTCTCCGTTCGCGGTGGATGGCCGGCGATCTACGCACACAACCGCGACACGGTCGAAGACCCCGACCTGATCTTCCCCGGAGAGCACCTCGACATCCGCTGACGGCTCAGCACACGCCTGAGGTCGAGGCCGGGCACGTCTGTCCCGGCCTCGACCTCAGATCCGCTTGGTCCCCCTCGCGCTTGCCACGCGGCGGGTCAGCAGCGACGCTCCGGTTAGGCGCGGACACGCCACATCGACGGGACGGTCCAGCCGAGTCCGCCTGGAGCCCGGCGGGAGGAGGAGCGGATCTTGGGTGAAGCCGTGCAGGTCCAACTGCTGGGCGGCTTCGGCGTCCGGGTGGCGGGGGCCAGGGTCGCTGCGGACGCCTGGCGGCTGCGCAAGGCACAGACACTGGTCAAGCTCCTCGCACTGCAGCCGCGGCACCAGATCCACCGCGACCGCGTGATGGACGCGCTGTGGCCACACCTGTCCGCGGCCGCGGCTCGCAACAACCTTCACCAGGTGCTGCACGCGGCCCGGAAAGCGATCTCGTCGACCGGCATCGACGGCGCCGAGGTCGTCGGCCTGCACGGTGACCTCGTGGTGCTGGGGTCGGGTCATGACCTGGTCACGGATCTCGAGCAGCTCGAGCAGGCGGTGCGGGAGACCGAGGCCTCCGGAGATCGGGTGGCACTCACCCGAGCGCTCGACGGGTGGCCCGCCGAGCTGCTGCCCGAGGACACCTACGAGCCGTGGGCACAGCCCCATATCAGCAGGTTCAAGGAGTGGCGGTCACGGCTGGTCATGGACCTGGTCGAGGCGCACCTGGATGCAGGCGAGCCGGAGCTCGCCCTTGCGCTGCTCGCCCCGGTGGTGAGCGCCGACCCGCTCCACGAGCCCGCTCACCGCGCGATGATCAGGGCGCTCGCCGCCGCCGGCCGCCGCTCGGAGGCCCTGCTCGTCTTCGAGCGGCTGCGGACCGTCCTGGACGAGCTGCTCGCCGCCGAGCCCGAGCCCGAGACCCGGCAGGTCGTCCGGGACCTGCTGACCGCCGACCGGCCGGAGCCCGTCGAGGCCCCGAGCACTCGGGACACCGGCGACCTTCCCTCGCCGCTGACCACGCTCGTCGGGCGGGCGCGGGAGCTCTCCGAGCTGGAAGGGATGCTCGCCCGTACTCGGCTGCTGACGCTCACCGGACCGGGAGGTGCGGGCAAGACGACGCTGGCCGTCGAGCTGGCCCGCCGGCGCGCGGCTGACTATCACAGCGGTGTCTACCTGGTGGAGTTGGCGGCGCTCGACGACGGTGACCTGGTCGTGGCGCAGGTCGCCCGCTCGTTCGGGCTGGACCTGCCGTCGCATCCCGCCGGCGTCGAATCACTTGTGGCCCAGCTCAGGCACCACCAGGCGCTGCTGGTCCTGGACAACTGCGAGCACCTGCTCGACGAATGTGCCCGGGTCGTCGCTGGGCTGCTGCGCGGCTGCGCGGGGCTGTCCGTCCTGGCCACGAGTCGAGAGCCGCTGCGGACCGAGGGCGAGGTCGCATGGCGAACCCCGTCGCTCGGCGTGCCCGACCTGGCCCACCTTCCGGGGCTCGACGAGCTCACCGAGATCGCCTCAGTGGAGCGGTTCGGCCAGCGCGCATCCGCGTCCGTCGCCGATTTCCGGGTCACGCCGGGCAACGCGAAAGCGGTCGCGGAGATCTGCTACCGGCTTGATGGCATCCCGCTCGCGCTGGAGCTGGCCGCCGCCTGCATCCCGGTCCTCACGCCAGAGCAGATCGCGGGTCGCCTGGACGACGCGCTCAGCGTGCTCC
>DASVBJ010000347.1:0-12728 GCA_036375895.1 Actinomycetes bacterium | reverse complement strand
CGAGCTGCACCGGCTGGCCAACGCGCTGGAGGCGCAGGTGGCTCGGCGGCTGGAGACGTTCGACCGGCGCGGCGGCTGCGGGGTCGACGGTGCGACCTCGACTGCGGCCTGGCTGCGTTCGCGCTGCCGGATGAGCCCGGGTGTTGCCCGGGAGAAGGTCGTGACGGCCCGCCAGCTGGCCGACGACCTGCCCGCCACCCGGTCCGCGCTCGCCGAGGGCGACATCTCCCCCGCCCACGTGCGGGTGATCGCGCAGGCCGTGCGCAAGCTGCCCGACGAGATGGTGGCCGAGGTCGAGCGCTCGCTCGCCGACGCGGCGAAGCTGTGCGACCCGAACCGGCTCGCCGATCGACTCAAAGAGCTGCGCCACCAGCTCCAGCCCGAGGCCGTGGTGCGCGAGGAACACGACGCCTACAGCGGGCGCTATCTCCACGCGGCCCGCACGATCGACGGCATGGTCTCGGTGTCCGCGATGCTCGACCCGGAGACCGGGTCGCTGTTCCTGACCTTCCTGTCCATGCTCATGCAGGTGCCGGGCCCGGCGGAGCCGTTGACGCGGGGCCAGCGACAGGCCGACGCGTTCGCGCAGATGCTGAGCTACGCGACGGCGGCGGAGAAGCTCCCCAAGGCTCGCGGCGAGCGGCCGAGCATGCTGGTCGTGGTCGACCTGGAGACGCTCGAGAAGCGCGCCGGGGCGCGGCCGGCCCTGTTGAATTGGACCGGTCCGGTTAGCGGTGAGGCGGCCCGGCGGGTCGCGTGCGACGCCAACATCTCCAGGGTCATCACCAAGGGCAGGAGCCAGATCCTCGACCTCGGCCGCAAGGTCCGCGACCCATCGCCTGCCCAGTTCAGGGCACTCGTGGTCCGGGACGGCGGGTGTCGGGCCGAGGGCTGCGATCGACCACCGGACTGGTGCATCGCGCACCACCTCCGACATTGGACCGACGGCGGGCTGACCGATCTGGAGAACTTGGTCTTGTTGTGCGCGTTCCACCACCACGCCGTCCACGAGGGGGGCTGGACCGTGGTGCGCAACCCGGACGGCACGTTTACGATCTCGGCTCCGGGGTTGGCGGTGGCGGCGTGAGCCGATCTTGGCCGTCGAGACCGCCTGTCCGCGCCCTGCTAGGCGTTGAACGCCGACCGAGCCGCGGCCTGACCCGCCCTCGCCCGTGCGGAATAGCCGTACGTGCCAGCGTCAAGCAGCTCTCGAGCGGCCTCGACCACGGCTCCGAGAGCGGTGAAGGCGAAGGCGCCACCGACCGAGACCCGCCGCACGCCGACGAGCGCCAAGGCGGCCACTGGTGGACAGCCGGGGAAAGCAAGCACGTTCACGGGGCGGTCGACCGAGGCGACGACCTGGCTGATCTCGTCGAGGTCCGCGAGGCCGGGGGCATAGAGGACGTCCGCGCCCGCCTCCTGGTAGGCCTGCAGCCGGGCGATGGTGTCCCCAAGGTCCGGGCGCCCGTGGAGGTAGTTCTCCGCGCGGGCGGTCAGCACCAGACGCGCTGGGCCGGCATGAGCCGCGTCTGCCGCGGCCTGGACTCTCGCGGTGGCCAGGGCGACGTCGTAGATGGGCGTGGCCGGGTCACCAGTGAAGTCCTCGACCGAGCAGCCGGCCACCCCCGCGCCGGTGGCGCGCCGCACCGTCTCGGCCACCCCGGCGGGGTCGTCCGCGAAGCAGTTCTCCAGGTCCGCGGACACCGGCAGGTCGGTGGCGCCGACGATCTGTGCCGCGTGGGTCAGGGCCTCGTCGAGGCTGACCGTCCCGTCCAGGCGACCGAGGGTTGCGGCGTGCCCGCTGCTCGTGGTCGCCAGCGCCGAGAACCCCAGCGACGCGAGGAGCTTCGCCGAGCCGATGTCCCAGGGGTTCGGCATCAGCAGCGGAGTCGGCCCCTGGTGCAGGGAAAGGAAGTGGTCAGCCTTGGCCGCTTGATCCGTCACGTGACGAACGTAGCCCGATCGGGTGGACTGAGCCGCCCTCGCCGGCGTCGGCGGTCTTCGGGCGAGTGTCGATTCGGGTGGGCCGCCCGCCACGTCGTACAGTTGCCCGGGCGTCGGACCGAGGGGGGCCCAGATGAGGCGTCGCGCGGCCGCGACGGGTGCGTTGGCAGGGCTGGCAGTCGTGGATGCGCTGCTGGTGCTGCTCGCTCTGCGCTCGCCCGGTGGCGCTGTGGCCGCCGACGAGGCTGCCCGCCGGTCACCGGCCGCGGCGGATCAGTCGGTGGTTGCCGACCGGCGCGGCGACGACGCGTCAGCGATCGCCGACGACGCCATGACGCCAAGCCCCACCGAGACCCCGAGCACGAGCAGCGCCGTCGACCGGGTGCTCGTGTCGATCGGCAGGGGTGGCGCGGCTGCCTGGGCACGTACGGGCTCCTGCGCGGATGCGGGCACCGCCGGCGACGGGACGACCCTGCGCATGACCGCCGATGGGCAGAAGTGGCGCACGGTCGAGGTTCCGGTCGCCGGGCTGCTGCGGGTCAGCTCGGTCGACGCGCGCGGGATCTGGGCGGTCGGCACCGACAAGAGGTGCGGGACGTCGTTCCTGCGTTCCACCGACGGCGGCAAGACGTGGAAGGTCCGCAGCGGCACGGCCGGTGCCTGGCACCTGCCTCCGCCGACCGAGACGGCCCTGCACGCGCCCGACGGGACCGTCGACTCGCCCTGCGCCCGTGGCGCCGCGCCGGTCGATCTCGCGGCGGTGAGCCCGGACCGCGCCCAGCTGCTCTGCCCGGGAGGCGTCGTCGTCACGACCAGCGACGGTGGCACGACGTGGCGGCGGGCGGGCACCGCGGCTGGGGCGGCAGCCCTGGCAGTCGCGAGCGACGACGGCGAGACCCCGACCGAGTACGCCGCGGCACCCGGATCAGAGTCGGACGAGTGCACCGGTGTCGAGGTCCTGCGCAGCACCGACGGCGGCAGGACCTGGCAGTCCCGCGGCTGCGTCGACGTCACCGTCGAGGCCGGGACGGCGGGCCGGGGCCCGGCGGTGGCGCTGTCGTTCGGCTCGGCGGACGACGGGCTGCTCGCCACGGCCGAGGGACTGTTCCGCACCGGCGACGGCGGCCGCACCTGGCAGGCGGTCCGCGGCGCGGGCTGACCGCGGCTGCTCGACTCCCTCTGGGGCTGACCGCGGCGGGGGCTGACCGCCGGCGCGGGCTATGCGGACCACTGCCCGGCCGACAGTGCCGAACGCCTCTATCGGTGCCGCATCGCGCGTGCCACACGTGGTGATGCGGGGGTGCTGGGCCGAGGAGGCGGACGGTGGACAGCAGACACGCGGGTGGGGTTGCGGGAACCATGTCGGTCCGGTTGGCGGCGCTGGGGGGCGCGGTCTACTTCGTACTGGTCGTCGTCTACGCCAATCTGATCAGTGGCGCCCCGAGCGCCACCGACTCCGGCCGCGAGACGTTCTCCTACGTGGCGCGTCACCAGGACCGCGTCCAGATCGCAGCCGTGCTCATGGGCCTCGCAATGCCCGCCGTGCTCCTGTGGCTGTCGGGCCTCTTCCGGGCTCTGACGAGGGCGGAGGGCGGGACGCCGGCTCTCGCTGTGGCCGCGCTCGGAGGTGGGGCGCTCGCCGCGGCGAGCACGGTGACGGGAGCACTTGTCCTGGGGACCACGGCCACCCGGATCACCGATCTCGGCCCGGGCGGCGCCGGCGTCTGGTGGACGATGTACCTGCTGAGCACGGGCGCCACGCTCTTGGGCCTGCTGCTCCTCATCGGGGCGACGGCCGTTGTTTGCCTGCAGACGCGGCTCTTCGCCCGCTGGTTCGCGGTGGCGAGCGTCGTGCTGGCGCTGCTCTCGGTTGTCGGCGCGTTCACCATCGGATACGACACGAGCGGGATCCAGATCGTGGCCGGCATCGCCCTGCTGCTCGACTCCGTCTGGATCTTGTTGGTCAGCATCTTCTTGTGGCGCGATCCGGCACTGGCACTCCCCTAGCGGGTCAAGTCAGAGCCGGCGGGTCATCCACCGGTGCGGGATGCCCGCGTCGTCGAACTCCGGCCCGTGCGCGACGTAGCCGAGCCGCTCGTAGAACGGGATCGCGTAGGTCTGGGCGGACAGCGCGATGGCGCGCAGTCCGCGCTCGACGGCTCGCTGCTCGATGGCATGGACGAGCGCGATGCCGAGCCCGCTCCCCCGGGCCTGGGGGCGGACCGCCAGCCGGCCGAGGTGGCCGACCTGGCCAAGGCCGGGGTCCACGTCGGCGAAGCCGGGGGGCTCTGTGACCAGGCGGCCGGCGCCGACCGCGCGGTCCCCGTCGTACGCGACGAAGTGGTCGGCCGCCCCGTCGTACTCGTCCAGCTCCAGGTCGGCGGGGACCCCTTGCTCGGTCACGAACACGTCGTGCCGGACGGCGAAGGCCGCCTCGACCTCCACGGGGGTACGGGCCAGGCGTACGTCGGTCACGCCTCGGCCCGCAGCCGCTCCAGCGCCTGGGCCAGGTCGGCCGGGTACTCGCTCGTGAACTCGACGTGCTCGCCGGTGCCCGGGTGATCGAAGCCGAGCCGTACGGCGTGCAGCCACTGGCGCTGCAGCCCGAGCCGCGCCGCCAGCGTGGGGTCGGCGCCGTAGGTCAGGTCTCCGACGCAGGGATGGCGCAGTGCCGCCATGTGGACGCGGATCTGGTGGGTGCGGCCGGTCTCGAGGTGGATCTCCAGGAGGCTCGCCGCCCGGTGCGCCTCGAGGGTCTCGTAGTGGGTGACGCTCGGCTTGCCGCTCGCGACCACCGCCCACTTGTAGTCGTGCTGGGGATGGCGGTCGATCGGGGCGTCGATGGTGCCGCGCAGCGGGTCGGGGTGGCCCTGGACCAGCGCGTGGTAGACCTTGTCGACCGTGCGGTCCTTGAAGGCGCGCTTGAGCACCGTGTAGGCCCGCTCGGACTTGGCGACGACCATGACTCCGCTGGTGCCCACGTCCAGCCGGTGCACGATGCCCTGCCGCTCGGCGGCGCCGCTGGTCGAGATGCGGTAGCCGGCAGCGGCGAGGCCACCCACCACGGTCGGCCCGGTCCACCCGGGGCTCGGATGGGCAGCGACGCCGACCGGCTTGTCGACCACGACGATGTCGTCGTCGTCGTGGATGACGACCATGCCGGGTACGGGTTCGGCGACAATCTGCGGCGCCGCGGGGGGTGCCGGCAAGGACACGTCGAGCCAGGCGCCCGCGTGCACCCGGTCGGACTTGCTGGCGGTCGCCCCGTCAACGAGGACGTCGCCCGCAGACACGAGGTCAGCGGCCTTGGTGCGGGAGAAGCCGAAGAGCCGGGACAGCGCCGCGTCGAGCCGCTCCCCCTCGAGGCCGTCCGGCACGGGAAGGGTTCGGCGTTCGGTCACACGGTCAAGTATTGCGTGTCGCCCGGCCGGCGCTCCGCGGGGCGGTCGTCAGTGGTGGGCGCGGGTCCCGTCGTACTGGATGCCACGCATCGAGAGCAGCACCGTCAGCAGACCGCCGGTCACGATGGCCGCGTCGGCCAGGTTGAACACTGGCCAGTGCGGGAGCTCCAGGAAGTCGATCACCCGGCCGCGCAGCGGGCCCGGCGACCGGAAGACCCGGTCGACGAGGTTGCCGACGGCGCCGCCGAGCACGAGTCCGAGGGCCACTGCCCAGCCGGAGCTGCGGAGCCGCCGGGCCGCGCGCAGGATCACCACCACGACCGCGACCGCGACCGCGGTGAAGACCACGGTCAGCCCCTGGGCGAACCCGAAGGCGGCACCCGAGTTGCGGACCAGGCGCAGCGTGAGCAGGCCGTCGACGACCTCGACCGGGGACCGCCCGGCCAGGCGGTCGACCGCCAGCAGCTTGGTGACGATGTCGGCGACGAGGACGGTCAGCGCCACCGCGACGAGGACTCCGACGCGGCGACTGGGCTGCCGCCGCGCGGCGCGGCGTGCGGCGTTGCTCAGCGGCGTTCCTCGCGCTGCTTGCATGTCATGCACAGCGTCGCCCTGGGAAAGACCTGAAGCCGCGCCTTGCCGATCGGATTGCCACAGTTCTCGCAGATGCCGTAGGTGCCGTTGTCGATGCGGGCGAGCGCGCGCTCGGCCTGGGACAGCATGTCACGGGTGTTGTTGGCGAGCGACATCTCGTGCTCACGCTCGAAGGTCTTGCTGCCCGCGTCGGCGGCGTCGTCGCCTGCGCCCTCCCCCGAGTCGCGCAGCATGTCGTCGATCTCGTGCTCGGCGAGATCGAGCTCCGCGCGCAGGCGCCTGACCTCGTCCTCGAGCTCGGCACGGACCTCGCCGAGCTCCTGGGTGGTCCACGGTGACTCGTCCGCGCGCACGGCCAGGCGGTGCGGCGCGGTCTTGGTCGGTGCCTTGGCGGCGGCGGTCTTCTGCGCCGGCACGGCCGCCTTCGCGGGCGTCGGCGCGGCAGCCGGCGCCGCGGCCTTGGCCGGTGCCGCCTTCTTGGCGGGTGCGGCGGCCGTCTTTGCGGGCGCGGCCTTCTTGACCGGCGCCGCCGCCTTCGTCGCGGGCGCGGCCTTCTTGACCGGCGCCGCCGCCTTCGTCGCGGGCGCGGCCTTCTTGACCGGCGCTGCCTTCTTCGCGGGCGCGGCCTTGGTTGCGGACACCTTCTTGGCCGCCGCCTTCTTGGCGGGGGCGGCCTTCTTGGCGGGGGCGGCCTTCTTGGCGGGAGCCGCCTTCTTGACCGGCGCCGCCTTCTTGGCGGGAGCGGTCTTCTTGACCGGCGCGGCCTTGGTGGCGGTCACCTTCTTGGCCGCCGCCTTCTTGGCGGGCGCGGCCTTCTTGGCGGTGACCTTCTTGGCCGCGGCCTTCTTGGCGGTGGCCTTCTTCGCCGGCGCCGCCTTCTTGGTCGCGACCTTCTTCGCGGGGGTCGCCTTCTTGGCGGGGGCGGTCGTCTTGGCCGCCTTCTTCGCGGGGCTCGCCTTCTTCGCCGGCGCCGCCTTGGTGGCGGCGGCCTTCTTGGCCGCAGTGGTCTTCTTGGCCGGGGCCTTCGCCGTCGTGACCTTCTTGGCAGCCGCCTTCTTGGCGGGCGTGGCCTTGGCCGCCGACGTCGTCTTCTTCGCCGCGCTGGGACGGCTGCCGCCACCGGACCGTGGGGCGGCCCGACCGCTCACCGAGCGGGCTGCAGCCGCAACCGCGCGGCGGACTCGTCCGCCGGTCTTCTTGCCGCTGTCCGCCATGACGGCCCCCTTGAGCAGGCGACGACCAAGGTCGCGATTGGTGCGGGAAGGATAGGTCTCCGACCGAGGAGTCACAACTGGGCACGCCGGTTTGATGACCTGCAGGTTTACCTGACTGCTCAGGCTCCGTCACGCAGAGCGACCAACCGGGCCGTCAGCACGGCCTCGTCGCCCGTCACGTCGACCACCTTGTCCCGGCTGGTGGCGCCGCTGACCAGGGTCACCTGCCGCCGGCGTACCCCGAACGCGTCGGCCACGGCGGCCAGCGCCGCCTCGGTCGCCGCACCGTCGACCGCCCTGGCGCCGACCCGGACGACCAGCGCATCGCCGTACGCCCCGGCCACCTCGGTCCGGGAGGCCCCCGGACGCACCCTGATGGCGATCCGCACTCCCCCAGTCTGCGGCAGCGGCCCGGCGCGAGGCCTGCGCCCCTGGCGGGGTGCGGTCACCACCCCTCGACGTGTGCGCTCAGCCCGCAGGGACCGGGCGGGTGACTCGGTCGTCGGGGCGACCGCTCCTTCCTACTTTCGAGATGTCAGCAGGAACCAGCAGGGAGGACGGCCATGAGGCAGCAGCAGATCACCAAGCGCCCCACCCGGCCGAGCCAGACCTCGCTGGACCTGCGGTCACCGTCCGGACGCACCCTGCCCTTCTGAGGAGCCCACGATGTTCACCAGCCTCGACCACACCATGACCACCCGCCTGATCGACGAGCGCCACACCAGGATCCGCAAAGGCTTCGGCTCGACCCGCCGATGGCGCAAGTCCTGACAGAACGCCGCAGAAGCCCGTCCCAGACCCGGTCTGGGGCGGGCTTCTCGTCGTACCAGGTGCGGAGCGCGGGTCTACAGTCCGAGCATGCCGCTGCGCGTCGTCTTCGCCGACGACAACTACCTCGTCCGCGAGGGCGTCGCGGCCCTGCTCGCCGAGGCCGACGACATCGAGCTCGTCGAGACTGTAGCCGACCCCAACTCGCTGCTGAAGGCAGTCGCCACCCACCGGCCCGACGCCGTGCTCACCGACATCCGGATGCCGCCGACGCACACCATGGAGGGCATCGAGGCCGCGAAGCGGATCCGGGCCGAGTACCCGACGACCGGGGTGGTGGTGCTCTCGCAGTACGTCGAGGAGGACTACGCGTTCGAGCTCCTCGAGGACGGTGTGGCCGGGTTGGGGTACCTGCTGAAGGAGCGGGTGTCGCAGCTGGACGAGCTGGTGCGGGCCCTGCACGAGGTCGCCCGCGGCGGCTCCGCGCTGGACCCGAAGGTGGTCGAGGGCCTGATGGCGCGCAAGTCCAGCGAGGCGTCGTCGCCGCTGCTGGGCCTCACCGAACGTGAGCGCGAGGTGCTGGCCGAGATGGCCACCGGGCGCAACAACGCGACGATCGCCAAGACGCTGTTCATGAGCGAGCGAGCCGTCGAGAAGCACATCGGGTCGGTCTTCCAGAAGCTCGGCCTGGTCGAGGAGGGTGAGGTCAACCGGCGGGTGATGGCGGTGCTCGCGTTCCTCGAGGCAACCCGCTGACAGCCAGCCGCACCCGCCCCGTCCTCCTGGAGTTGCGGAGGTGGTGCTTCGAGACCGAAGTGATCCACGTGGTCGCCGAGCACGGGCAGGGGCGCCGCGGCCTGAAGGACAACCGCATCCACGTGGTGGTCCGGGAGAGCACGCACCTCGGCCCGGACCAGGTCCTCACCCTGCGACGGCCGCCACGGCAGCGCCAGCACCGCGCGGCAGTCGACGCCGCGTCGCAAGCGGGTACGGCGGGCCGGTGCCGGGCCTTGATCGCAGCTGTCGTGCAGCAGCGGCTCGTCAGCCCCGCTGACCTGCTTCAGGTTGTCCGGCTGCTCCCCACCCTGCCCCGGCGCGCGCTGATCCTCGAGACGATCGGCGACGTCGGCGGGGGCGCCCACTCGCTGCCGGAGCTCGAGTGGAGCAGCGGCATCCGGCGCGCCGGCCTGCCGACTCCGACTCGTCAGCGGAAGGTGAGGCACCCAAACGGCCACTACTACCTCGACGCGGATTTCGAGGAGTGGGCTGTCACGGTCGAGATCAATGGCGTGCAGCATCTCGACCAGCTGGCGCAGGACGCGGATGACGAGCGGCGGTTCCGCCTCACCGCGAGCGGCCGGTTGGTCGTCGACATCGCCTCGCACGTCGTACGGCACGACTCCCCGCGCGCCGTACTGCGAACAGCCCGGGCGTTGCACGTTCGCGGCTGGCGACCCGATCCTGCCGTCGAGGCGCGGCTGCAGCGGATGGCGGCGGCGAAACGCGAGGACCTCTGGCTGCCGCCACTGTTCGCCCGCGACCTGACCCTGCCGGCATGACCTCGCACGGCACGAGGCTGCGGAGCCCGCATCCGTTCGTGATGCCTCAGCTCCGCAACTTCCAGGCTCGGGTCGTCGGCGGAGACCACCACCGCCCAATGCTGCGGAGCCCAGACCCCTTCAAAGGGCCTGGGCTCCGCAGCTTCGAACAGGTGCCGGGCGAGCTGTCCGATCAGTCGGTGACCACCGCCTTGAGGACGTCGACCTTGGCCGCCGACCGCGCCGGCCCCACCGCCGCGAGGACGCCGGCGAGGGCGGCACCCACGACGTACGCCGCGACCTGGGCGACCGGGACGGCCAGCTCGGTGACCCCGTCGCCCTTGAGCGACTGTGCCAGCGCCAGCCCCAGCCCGATCCCGAGACCGGCACCGAGCGCGGCTCCGATCAGCGAGATCACCACCGACTCCCAGCGGACCATCGACCGCACCTGGCTGCGCGTCATGCCGACGGCGCGCAGCAGGCCCAGCTCGCGGGTCCGCTCGAACACCGACAGTGCCAGCGTGTTGACGATGCCGAGCAGTGCGATGACCACCGCCAGCAGCAGCATCGCCGACACGAAGGCCAGCAGCTTGTCGACGAAGCCGCCGATCTCCTGCTCGAACCCCTTCTGGTCGAGGACCTTGGCGTCCGGGTGGTCCGCCAGGGCCGCGGTGATGCGGTCCTTGACGGTGTCCACGTCCGCGCCACGGTCCAGCATCACCGGCGTGGTGCCGTCGAGCCGGTCTCCCTCATTGGCCTGCTGGGTGGCGAGGCTGATCAGGTAGTCGCTCTCGAGAACGCGGTTGTAGTCGAAGATCCCGCGGACTTGCAGGGCCTTGGCCCCGGTGGCCGCGAACTCCACGGGCACGGTGTCGCCGACCTTCCAGCCGTGCGACTTCGCCGCGTCCGGCGTCACCAGGATGCCGTCATTGCCGAGGCTCTTCGCGGAGCCGGAGACGACGTCGAGGTTGAACGCCTTCTGCACCGTCGCCGGGTCCACCGAGGAGTAGCTCACGCCCTCGCCGTCGATCCGGGCCTGGCCCCACCAGCTCGGCGACACCGCGGCCACGCCGGGCACGTCAGCGACGGCGCGAGTGGCCTCCGGGCTGTAGCCGCCGGACTGGGAGCTCGCCGAGGTGACGTACAGGTCGGCGTTCGTCGAGTTCTTCAGGACCGGTGCGATGGACGCCTTGAACGACGAGGCGAACACACCCATGCTCACGACCAGGGTCAGGCCGATCATCAAGGCCGCAGCGGTCGAGGCCGTGCGACGCGGGTTGCGCATCGCGTTCTGCCGGGCCAGGTCACCCTGGACTCCCCGCCACCGCAGCGGTGAGCCGATCAGCGCCGCCAGCGGCCGGGCCGCCAGCTGCGAGAGCGTGATGACGCCGAACAGGGTGGCCGCGATGCCCAGCAGGACCAGCTTCCCCCCGGCGCCGCCGTACAGCCCCTGGAGGATCGCGAAGACACCGCCTGCGGTCAGGACCGTGCCGACGGCTGCGCGCAGCCGCGACGGGCGCCTGGCACCCGGGGTCGCGTCGCGCAGCGCCTCGACCGGCAGCACCTTGGTCGCCCGGCGGGCGGGCACCATCGCCGCGACCACCGTCACGGCGGTGCCGACGAGCAGGGAGATCCAGATGGTGCGCGGGGCGATCTGAAGCGACGTGCTCGGCAGGCTGAAGCCGAGCACCGACATCAGGGCGTTGAGCCCCTTCGCGACACCGGCCCCGAGGACCACGCCGATCGCCGAGGCCGAGACGCCGAGCAGGCCGGCCTCCAGCAGCAGGCTGCGCTTGATCTGGCGCCGGGTCGCTCCGACCGCCCGCAGCAGCGCGATCTCGCGGGTCCGCTGGGTCACGATCATCGTGAACGTGTTCCAGATGATGAACGAGCCGACGAACAGCGCGATCCCCGCGAAGATCATGAACATCACGTTGAGGAACGCGAACTGGCTGTTGACCGCGTCGGATGCCTCGTCGGCGACCTGCTTCCCGGTGACCGCCTCGGCGCCGTCCGGCACCGCGGCGTCCAGCCGCTTGGCCAGCACGGTGTCACTGACGCCGTCAGCGGCCCGCACCTGGATCTCGTCGAACTTCCCCGGCTCGCCCAGCACCCGCTGCGCGGTCGCCGGCTCGAAGTACGCCGCGCTCGTCCCGCCGAGGTCCTTCTCGTTGCCGTAGCCGACGGTGCCGACGACGGTGAACTCCTCGGTCGGACCGCGGAACAGGACCTTGATGTTCGAGCCCAGCGCGATGTCGTGGTCCTCCGCCGAGCTGGCGTCGATCGCCACCTCGTGCGGGCCGCGCGGCGCGTGGCCCGAGCGCAGGTTCACGTCGCCGCGCAGCCCGGTGTCGCGCGGCATGCTGTAGCCCATGGTGGGCGCGCCGCCGCTGGTCAGCACGGCCTTGCCGGAGGTGTCGGTGAGCAGCGCGTAGCCACTGACCGAACCCTCGGCCGCCGCGACGCCGTCCACGGCGCGCACCTTGGCGACCACGGATGCGTCGATCGGCGCCCGGCTGACGCCGATGCCGGCAGATTGGGTGTAGGCGGACTCCTCGCGGACGACGGCGTCGGTGCCGGAGGAGACCTTGCCGAAGAGCTGGTCGAACGCCAGCTTCATCGTGTCGGTGAGCATGAGTGTCCCGGCCAGGAACGCGACACCGAGCGCGATCGAGGTCGTCGTCAGGACCAGGCGCAGCTTGTGCGCCAGCATCCCGCGGAGGGTGGCGGTGAACATGGCGTCAGGCCCCCAGGTGCTTCATGTAGTCGAAGACGGCGTCGGCCGTCGGGTCGGACATCTCGTCGACGATGGAGCCGTCGGCAAGGAACAGGACCCGGTCGGCGTAGCTCGCGGCCACCGGGTCGTGGGTGACCATGACCACGGTCTGACCGAGGTCGCGGACGGCGCCCTTCAGGAAGCCGAGCAGCTCGGAGCCGGAGCGCGAGTCGAGCGCGCCGGTCGGCTCGTCGGCGAACACGACCTGCGGCCGGCTGGCCAGGGCTCGCGCTGCCGCGACCCGCTGCTGCTGCCCGCCGGAGAGCTCCGACGGCTTGTGCTCGAGGCGGTCGGTGAGGCCGACCGTCTCGACGATCGAGCGGACCCAGAGCGGGTCCGGCTTACGGCCGGCGATCCGCAGGGGCAGCTCGATGTTCTCCGCGGCCGTCAGGGTCGGCAGGAGGTTGAACGACTGGAAGATGAAGCCGATCTGGTCCCGCCGGAGCATGGTCAGCTTGCGGTCGTTGAGCGAGGTGATCTCGGTGTCGCCGAG
>DASVBJ010000313.1:0-11832 GCA_036375895.1 Actinomycetes bacterium | reverse complement strand
TTCCTGGCCGGCACCACCGGGTTCGCCACCACCGCCCGGGCGGTGGTGGCCGAGAACGCCGACCGGATCATCGAGGTGAACCGGGTCGGCCGGCCCACCCTGTCGCTGCTGGCCCGCTACTCCCCCGAGTACCCCTGCCTGCTCGCCGCGCTCAAGCAGTCCAACGACTTCATCGGGAAGACGTTCGCCAACGGCGAGCTGCACATCACCCTCGAGGTGGTCCGCTCCCGCGACCCCTACCGTCCCGGCGAGGAGCCCGCCTGGGGCGAGCACCGCGGCCCGCACTGCTACGGCATCCCCGACCACCCGCCCGTCCCGGCCCCGGCCCTGCGCCTCGACGACGGCAGCGGCGGGCCGACCGGTGGCAGCGGCCGGGCGGTCCCCGGCTTCCTGCTCGACCCGACCAGCGGCTACGCCGGCTCCGGCGAGGAGCAGGCCGTGGTCCGCTCGCTGGTCGCCCCGGCGATGGGCCGGCAGGCGGACGACGTGCCCGACCTCGCCACCCTGCTGTTCGGGCCGATGGCCCGCGGGACCGCGGTCAGCGCCCACTGACCCGCCGCCCCACCCCCCGCAGCGATCATGCACGAACCGTCGCCGCTGCCTGCCCCTCCCTCCGGCAGCGATCATGCACGAACCGTCGCCGCTGCCTCGACGAGCCGCGGACATGCGAAGGGCGGCCACCCCCCGGGGGTGGCCGCCCTTCGCGGCAGCTGTCGCTGGTCTTACTTGACGGTGACCGTGGCGCCGGCGCCCTCGAGGGCAGCCTTCGCCTTGTCGGCGGCCTCCTTGTTGACCTTCTCCAGGACCGGCTTGGGGGTGCCGTCCACGAGGTCCTTGGCCTCCTTCAGGCCGAGGCTCGTGAGCGCGCGCACCTCCTTGATGACCTGGATCTTCTTCTCGCCGGCAGCCTCGAGGATGACGTCGAACTCGTCCTGCTCCTCGGCAGCCGCGGCCTCGCCGCCGGCACCGCCGGCAGCCGGTGCGGCGGCCACGGCGACCGGGGCGGCCGCGGTGACGCCGAAGGTCTCCTCGAACTGCTTCACGAACTCCGAGAGCTCGATGAGGGTCATCTCCTTGAACGACTCAAGGAGCTCGTCGGTGCTGAGCTTCGCCATGGTGGCGGTCCTTCCGTTGCGGTGCGGTCACGCGGGTGAGCGCATGGTGGGCGGTGGTGCGGGCCGATCAGCCCTCGGTGGTCTCCTCGGCGGCGTCCGTCTCCGGCGCAGCCTCGGTGGTGGCCTCCTCGGAGCCAGCGTCGGCGCTGGGCTCCTCGGGCTGGGCGGCCGGCGTGCCGGCGCCACCCTTCAGGACGCTGGGGTCCTGCTCGGCCTTCTGCCGCAGCGCCTCGACGACGCGTGCGGTCTGCGCCAGCGGCGCAGCGAAAAGCGACACTGCGTTCTGCAGCGACGCCTGCATCGCCCCCGCGAGCTTCGCGAGGAGGACCTCACGGGACTCGAGGTCGGCGAGCTTCTTGATCTCGTCGGGCGTGAGG
Organism: Actinomycetes bacterium; assembly: GCA_036375895.1. Classification (GTDB taxonomy): domain Bacteria; phylum Actinomycetota; class Actinomycetes; order JACCUZ01; family JACCUZ01; genus DASVBJ01. The sequence continues at coordinate 10,340 of DASVBJ010000313.1, read as the reverse complement.
GTCTTGCCCTCGAGGACGCCGCCCTTGATGACGAGAAGCGGGTGAGCCTTGGCGAAGTCACGCAGACCCTTGGCGGCCTCGACCGGGTCGCCCTTGACGAACGCGATCGCGGACGGACCCTGCAGGAGCCCCTCGAACGCCGAGACTCCCGCCTCCTGCGCCGCGATCTTGGTCAGCGTGTTCTTCACCACGGCGTAGGACGTCTCCGCACCGAGGGAGCGACGCAGCTCCTTGAGCTGCGCCACGGTGAGCCCGCGGTACTCGGTCAGCACGGCGGCGTTCGAGCTACGGAACTCCTCCGCAAGCTCGGCGACCGCGGCCGCCTTGTCAGGCCTCGCCATAGGTGGCCAGCCCTCCTTCCGGGTCTTGCCGGTCGACGTCGACCGAGGCTCCGGACATGCGAAACGCCCCGGCGCAGGCGCACGGGGCGTTGGGGACCAGCAGGCTCTTCATGAGCCGGCCGGTGACCAGACTTCCGTTCTCACCTGCGCGGGCCGCCCGCTGACGCGGGACCTTCGGTCACCCCCGAAGAGGCGACGACCGGCGGTCTGTGGCAGCGGTCAGCGTACGTCGTGCCGCCCCGTCCCGCCAAATCGCGCCGGTCCCGCCCGGACTGGCTCAGGCGCCGCCCTGCATCTCCTCGGCCGACACGACCTCGGCCGCCGGCGGCTCCTGGATGTCCACCGGCGCTCCCCAGTCGCTGTAGGTGCCCTCGGCGGTGACCGGCCCCTGCGGGGTTTCGATGGTCGTGGCGTACTTCCGGGGCAGCTGGTCGCGGCCGACCCAGGTCGTGGCCGTGAGGGTCTTCTGGCCGGCGTCGAGCAGCTGCTGGTAGGTCTGCTTCTGGGTGCCCTCGGACTCCGCCACGAGCCTCGCGACGTCCACCGTGGTGACGTACTTCGTGGTCTCGACGCCGTCGAGCGTCTCGGTGCCGGCGACCTTGAACGCGGTGGCCGAGCCGAGATAGCGCAGGCTCTCCTCCGGGTCGAGCCCGGACCCGAACTGGTCGAGGACGGGCCCCAGGCTGTCGGCGATCGGCCCCGAGTCGCCCTTCGCCACCCGCACCCAGCTCTTGCCCTCGGGCAGCCCGGCCTCCTTCGGCAGCTTGAGGTAGAACGTGCCCGGCAGCAGCACCACAGCGATCTCACCCTGGTTCGGGAGCGCCATGGTGAGCGTCGCCGCGAAGTCCGAGCCGAACCGGAACGCACCCGTGCCGGTCATCTCCTGGCCGGCCACACCCGCCTTGATCGTCGCCTTCGCGGTCTTCTTCTGCTGCATCGCCTCGGTCATCGAGGCGAGCAGCATCGTCCCCGTCGTGGGGGTGGGCGCCGCGGACGAGTTGGTCTTCGAGGACTGGGCCGCGGGCTCGGCCGTTTCGGCGGACCCGCACGCCGCCGTGCCGGCAGCCAGCGCCAGGGTGAGCAGGACGGCAGCTGGGCGACGCATGGGATACCCCCGATTCGACGAGTTGGCCGGTTGGCCGCGTGGCATTCTGCCATCCCTCGCCCAGGCGGCTCCGGCGGCGGTCGCGACGGTCCGGACAGACCTGCGCCGCGCGACCCGGGCGGGTCGCGCGGCGCACGCGGTGGCCTGGAGGCTCAGGCCTCGACCGTCTCCTCCAGCAGCGCACGGGTCTTGTTCGGGTCCATGGGGATGCCCGGGCCCATCGTGGTGGCGAGGGTGGCCTTGCGGATGTAGCGGCCCTTGGCGGCCGACGGCTTGAGCCGGAGGATCTCCTCGAGCGCGGCGCCGTAGTTCTCCACCAGCTGCTGCTCGGAGAACGAGGTCTTGCCGATGATGAAGTGCAGGTTGGCGTTGCGGTCGACCCGGAACTCGATCTTGCCGCCCTTGATGTCGGAGACGGCCTTCGCGACGTCGGTGGTCACCGTGCCGGTCTTCGGGTTCGGCATCAGGCCGCGGGGACCGAGCACGCGACCGAGCCGGCCGACCTTGCCCATGAGGTCGGGGGTGGCCACGACGGCGTCGAAGTCCAGCCGGCCGCCGTTGACCTCGTTGATCAGCTCGTCGTCGCCGACGATGTCCGCGCCGGCCGCCTTGGCCTGCTCGGCACGCTCACCGGTGGCGAAGACCAGGACCCGAGCGGTCTTGCCGGTGCCGTGCGGCAGGTTGACGGTGCCGCGGACCATCTGGTCGGCCTTGCGGGGGTCGACACCCAGCCGCATGGCGACCTCGACGGTCGCGTCGTACTTGGTGGTGGACGTGTCCTTGGCGAGACGGACGGCCTGCAGGGGGCTGTAGACCTCGTCGCGGTCGATCTTCTCGGCGGCGGCGCGGTAGGCCTTGCTGCGCTTCATGCTCTGCTCCTCGGGTGGTGAAAGGGAGTCGTGGTACGGCGGGCCAGCGCCTGGCCCTCCCACGTCGTACGGGGTCAGCCCTCGACGGTGATGCCCATCTGGCGGGCGGTGCCGGCGATGATCTTCTCGGCGGCGTCGAGGTCGTTGGCGTTGAGGTCGGGCATCTTCGTCTCGGCGATCGCGCGGACCTGGTCGCGGGTGATCTTGGCGACCTTGGTCTTGTGCGGCTCGCCGGAGCCCTTCTCGACACCGGCGGCGGCGAGGATCAGTCGGGCGGCCGGCGGCGTCTTGGTGACGAACGTGAAGGAACGGTCCTCGTAGACGGAGATCTCGACCGGCACGACCTGACCGCGCTGCGACTCGGTCGCGGCGTTGTAGGCCTTGCAGAACTCCATGATGTTCACACCGTGCTGGCCCAGGGCCGGGCCGACCGGCGGGGCGGGCGTGGCCGCGCCGGCCTGGATCTGCAGCTTGATGATCGCTGCGAGCTTCTTCTTCGGGGGCATGTCGGGTCCTCGGGTCCTTCTGCTCTTCGGGTTTCGACGCGGGCGGGCCGCGTCAGATCTTCTGCACCTGGTTGAACGACAGCTCCACCGGCGTCTCGCGACCGAAGATCGACACGAGCACCTTGAGCTTCTGCGAGTCGGGGTGGATCTCGCTGATCGAGGCGGGCAGCGTCGCGAACGGCCCGTCCATGACCGTCACCGACTCGCCGACCTCGAAGTCGGCGGCCTTGGTCTCGACCGCCTGCGGCTTCTTCTCCTGCTCGGGCGCGAGGAACTGCATGACCTCGTCGATCGAGAGCGGGGAGGGCCGGTGGGTGTGCCCGACGAAGCCGGTCACACCGGGCGTGTTGCGTACAGCGGACCAGGACTCGTCGGTGAGGTCCATGCGCACGAGCACGTAGCCGGGAAGGAGGTTCTGCTTGACCTGCTTGCGCTGACCGTTCTTGACGACGGTCTCCTCGCGCTGGGGCACCTCGACCTGGAAGATGTAGTCCTCCATGTTCAGCGAGCTGATGCGCGTCTCGAGGTTGGACTTCACGCGGTTCTCGTAGCCGGCGTAGGAGTGCACGACGTACCAGTCGCCCGGGGCGCGACGCAGCGCGGCCCGCATCTCCTCGACGGGGTCCACCTCCTCGGCCGGCTCCTCGGCAGCGGCCTCGGCGGCGACCGGCTCCTCAGCCGGCGCGTCGGCCGCTGCGGGCTCCTCGGCCAGGGTCTCGGCGGCGACGGGCTCCTCGACCAGGGTCTCGCCCGCGACGGGCTCCTCGGGCCCGGCCGGCACGACGGTCGTCTCGAGGTCGGCAGGCTCGGCGGGCGCGGCGTGGTCGCTGGTCGCCTCGACCTGTTCGTCGACGAAGCGCGGGGTCTCGGACACGGTGACGGCTACTTCCTTACGTTGGTGACGGCGTGGATCGCGTACGGCGGGGTCAGCCGAAGACGGCGAGCACGGCCTTGCTGAACACGAAGTCCAGCCCGGTGACGTAGGCGATGACCACCATCACGAAGGCGATCACCACCGTGGTGTAGGTGATCAGCTCCTTGCGGGTCGGCCAGATCACCTTGCGCAGCTCGGCGATGACCTGCCGGTAGAACAGCGAGATGCGCGCGGGAAGCGGCTTCTTCGCAGGCCGGCCCCGCTGCGGGGGCGCGGCGGCGCCGCGGGTCTCCGTCACTGTCCTCACCTGATCCGGTCGGTCACGCCCGCGAGTCTCGCGGGTGCATCGCTACGCATCCCGGGTGGGATGCGCCTCGCAGGGCCGGAGGGACTCGAACCCCCAACCGCCGGTTTTGGAGACCGGGACTCTACCAATTGAGCTACGACCCTTCGGGCGCGCCGCTCGCCGGTGCGCCGCGCCGTCACCTGCCCGGCGAGGGCTGGTTGCGGGCGCGCCACAGCGAGGCGAGAGGCCACCTAAGGAGGAGAGTCTACGCACAGCCGCACCCCGAGGTCGAACCGGCGAGCGAGGCTCCGAGCGGGGCGGCCCGCGAGCGGGTACGGCGGGCGGGGCGGCCGTCGCGGACAGCGAGCGCACCCGGCGCGGGGGTCTGGGAGCATGGGGGGCATGACTGGACGGGTCTCGCACCGGATCGCCGCCATCACGGAGTCGGCCACGCTGGCCGTCGACGCCAAGGCCAAGGCGCTCAAGGCCGCGGGCCGCCCGGTCATCGGCTTCGGCGCGGGTGAGCCCGACTTCCCCACGCCCGACTACATCGTGGAGGCCGCCGTCGCGGCCTGCCGGGAGCCGCGGTTCCACCGCTACACCCCGGCCCCCGGGCTGCCCGAGCTGCGCGAGGCCATCGCGGAGAAGACCGCACGGGACTCGGGCTACGAGGTCTCCGCCGCCCAGGTGCTGGTCACCAACGGCGGCAAGCAGGCGCTCTACGAGGCCTTCGCCACGTTGCTCGACCCCGGCGACGAGGTGCTGCTGCCGGCGCCCTACTGGACGACCTACCCGGAGTCGATCCGGCTGGCCGGCGGCGTCCCCGTCGAGGTCCGCACCGACGAGTTCACCGGCTACCTCGCGAGCATCGACCAGCTCGAGGCGGCGGTCACCCCGCGCACCAAGATGCTCGTGTTCGTCTCGCCGTCCAACCCGAGCGGCGCCGTCTACTCCCCACCGCAGGTCGAGGAGATCGGCCGGTGGGCGAGCGAGCGGGGCCTCTGGGTGGTCACCGACGAGATCTACGAGCACCTGGTCTACGGCGACGCGCGGTTCGCCTCCATGCCCGAGCTCGTGCCCGAGCTCGCCGAGCGCTGCGTGGTCGTCAACGGGGTGGCCAAGACCTACGCGATGACCGGTTGGCGGGTCGGCTGGCTGATCGGCCCCACCGACGTCGTGAAGGCGGCCGGCAACCTGCAGTCGCACGCGACGTCCAACGTCGCCAACGTCAGCCAGGCCGCCGCGCTCGCCGCGGTCACCGGCGACCTGTCGGCGGTGGCCACGATGCGGGAGGCGTTCGACCGGCGGCGGCGGACCATCGTGCGGATGCTGCGCGAGATCCCCGGCGTCACCTGCCCCGAGCCGAGCGGCGCGTTCTACGCCTATCCCTCGGTCAAGGGCGTGCTGGGCCGGGAGATCCGCGGGCACCGGCCGGCCACCAGCGCGCAGCTGTGCGAGGTGGTGCTCGAGGAGGTCGAGGTGGCGATGGTGCCCGGCGAGGCGTTCGGCACCCCGGGCTACGTGCGGCTCTCCTACGCCCTCGGCGACGACGACCTCGCCGAAGGCATCTCGCGGCTGCACAAGCTGCTCGCCGAGGCCCGCTGAGGCCCCAGGTGCGTGATCTGCGGGCGCTGCCGAAGGCTCACCTGCACCTGCACTTCACCGGATCGCTGCGGCCGGCGACCCTGCGCGACCTGGCCGCCCACCACGGCGTACGGCTGCCGGACGCGCTGACGGGCGGCCACCCGCCGGAGCTGCGGGCCACCGACGAGCGGGGATGGTTCCGTTTCCAGCGGCTCTACGACACCGCCCGGTCGGTCGTGCGCACGGCCTCGGACGTGCGCCGGCTGCTGCACGAGGCGGCCGAGGACGAGCGGGCCGAGGGGTCCGGCTGGCTCGAGATCCAGGTCGAGCCGTCGTCGTACGCGCCACGGCTCGGCGGGCTCACGCCGACGGTCGAGCTGATCCTCGACGCGGCCCGCGAGGCCAGCCGTGCGACCGGGGTGGGGGTAGGCGTGGTGATCGCGGCCAACCGCACCCGCCACCCGCTGGACGCGCGGACGCTGGCGCGGCTGGCGGCGCAGTACGCCGGGCAGGGCGTGGTCGGGTTCGGCCTGTCCAACGACGAGCGGCGGGGCCACGCCCGGGAGTTCGAAGGGGCGTTCCGGATCGCCGCCCGGGCCGGGCTCGCCTCGGTGCCCCACGGCGGCGAGCTCGCCGGGCCGCAGAGCGTGCGCGACTGTCTCGACGCGCTGGGCGCTCACCGGGTGGGGCACGGGGTGCGCGCCGTGGAGGACCCTGCCTTGCTGGACCGGCTGGCCGAGAACGGCACCACCCTGGAGGTCTGCCCGGTCTCCAACGTGCGCCTCGGGGTGGCCGCGCGGGCCGAGCACGTGCCGCTGCGCAGGCTGCGCGAGGCGGGTGTGCCGGTCGCGCTCGGGGCCGACGACCCACTGCTGTTCGGCTCCCGCCTGCTCGACCAGTACGACGTGGCCCGGCGCGTCCACGGCATGTCCGACCACGAGCTGGCCGAGCTGGCCCGGTGCTCGGTGCGCGCGTCGTCGGCGCCCGACGACCTCAAGGCCCGGATGCTGGCCGGCATCCACGACTGGCTGGCCGCTCCGCCGGCCACCTCCGCCTAGAGGGAGCAGCCCACGAGCACCGGCTCGTTGACGAGCTCGATGCCGAAGCGCGCGCGGACGCCCGCGCGGATCTCGCGGGCCAGCGCGAGCAGGTCGTCGGTGCGGGCGCCGCCCCGGTTGGTCAGCGCCAGGGTGTGCTTGGCCGAGACCCGGGCCGGCCCCTCGCCGTACCCCTTGCTGAACCCCGACCGCTCGATCAGCCAGGCGGCGGACGTCTTCACCCGGCCGTCGAGCTCGGGCCACCGGGGGGCGTCGGCCGGCAGCAGCCGGTCGGCGACCTCGGCGGGCAGCACGGGGTTGGTGAAGAACGACCCGGCGCTCCACGTGTCGTGGTCGTCGGGGTCGAGCACCATGCCCTTCCCGCGGCGCAGGTCGAGGACGGCGGCTCGTACGTCGGGCAGGGGTGCCCGCTCGCCCACCGCCACGCCGAGGCGCCGGGCCAGCTCGGCGTACCGCACCGGTGCGCCCTCGCCCGACGGCTCGAGGGCGAAGGTGACCGCGAGCACGACGTGATCGTGGTTGCCCTTGAAGACGCTGTGCCGGTAGGTGAAGGCACACTCCGGCGGGGACAGCTCGCGCACCTCGCCGCTGCGGCGGTCGAGCACCCGCACCGAGACGACGGTCTGGGCGACCTCCTGGCCGTAGGCCCCGACGTTCTGGATCGGGGTCGCCCCGACGAGGCCGGGGATGCCGGACAGCGCCTCCACCCCGGCGAGGCCGTCGGCGACGGCGTCCGCGACCAGCGCGTCCCACGGCTCTCCCGCCGCCGCGGTGAGCCGGACCCGGCCGCCGACCTCCTCCTGCCGCGTCCCGCGGGTCGCCACCTGCACGACGAGACCGTCGAACCCGGTGTCGGCCACGACGAGGTTGCTGCCGCCCCCGAGCAGGAGCAGCCGGTCGCCCGCGGCGTCCGCTGCCCGGACCAGGTCGACGAGCTCGGCCTCGGTCTCGGCCTCGACGAGCCGGCGGGCCGCCCCACCCAGGCGGAGGGTGGTGCGGCCCGCCAACGGGACGTCGGTGAGCTCGCGCACGAGGGCAGAGCCTAGCCAGCGGCCGGCACCGGCTCGGACGCGAGGACCGTGGCCGGGACGACGCCGTCAGGCGAGCTGGACGACCGCCTGCGCGCGTCCCAGCACCTTCTGCTCCCCGCTGGTCGCGGTGAGGTCGACCCGGACCCGCCGGCCGTCGAGCTTCTCGGCGACCGCGGCCGACACCGCGACCACGGCGCCGGTGTCGTCGTCGGGCACCGGCACCGGGCGGGTGAAGCGCACGCCGTAGTCGACGACCGCCGCCGGGTCACCCGCCCAGTCGGTCACCACGCGCACCGCGAGCGCCATGGTGAGCATCCCGTGGGCGATCACGTCCGGGAGCCCGACCGACCGGGCGATGCGCTGGTTCCAGTGGATGACGTTGAAGTCGCCCGACGCGCCGGCGTAGCGGACCAGGTCGGCGCGGGTCACCGGGAACTGCTGGGCCGGCAGCTCGGTGCCGAGCTCGACGTCGTCGTACGAGATCTGTGCCGTCACCGGTCAGCCCTCCGCGCCGCGGACGACCAGCGTGGAGTACGCCGTCGCCACCAGCTCGCCGTCGGCCGCGTGCAGCTCGCTGCGGGTGGTCACCATGTCGTGCCCCCCTGCGGAGCGGACGCTCTCGATCGTGACCGTCGTGGCGAGCGTGTCGCCGGCTCGCACCGGCCGGGCGTGGACGAAGCGCTGCTCGCCGTGGACGACTCGGCTGTAGTCGATGCCCAGGTCGGGGTCCTCGATGACGGCGCGGGAGGCCCGGAAGGTCACGACGAACGGGAAGGTCGGCGGGGCGATGACGTCGGGATGGCCGAGGGCTCTGGCCGCGTCACGGTCGTGGAAGGCCGGGTTGCGGTCGCCGATCGCGGTCGCGAACTCGCGGATCTTCTCCACGCCCACCTCGTAGGGCGGGCTCGGCGGGTACGTCCGCCCGGCGTACGACGGGTCGACTGGCATGGCGCCAGACGGTAACGCACCGAGCCGCTGGGCTCAGGCGGCGGTCTCCCGGTGGCCCCGAGCGGCGGAGGGGAAGCGGGTCGCGATGGTGACCAGCAGGTGCAGGACCCCGAGCGTGATGAAGAGCGCCGTCGGCGCCGCCTCGCTGGTGAAGTCGAGCAGGAAGGGCAGGGCCACCAGGAGGACGGCGAGCACGACGTCCACGGTCACGTGGACGCCGAGGCTGACCGCACGGACCAGCCCCGTCGGCAGCGGCGACATCGCGGTGAAGGCGAGCAGGACCAGACCGATCACGACCGCCGCGGCGGTGGCCGACGTCGAGTCGAAGCCGAAGAGGAACGGCGCGACGATGAGCAGGACGCCCGCGGCGTACTCGACGACGCCGTGGACGAAGGCGGGGATGGGGCCCTGGTGCAGCACGCCCGACCCGTTCCCCTGCGTCACCGGCCGAACCCTCGCGTCAGCGGGTTTCGCGGTGCGCGGTGTGCGTGCGGCAGCGCGGGCAGAACTTCTTGAGCTCGAGCCGGTCGGGGTCGTTCCGCCGGTTCTTGCGCGTGATGTAGTTGCGCTCCTTGCACTCGACACACGCCATCGTGATCTTCGGACGGACATCGGTCTGCTTGGCCACGGCGGCGTGCTCCTTGCCTTAAAGGGCGGACCCGGGGTGGGCCCGATTCTGACGAGTCGTGCGGATGCGCGGTGTGGTGCTCGGTAGCGGAGGCCGGACTTGAACCGGCGACACAGCGATTATGAGCCGCTTGCTCTACCAGGCTGAGCTACTCCGCCGAGTCGGGCCGTCCTCCGCAGGCGAGCCTGCGGGAGCCGACCGTCCAGAGCCCCCTTACGGAATCGAACCGTAGACCTTCTCCTTACCATGGAGACGCTCTGCCGACTGAGCTAAGGGGGCGAGCGCGGATGAGAATACACGTCCGCGCGCGGTGGGCCGAATCCCTTCGAGTCCGGCCGGCCGCGACCCCGAGCGGCCCGGCGGTCGTGCGCGCGGCGGAGGGTGCGACGGGCCAGACGGCAAAGGGCCCCTGACCGACGTACGCCGGGTCAGGGGCCCTTTCGCGGGTGGCAGGTGAAGGATTCGAACCTTCGTAGGCAAAGCCGACGGATTTACAGTCCGCTCCCATTGGCCGCTCGGGCAACCTGCCGTCGCGTTCCCGACTTTCCCGGACGGATCCGGGAGCGCCGAGCGCGCCTGGAAGGATAGCGCGCCCGCCCGGCTCCCGAAAATCAGTCGGCGCTCTTCGCTGTGTCGCCGTCCGTGTCGCCGTCCATGTCACCGTCCGTGTCGCCGCCCGTGTCGCCACCCCGCCCTTGGCGGGACCGGCCGGTCGAGGCGCCGACCAGGCCGGTCACCCCCAGGCCGACGAGCACGACCGGCAGCACCCAGGCGGGGTCGACCCGCAGGTCGGTCGCCTCGCCGACGAGGAAGGCCGCGCCGGCGACCACGAACAGCAGCCCGGCCACCAGCGACACCAGGTCCAGCTCATGACGTTGCACGGCGCACCTCCACATCGCCCACCCCGACGGACAGGTCGAGCTCGAGCAGCCCCGCGGACGGCGAGCCGGGCGCCGCGTAGGTCTCGTCGACGTCGAGGCCGTCGGTGCGGTGCCCCTCGGGCAGGTCGACGTTGCCGACCCGGGCGGACGCCTCGACGTCCAGGGCCACGTCGTCGGGGACGATCACCTCCAGCTGTCCCACGCCGACCGACGCCTCCACGCGCAGCGT
>DASVBJ010000215.1:0-6529 GCA_036375895.1 Actinomycetes bacterium | reverse complement strand
CGCAGCTCGCCCGGGGTCGCGGTGCCGCCGCCGCGCAGCACGACGTGCGCGACGAGCGCCTGCCCGAACCGGTAGTCGTCGACGCCCACGACGGCCACCTCGGCGATCTCGGGCTGTGCGTGCAGGGCCGACTCGACCACGACGGGGTAGACGTTCTCCCCACCGCTGACGATCATGTCGTCCTCGCGCGCGCCGACGAACAGGCGGCCCTCCGCGTCGAACCAGCCGAGGTCGCCGGTGCGGGTGTGCCGGCCGGCACGCCTCGGCTCACCCTCGCCCGCGACCATCGCGTCGCCGCTGCGGACCCGGATCGCACCCGGGGTGCCGATCGGGCAGTCGCGGCCGCTCTCGTCGACCACGCGCACCCGCACGCCGGCCAACGGGCGGCCCGCGGTGCCCGGTGCGGCCCGCAGGTCGGCGGGTGCGGCCACCGTGGCGAACGCCGCCTCCGTGGAGCCGTAGAGGTTGTAGAGCACGTCCCCGAAGCGGTCCATGAAGGAGTGGGCCAACCGCTCGGACAACGGCGAACCGCTGACGGCGACCACCCGCAGCGAGCTCGTGTCGTAGCGGTCCAGGACCTCCGGGGGCAGCTCGAGGATGCGCTGCAGCATGACCGGCACGGCCACCAGCACGTCGACCCGGTGTCGCTCGACCAGCGCGAGCGTGCGCTCGGGGTCGAACCGTCGGGTGGTCACCGTCGTGCTGCTCAACAGCATCGTCAGCAGGGTGTTCATCCAGCCCCAGGCGTGGAACATCGGGGCGGCCATCAGGTGCGTCTCCTGTGCCCGATAGGGCAGGCCGGACAGCAGCGCGAGCACCGAGTCGACGCCGCCGCCAGTCCTGGCCGCGCCCTTCGGACGGCCCGTCGTGCCGGACGTGAGGATCACGTGCCGGCTCGGCTCGCCGGGCGCCCCGTCGTGGGTCGCCCCGGAACGAGCCATGTCGGTGATGCTCGCGGCCTCGGGCTCGGCGGATGGCTGCTCGACCGGCACGCCAAGCACCGAGGGCGGCACGCGATCGGCCAGCTCCTCGTCGTACACCACCGCACGCAGACCCTGCGCCTGCACCACGTCGGCCACCTGCTCGGAGGTGAACCCGGTGTTGAGGTAAGTCACGTCCAGTCCCGCCCGGGCCGCACCGACCATCGCGAGGTAGAAGCCGGCGGAATTGCGCGCGAGGAGGCCGAGGCCGTCGCCCGCGGTCAGCCCAGCGTCGCGCAGGCCCGCCGCGACGCCGGAGCAGGCCGCCTCGAGCTGGGCGTGGCTGAACGCCTCGGTCTCGTCGAGGAGGCCGGGCGAGCTCGGGTAGAGCGTGGCTGCCGCGAGGGGACCCATTGCCGGGCCGAACCCGTACCTGCGCAGACCCAGGCCCACCCGGGCCAGCTGGTTCGGGCGGTAGGGCCGGAGCAGCCGCGAACGCATCAGGGCCCGGGTGGCGGCGGACAGCTCCCGTGGTCTCAGCAGCGGCACGCTCACGCGGGCAAACCTCTCGTCGTGGTCACCACCCGTGCGTACCCGCGACCGTAGTCGGCAACCACGGGGCAACGCGGATGCGGGAGAGCTCGCGCAGCGGCACACATCGGCACTCGCGAGGACGGGCCACGACCTGGTGGTCAGGTTCCGCACCGATGGGGAGGCTGCGGCGCGCACGGCAGAGGAGGTGCGACGGCCCTGGCTTGACCGACAAGCAGTGGAAGCTGGTCGAGAGGGTGCTGTGTGCACCACACCACCGAGCGGTCGATCGGTGGTGCCATCAGATGCCGCGCTCACGCAGCTCGCGTCGCACGCGACCGCTCGGGAGCGGCGCTTGGCGTTCCCTGGCTAGGTCTCTGATCCTGGCTGGATCAGCTGGTGCTCGTAGGCGAGGATGACTGCTTGCACGCGATCCCTCAGGCCGAGCTTCTGTAGCAGGTGGGCCACGTGGGTCTTGACGGTTGCCTCACTGAGGAAAAGCGTCTGGGCGATCTCGGCATTCGACAGGCCGCGCGCCACCAGTAGCAGCACCTCGCTCTCCCGGTCACTCAGGCTGCGGAGGGCAGCGGGTGGTTCCGGTGGCCAAGTCTTGCGCTCGACGTACGCCTGGATCAGCCGGAGCGTGATGCTTGGGGCGAGCATCGACTCTCCCGCCGCGACAGCACGTACCCCGGCGACGAGTTGGGCGCGCGGGCCATCCTTGAGCAGGAACCCGCTCGCGCCGGCCTTCAGCGCCTCGTAGATGTACTCGTCGAGGTCGAACGTCGTCAGGATGAGGACTCGAGGCTGCGGCGGCCTTCCGCCGAGCAGCCGTCTGGTCGCCTCCAGTCCGTCCATTCCCGGCATGCGCACGTCCATCAGGACCACATCGGGTCGTTCGAGCCGAGCCAGCTCAAGCGCGTCGGCGCCGTCGGCGGCTACTCCCACGACCTCCATGTCGTCTTGGGCGTCCAAGATCATGGCGAAGCCGTCCCGGACCATGTCCTGGTCGTCGGCGATAGCGACCCGGATCATGCGGAGCCGCGCCGGGGAATGCGAGCATGCACGACGAAGCCTCCGGTTTCGACCGGCCCGGCGTCGAGCTCGCCGCCGTACAGCACGGCGCGCTCCCGCATACCGACCAATCCATGGCCTGCGCCGTCGCTGCGGCTGTCCGGCCTGGAGGTTCCGTCGTCGCGCACTTCGACGTGGACGGCGCCAGGCTCACATGCGATCCGGACGGTCGCCTCGGTCGCTCCGGCGTGTTTCAACGCGTTGGTCAGCGCCTCCTGCACGATCCGATAGGCAGCCAGGTCGATGCCGGGCGGCAAGTCGTCGACGTTCCCGTTGATGGTCAGCCGTACCGGCAGGCCCGCGCTCTCAAGGTCGGCGGCTAGTGCGGGCACCGCTGCGAGGCCCGGCTGAGGAACGAGGTCACCCTTCCCCGGATCCCGCAACGCGCCGAGAGTCCGGCGCAGCTCCACGAGTGCCTCCCGGCCGGTTCGCTGGATCTTTTGCAGCGAGTTTCGTACTCGCTCCGGGCGGCGGTCGAGCATCTCCTCCGCGGCCTCCGCCTGTACGACGATGACACTGATGCTGTGCGCCAGAATGTCGTGCATCTCACGGGCGATGCGTTCGCGCTCCTCGAGCGCCGCGGTGGCGACCCGCTCCTCTTTCTCCCGCTCGGCATGAGCCGTCCGATCGGCCAGCTCCCGCACGTACAGCCGGCGGGTATGCAGGTACATGCCGAGGAGCCAGGCCGCGACTATGACCAGATCCCACGCGATGGCATTTGCAGTGGCGCCGAGATCGACGTTGTCGGGGTTTCTGAGCTCGCGGATCGCGGCCATCGGGACGAGCAGCGCGAGGGCGAGAAAGGCCTCCCGACGAGTCCCGTTGGCGGCCACCGAGTACGTGGCCACGACGGCGGGGATCAGGGCGCCGTTGCCCTCAGACGCGCCGATCAAGATCGCCTGAACTGCGAAGACGCCGGCGACGACGCAGAAGGCGACGAACGGCCGTCGGCGCCGCCAGATCAAGGCCAGACCGGCGATGGTGTAGAAGAGCGCGATCAGCCAGCGCGGACCAGCCAGGTTGGTGCTGAACACGTCCGGCGCCCACACGTCGACCTGGCCCAGGGCCGTCACCGCCAGGGCAACCGCCACGTCCTCAACATCGGCCCGCCTCACGAGACGACGGTATCCAGGGGAGGCGGTCGACACATCGCTCGCGAGGATGACCACGATTCGCTCTTGCGGCCGAGGTCTCCACATCCGGCGGCCGACGACAGCCGCGTCGACCGCTCCTACGGTTCAGACTGACCCCGGACAAGGAGAAGCGAGATGAACACGAGCGTCGAGCCGCAGCCCACGCCGAACGACACCACAACCGACAGCCCGCCCAGCCCCGATCCCCGACGGGATCGGCTCGCGGCGATCGCAGGCATGGTCGCCGGCCCGCTGTTCATCGCCACCGTGACCCTGCTGAGCTGGCTGCAGTACGACTACCTCCGCTCCTTGGGCTGGACCGTCCTCGACGACAACCAGGTCCCGTGGCCAAGCAGCCTGGCTCTCAGTGACCGCGGCTGGGCCCAGGTGCTCAACTTCGCGATCACCGGCCTGCTCCTGCTCGTCTTCGTGCGCGCGCTTCGCCATCGGTTCCCCGACCGCCCCTCGGCCCGGGCTGCGTCGATGCTCATGACAGTGATGGCAGTGGCAATGATCGCCTCAGCGGCGCCGACCGACCGTGAGTTCGACGCCCAACCCAGCACCTGGCATGGCTGGACCCACGGCATCGCCTTCGTCATCATCGTGCTTGGCAGCATCGTCACCCCGGCGGTCACCGCACGGGCGCTGCGCGGGAACGAGCACTGGCGACCGCTCGCACGCGTCTCGCTCGCGGTCTCGATCCTCGCCATCGCTTGTCTAGCCGTGCCGAGCCAGATCGGCTTCTACGCCTTCCTCGTCATCCTGTTCGGGTGGTTCGCCGCGCTCGCGGCGAAGCTCCATCGACTCAGCCCGGGCTGATCTCCGGCCCAGGTGCCACTGATCCGCCCGGGCAGGCGGGGGGAGCGACATCCTCCCGCCAGCGAGATCGCCGTCCAGCCCCCGTGATGGATGACGCAAGGGTGGTGGCCGCAGAGCAGCATCCAGCACCGTCACGGCGGCAAGCGCCGGGTGTACGGCGGGTGGGTCGGCGACCTGGGACATACCTGCACGGCAACCGTCACCACCGACAGTTCCGCCGCTGGGAGGAGGCACGGGAACCGTTGTGGACAAAGGGATTCCGGACTGCTACCGATCGACCGACGGAACGTGCATGATCGCTGCAATAGAGCGCGACCGCAGCGACGGAATGCGGGGCCCCGGCATGATGACCGGGTGACACCACTGCGGTCCCGACGCGACCGCCCACACGGCGGAGCCGGCGCCGACGAGCTCCAGAGGTCGGTGCGTCGACTTCGCCTTGGAGTCGTCGCAGTCGGCTCGGTCGTCGTTCTCGGGACCTTGGGGTACGTGCTGCTCGGGTTCTCCCTGCTGGACGCGCTCTACCAGACGGTCACGACCGTGACCACCGTCGGCTTCCGCGAGGTACAGGAGTTCTCGCCGGTCGAGCAGGTCTACACCATCGTCCTGATCCTGGCGGGGGTCGGCACGGTGCTCTACACGCTGTCGATGTTCATCGAGACGATGATCGAGGGACACGTCGGCAGCCTTCTGGAGAGGCGCAGGATGCAGCGCGAGATCGACAGCATGCAGGGCCACGCGATCGTCTGCGGATGGGGCCGTGTCGGCAGCGTCGTGGCCCACCAGCTGGCCGCCGCAGGTCAGGAGGTGGTCGTCGTGGACAGCGATGAGGCACGGCTCGCCGGCGTGCCCTTCCCGACCGTCCACGGCGACGCCACGCAGGACGAGGTGCTGCGTCGCTGCGGCGTCGACCGGGCATCGATGCTCTTCGCCACCCTGGCCACGGACGCGGCGAGCCTCTACCTCGTGCTCAGCGCGCGCAGCCTCAACCCCGGCCTGCGCATCGTGGCCCGCGGGCGAACCCCCGACGCGGACACCAAGTTCCTCCGGGCCGGCGCCGACAAGGTCATCAACCCGCAGCGCATCGGCGGCGCCCGCATCGCCGCCGCCGCCCTGCAGCCGCACGTCGTCGACTTCCTGGACGTGGTGATGCACGACCGGGGGGTCGAGTTCCGGATGGCCGAGGTCCAGATCGTCGAGGGATCCCCGCTGGCGGGAAGGACGGTCGGCGACTGGCGCGGGCAGGACGAGGCGGGCGCCCTCCTGCTCGCCATGCGCCGGGGGAGCGGTGCCTTCCTCACGAACCCACCCCGTGACACCCGGCTGGCGACGGGTGACATCCTCATCGCCGTGGGCACCGACGAGCAGCTGGCCGGCCTGCGCCGCGAGGCCGGCCGGGCGGGTACGACGTGAGCGCGCACCGTGTCCTGTTGCTGGCCCGGCACGCCGAGGCCGCGTCGTTGGAGGGCGGAAGCGACCACGACCGCCCGCTCACGCCCGGCGGCGAGCGGACGGCCGCCGCGATGGGCCGCTGGCTGCGCGACCACACGGACCGGCTCGACTCCGTGTGGTGCTCCTCGGCCCTACGCGCCCGTCAGACCTGGGAGCTCGCGGCCCGCGCCCTGAACGGTGCCCCCGTGGCCTCCTACCAGCGCGACCTCTACCTCGCCGGCGCCGACGACCTGCTCGACCTCGTGCGCGATGCACCGGACGACATCCAGTCCCTGCTGGTCGTGGGACACAACCCCACTCTGCAGCACGCCCTCGAGGAGCTGACGGACGAGCCGCACGGCTTCCCGGCCGGGGCCGTCGCGGTCGTCGGCCTCACCGGCGAGTGGGCCACCCTGGCCGCGGGCAGGCTGATCGACTTCGCCGACCCGGCCGCGTTCTGAGACGGCCCGCACGTAGCGGCTCAGGTTGGCGGCATGCTGACCGCGATGCCCTCCTCGGCGTCGGCCGCCTCGATCTCGTCCCGCGGGATGCCGAGCAGGAAGAGGATCACGTCGAGATAGGGCACGTTGATGGATGCGTCGGCGGCCTGGCGCACGACGG
>DASVBJ010000214.1:0-7133 GCA_036375895.1 Actinomycetes bacterium | reverse complement strand
GCGCTCCTCTGGGGCTGCGCCTACTTCCTCGGCCGCAAGATCGAGGACGAGCGCGCCGCGGCCTTCGCCGCCTACGACCAGCAGCAGCAGCCACACGAATCTTCGTCCTGAGGGGCCGTAGGTAGGCTTGCCGCCGTGCCTGTGATCATCGACAAACTCCTGCGCATCGGCGAGGGCAAGATCCTTCGCCAGCTCGAAGGCATCGCCAAGGTCGTCAACGCGATCGAGGACGACTTCGTGAAGATGTCCGACGAGGAGCTGCAGGGCATGACGGCCCAGTTCCGGGAGCGCCTGGAGAAGGGCGAGTCGCTCGACGACATCCTCCCCGAGGCCTTCGCGACCGTCCGCGAGGCCGGCAAGCGCGTGCTCGGCATGAGGCACTTCGACGTCCAGATCATGGGTGGCGCGGCGCTGCACCTCGGCAACATCGCCGAGATGAAGACCGGTGAGGGCAAGACGCTGGTCGCCACCCTGCCGTCGTACCTCAACGCCCTCGAGGGCAAGGGCGTCCACGTCGTGACGGTCAACGACTACCTCGCGGAGTACCAGTCCGAGCTGATGGGTCGCGTGCACCGCTTCCTCGGCCTCGACGTGGGCGTGATCCTCGCCTCGATGCGGCCCGACGAGCGGCGCCGGCAGTACGCCTGCGACATCACCTACGGCACCAACAACGAGTTCGGCTTCGACTACCTCCGCGACAACATGGCGTGGACCAAGGACGAGCTCGTCCAGCGCGGCCACAACTTCGCCATCGTCGACGAGGTCGACTCGATCCTCATCGACGAGGCCCGCACGCCGCTCATCATCAGCGGCCCGGCCGACCAGGCCACGAAGTGGTACGCCGACTTCGCGGCGATCGTGCAGCGGCTGGGCCGTGACGTCGACTACGAGGTGGACGAGAAGAAGCGCACGATCGGTGTGCTGGAGCGCGGCGTCGAGCGGGTCGAGGACTTCCTCGGCATCGACAACCTCTACGAGTCGGCGAACACCCCGCTCGTCGGCTACCTCAACAACGCGATCAAGGCCAAGGAGCTGTTCAAGCGCGACAAGGACTACGTCGTGATGAACGGCGAGGTCCTCATCGTCGACGAGCACACCGGCCGCATGCTCAAGGGCCGTCGCTACAACGAGGGCATGCACCAGGCGATCGAGGCCAAGGAGGGGGTGGAGATCAAGCAGGAGAACCAGACCCTCGCGACCATCACCCTGCAGAACTTCTTCCGCCTCTACGACAAGCTCTCCGGCATGACCGGCACGGCCATGACCGAGGCCTCGGAGTTCTCCCAGATCTACAAGCTGGGCGTCGTGCCGATCCCGACCAACCAGCCGATGATCCGCGCGGACCAGTCCGACCTGGTCTACAAGACCGAGCCCGCGAAGTTCGCGGCGCTCGTCGAGGACATCGTCGGCCGTCACGAGAAGGGGCAGCCGGTCCTCGTCGGCACCGTGAGCGTCGAGAAGTCCGAGCACCTCTCGACGCTGCTGAAGAAGCGCGGTGTGCGCCACGAGGTGCTGAACGCCAAGCACCACGAGCGGGAGGCGGCGATCGTCGCCGAGGCCGGGCGCAAGGGAGCCGTGACGGTGGCCACCAACATGGCCGGTCGCGGCACCGACATCATGCTCGGCGGCAACGTGGAGTTCCTCGCCGACAGTGTGCTGCGCGCGAGAGGGCTCGACCCGGTGGAGACGCCGGACGACTACGAGAAGGCGTGGCCGGAGGCGCTCGACGAGGTCAACCGCCGGGTCGCGGCCGAGCATGACGAGGTGCGCGAGCTCGGCGGCCTCTACGTGCTCGGCACCGAGCGTCACGAGTCGCGCCGCATCGACAACCAGCTGCGTGGCCGGTCGGGTCGGCAGGGCGACCCCGGCGAGTCGCGGTTCTACCTCTCTCTCGGCGACGACCTGATGCGCCTCTTCAACGCGGGGGCGGTCGAGTCGTTCCTGACGCGCTTCAACATCCCTGAGGACGTGCCGATCGAGTCGAAGATGGTCTCCAACGCCATCCGCTCGGCGCAGACCCAGGTCGAGGCGCAGAACTTCGAGATCCGCAAGAACGTCCTGAAGTACGACGAGGTGCTCAACCGTCAGCGCACGGTCATCTACGACGAGCGTCGCCGGGTCCTCGAGGGGGAGGACCTCCACGAGCAGATCCGTCACATGGTCGACGACGTGATCGACGGCTACGTGGCCGGGGCCACGAGCGAGGGCTACGCGGAGGAGTGGGACCTCGAGCAGCTCTGGTCGGCGCTCAAGACGCTCTACCCGGTGTCGGTGACCGTCGAGGAGCTCGAGGAGGCCTCGGGTGGCGACCGCGCCGGCCTGACGGCCGAGTTCCTCGCCGAGGAGCTCAAGGCCGACGCCCAGGCGGCGTACGACCGCCGCGAGGAGCAGCTCGGCGCCGAGGTGATGCGTGAGCTGGAGCGGCGCGTCGTGCTCTCGGTGCTCGACCGCAAGTGGCGCGAGCACCTGTACGAGATGGACTACCTGCAGGAGGGCATCGGCCTGCGGGCGATGGCCCAGCGCGACCCCCTGGTCGAGTACCAGCGCGAGGGCTTCGACATGTTCTCCGTGATGATGGACGCCATCAAGGAGGAGTCGGTCGGCTACGTCTTCAACCTCGAGGTGCAGGTGGAGACCGCGGCCGCCGAGGAGCAGGCGGCGGAGGCCGAGGCCCACCCGGTCCTGGCCAAGGGGCTGGCGACGCCGCAGCGCCCGGCCCGGCTGCAGTACTCCGCGCCTTCCGTCGACGGGGACGCCGGTCGCACCGAGACGGCCGTTGCCGCCTCCGACGACCCCTATGCAGACGTGCCGCGCAACGCGCCCTGCCCCTGCGGCAGCGGCAAGAAGTTCAAGCGCTGCCACGGCGACCCGAGGGTCCGGGCCAGCTGACGCACCCGAGCGTCCGGACGCTCGCGCCCGCCCCTGCCCAAGATCCTTTGGACGCTCCCGCACCAGACACGCCGTACAGGTGGTGTGTCCGGGTCCAAAGGATCTTGCAGGGAGTGGTCAGCCGAGCTCGAGGGCGGTGCACTGCCAGCGGCCGTCCATCCCCTCGAGCCGGAGGGCCACCGCGGTGGAGCGCGCGCCCCGGCGTACGAGGGCGGCGACCTCGGCCACGCCGTCGACGGGCTCGGTGACGTGGACGGAGCGCACCACCCCGCGGGTCGGGCACGTCGTGGGTGGGCCCGGGACGACCCGGGCCACGACCTGGTCGTAGACCTCGGTCGTCGTCCAGCGGACCAGCTGGCTGGCCGGGCGGTCACCGGCCAGCACCTCGACGACCGCCTGCACGAGCCGGCCGGCCCAGCGTCGCGGCTCGGGCAGGTCCTCCCGCGGCGTCGGCTGCGGGCCGAACTCAGCCTCGTCGAGATCCTCTGCCGCCGGCGTCGACGGGACGAGCCGCAGCTCGGGCGGGGTGTCGGGGACGGCGGGCACACCGGTCGGCAGCACGAACGCGAGGGCCAGGGTGCCCTGCAGCGCGTCACCGGGAGGGCCGGTCGGCACCGGCCGTCGCGGGTCGGCGCCCTCGTCGTCGTAGGGCGGCTCGCAGGCGGGCACGGGCAGGCGGCGTAGCGGCGCGGTGGCGGTCACGGCGATCTCCTCGTGGTCGGTTGAGCGGTCAGAGGCGCGGGGGACGCAGCCGCTGCCCCGGCCGGATGAGGTCGGGGTCGGGGCCGACGAGGGAGCGGTTCGCGACGTACCACCGGGGCCACTCGGCGGCGATGTCGGCGGCCGAGGCGTCCGGGCCCAGGTGGCGGGCAGCGATGTCCCAGAGCGAGTCGCCGCGGCGGACGACGACCTCCTCCGCGACCGCGCGGGCCCGGTGGGGGGTGGTCGTGACGAGGCTCAGCGCACCCGTCGGCGCGGCCCGGCGCGGAGGGGCGGCGGGGCGGTCCGGGGTCCAGCCGGGCGGGAGGGACGGGGGCGGCTGCGGGTCCGCCGCGGGGCGGTCAAGGGCGGGTACGCCGGTGGGCGCCCCGGTCCCGGCTGTCACGGTGCCGACCTGGTCGGCGAGGGCAGCCCCGGCGGCGGCCTGGTCGGCGAGGGCGGGCCCAGTCAGCGGTTCGGCGAGGGCTGACGCGGTGGTGAGCGGGCCGGTGACCAGGCCCACGCCGAGCAGGAGGCCGGCGAGCCGGCGGGCGATCCAGGGTGCGCGGTCGGCCGCCCGGTCGAGTCGGTCCGCACCGCCGCGCGCGCCGAGCCCGCCGCGCGACGCGGCGTCCTGCTCGTGGCACCGCTCGTCGTCGAGCCCGTCGCGTCGCTTGTCGTGCCGTCCGCCCGGCCCACGAGCGATCGAGGCGATGACGGTGACGAGGGTGCCGACGGCGAGCCAGGTGAGCGCGCACCAGGCGCCGACAGCGGCAGCGAGGCCGAGCGCTCCGTCGAGGTCGATGCGCCGGTGGCCCCGCAGCGCGGAGATCGGCGCGGCCGTCCCCCAGGCGAGCAGGACGGTCGTGGCCAGATGCAGGGTCGGCGGCAACGCCAGCGCGAGGACGCGGCGACGGCGCGACAGCTCAGCCGACCCTGCAGTTCGCATCGGTATCCTTTCGTTTGCTTGCGTTTGCTTTCTATACCGTTGATAGCGTCTCGTCAACCATGCTTGTGTGTCCCCGTCCCGGCTGGGTCACCGGTGCGGTAGGAAGAGCCCCTGGGCCTCGGCAACGTCCGGGAGCCCCGGAGCGGGTCGTCGACGGGCATCGCCCCGCGGGACACGACACGAGACCGGCGCGTTCGCGACGGGCACCACCCGGCGGCGAGGACGACACGCGACCGGGACGGACACGGGAGGCGGACGTGCGCTGGGACGACCTGTTCCGTGATCTCGAGGCGCAGCTGGAGGCGGCCGAGGCGGCCGAGCTGGCCGGGGAGGTGGCCGACCGGACCCGGCGCGAGGTGGCCGCTCTGCGGCTCGTCGACCGGCTCGAGCCGGGCGTCGGTCACCCCGTGCGCCTGCAGGTCGCGGGCTGCGGTCAGGTCGCGGGGACTCTCGTCGACGTCCGCCCGCAGTGGCTGCTCGTCGACGAGGCGCCGGGGCGGGAGGCCTTGGTGCGGCTGGACGCGGTCCTGGGCGTGTCCGGGCTGGGTGCCCGCTCGGCGGCGCCGGGTCGGGACGGGACTGTCGCGGCGCGCCTGGGTCTGGCGTACGCCCTGCGCGGGATCGCGCGCGACCGGCTCCCGGTCACCCTGTGGCTGGCCGACGGGTCGATCGTCGCGGGCACGCTCGACCGGGTGGGTGAGGACTTCGTGGAGCTGGCCGAGCACGCGGTGGGCGAGCCCCGCCGGCCGGCTGGCGTGGCCGGGGTCCGGGCTGTGCCGTTCGCCGCCCTGGCCGTCGTGCGCAGGAGCTGAGCGCCGCCGGGCGCCGGGCGGCCCGCCCGTCCGGCCCCGCGCGGCACAGCAGTGTTACCCGCGCGGCACGGCAGTGTTAGTTGTCTGTCGGTTGTCGTCGCCCTCGTTACGTGTCTTCGCCCTCGCCCGAGGCTGGGCTGTCGTCGGCGCGCCCGAACCGGTGGGAGGCCACGAACTCGCGGGTCTCGGCGTACATGCGCTGGATGTAGTCCTCCAGCACGGTTGCCTCGACGCGCCACTGCCCGCGGCCGCCGATCTTGATCGCGGGCAGCTCGCCGGAGCGGACGAGGGCGTAGACCTGCGCGGAGGAGATGTTGAGGACCTCGGCGACATCGGCCAGCTGGAGGAAGCGCGGGGAGGGGGACATCGCGCGCGGGCTCCTGGGTGCTTGGGACGGGTGGTGCGAGTGGCGCCGCGACTCGTGGAGAGCGCTGCGTTTGATCGTGCAAGACCCAGTGTGACAGCGATTGCGTCCGCTTGCGCCGAGCAGTCCACAGGATCTTTCCTGTGGACGGCGGCTTTCCCGCATGTCGGTGGTGGGGCAGGATGTCCTCTCGCTGGCCAGGTTCGTGAAGCCGATGGGGGGTCTGTGTCCGAGCTGCCGACGCCCAGCGCTGCCCGGCTGCCCCGGGCGCGCTGGCTCGACGCGCGCCTGCTCATCGGGCTGCTGCTCATCCTGTTGTCGGTCGTCGTCGGCGCGAAGGTCTTCGCGGACGCCGACGAGCGGGTGCAGGTCTGGGCCGTCACCCACGACCTCGGAGCCGACACGACGCTGAGCGCCGACGACGTGGTGGCGCGGTCGGTCCGGCTCGATGCCACCGCCGGCCGCTACGTCTCGGCCGACGAGTCGCTCGACGGCCTCGTGCTGACCCGGCCGGTCGGCAAGGACGAGCTGCTGCCGGTCGCGGCGGTCGCCGAGCCGGGCGCCGACGACCTTCGCCGAGTGGTTGTCCAGGTCGACCGGTTCGGGGTCGCTGGCCTGGCCAAGGGGCGCGTCGTCGACGTCTACGCAGTGCGTGACACCAAGAGCGGTTCCGAGCCGGCCAAGCCCGAGCTGGTGCTGTCCGGCGTGACGGTGGCCGACGACGTCGACTCGGGGCGCAGCACCTTCGGCGGCAGCGGGTCAAAGGCCGGGGTGACGCTGTTCGTCGCCGGTCCGGACGTCTCCAAGGTCATCGACGCGATGGCCCACGGCACGGTCTACGTCGCACAGGTCCCGGCCGGGGCGGGCAACCGCAGCGCCGCGGGCTCGTCGTGAGCGTCCCGGTCCTCACCGCGGTCACGGGGGCCAGCTGGGAGGCCGCCTTCGTGGCCGGCCTCGAGCGCGCGCCGGCCGGCATCCACGTCGTACGTCGCTGTGTCGACCTGCCCGACCTGCTCGCCGCCGCGGCCTCGGGCACCGCCCGGGCGGTTCTCCTGTCAGCCGAGCTGCGCCGACTCGATCGCGACGCACTGTCCCGGCTGGCGGCGGCGCGGGTGGCGGTCGTGGGCCTCGTGACGCCCGGCGACGACCACGCGGAGCAGCGGCTGCGCCAGCTCGGCCTCCTGCACGTGCTCCCCGCGGACGTCCCGACCGGCGATCTCTCGGCCGCTGTCGCCAGCGCGATCGCGGAGCAGTCGGGTGAGTCACCGTCCACGGCGTACGCCGAGCCCACCGCCGCGCTTCCGGACCTCGACCGTGCCGACCCCGGGCCTGCGGCGCTCCTGGAGGCACCGGTCGAGGCGGGCACCGGCCGGCTGGTGGCGGTCTGGGGGCCGACCGGCGCTCCTGGGCGCACGACGGT
>DASVBJ010000174.1:0-9135 GCA_036375895.1 Actinomycetes bacterium | reverse complement strand
GGTCCGGTCACGGCGGCGCGCCACGGCGTACGCGACCGTCCCCCAGATGCCGCGGCGGAACGCGAGCACCACGAGCACGAAGATCGAGCCGGTGACGATGCCGATGCCGTCGAAGCCCGCAGTGGCGAGGAAGTCCTTGAGCTGCACGATCAGACCGGCTCCGAGCAGCGCCCCCCAGAGGGTGCCGATGCCGCCGAGCACGGTCATCACGACCACCTCGCCGGACGTGGTCCAGTAGACCTCCTGCAGCGAGGCGAAGCCGTGGCTGATCGCGTACACCCCGCCGGCCAGCCCGGACAGCCCGGCCGAGATGACGAACGCCATCACCTTGTAGCGGTCCACCGGGTAGCCGAGCGCGCGGGCGCGGGCCGGGTTGTCGCGGATGGCCACGAGCACGCGGCCGAACGGCGAGGTGACCACGCGCCACGCGACGAGCATCCCGAGCAGCACCAGGGGCAGCCCGACGTAGTAGAAGACGAACGGGTCGGAGAGGTCCAGGCCGAAGAGCTCCCGCGGGATGCCCTGAAGCCCGTTCTCGCCGCCCGTGACGTCGCGCCACTGGTTGGCGACGAAGTAGATCATCTGGGCGAACGCCAGCGTGACCATGGCGAAGTAGATGCCGGTCCGGCGCACCGACAGCAGACCCACCGGGACCGCTACCGCCATCGCCAGGGCGGTACCGGCCAGCACCGCTACCGGGAACGGCTGGCCGAGGCGCAGGGCGACCAGGCCGGTGGCGTACGCCGAGCTCCCCCAGAACGCGGCGTGGCCGAAGCTGAGGAGTCCGGTGTAGCCCAGCAGCAGGTCCACGGCCATCGCGAACAGCGCCCAGCAGACGATGTCCATCGCCACCGGTGGGTAGATGAACCACGGCAGGGCCAGGGCCACCAGCAGCCCGAGCCCGAACGCAGCGAGCCGTACGCCGGGTGAGCGGCCCGTCAGCCGGCCGACCCGGTCCGGGCGCAACGCGACGGTCATGCCACCGCCTCCTCGCGGCCGAACAACCCGGCCGGGCGCACCAGCAGCACCAGGGCCATCAGGATGAAGACGAGAGTCTGGGACAGCGCCGGCACGTAGAGGTTGCCCAGCGCCTGCAGCATGCCGATGGCGAAGCCGGCCACCACCGAGCCGAAGATCGAGCCGAGACCACCGATCACGACCACCGCGAAGACGACGATGATGAGGTCGGCGCCCATCAGCGGGTTCACGGCGCGCATCGGCGCCGCGAGCACTCCCGACAGAGCCGCCAGCCCGATGCCGAAGCCGAACACGGGCGTCACCCACCGCCCGACGTTGATGCCCAGCGCGCGGGTGAGCTCGGGTCGCTCGGTCGACGCGCGCACGATGCGGCCCATGGGCGTGTGGGTCAGCAGCGCGTAGACGACGAGGCAGGTGACGACCGAGAACACCAGCACGAAGACCTGGTACGCCGGGTAGGAGAACAGGCCCAGGTCGACCGAGCCGGACAGCAGCTCGGGGCGGGGATAGGGCTTCGACGAGATGCCGTACTCCCGGCGTACCAGGTCCTGCAGGATCAGCGTGAGGCCGAAGGTCAGCAGGAAGTTGTAGAGGGGGTCGAGCGCGGCGAGCCGCCTGATGGCGAACCGCTCGAGCAGCGTCCCGACGAAGGCCAGCGCCAGCGGGACGACGACCAGTGCGAGCCAGAAGCTGACCTGCACCTTGTCGAGCAGGAGGAAGGTGCCGAACGCCCCCAGCATGTAGAAGGCGCCGTGCGCGAAGTTGACGACGCCCAGCATGCCGAAGATGACCGCCAGCCCGAGGGCCAGCAGGGCGTAGAAGCTTCCGCTCACGAGGCCGTTGAAGACCTGCTGCACGAGGTTGGACATCGGGACTCTCTCCGGTGGACCGGCCGGGGCGCCACGTGGGCGCCCCGGCCGGGCTGCGACGTCAGGAGGCGGCGAGCTTGCAGGTGCTCTCGGACAGCGGCTTGAACGCCTTGTCGGCAGGGATCGTCTCCACCATCTCCGAGAGGTCGAGGTCCTCCGTCGCCTTGGACGGGTCCTTCACCTTGACGAGGTAGGCGTCGTGGATGACCCGGTGGTCCTCCTTGCGGACCTTGCCGTGCCGGAGGAAGAAGTCGTTGATCTCCTTGCCCTCCAGCTGGCCGACGACCTTGTCCGAGTCGTCGCTGCCGGCCCGCTGCACCGCCTCGAGGTACTGCGTCGCGGCCGAGTAGTTGCCGGCGTGGGCGAAGGTCGGCCGGGTGCCGGTCCGCTCCTTGAACCTGTCCGCCCATGCCCGGCTCTCGGCATCCATGTTCCAGAACCAGGCCGTCGTGAAGAGCGTGCCCGCGAGCTTGTCGGCCCCGATGGACTTGATGTCAGTGTCGAACATCAGGCCGACCGCCAAGGAGATGCCCTTGTCCTTGAGCTTGAACTCGTTGTACTGCTTCGCGATGTTGACGAGGTCGCCGCCGGCCTGCATCGCGCCGAGCATGTCGGGCTTGGGCTTGAGGCTGGGGGCCTTGAGCATGAACGTCGAGAAGTTGTCGCTCGGGAACGGCGCCGGGTCGGACTTCACCACGTTGCCACCCGCCGCCTTGATGGCCGCCGAGAAGCTCTTGTTCATGTCCTGGCCGAACGCGTAGTCGGGGTAGACGATGTACCAGTTCTTCGCGCCCGACTGCGTCACCCGGTTACCCGTGCCGTTGGCCAGCATGTACGTGTCGTAGGCGTAGTGGAAGGTGTACTTGTTGCACTGGTCGTTCGTCAGCGCCGTGCTGCCGGCGGTGATGTTGATGTGCAGCTTCTTCTTCGCCTTGGCCTGGGTCGCGACGGCGAGCGCGGCCGACGACGTGGGCACGTCGAGGATGATGTCGGCCTTCTGCCGGTCGTAGAGCTCCTGCGCCTTGGTGTTGGCGATCTCCGGCTTGTTCTGGTGGTCGGCGGACACGACCTCGATGTTCTTGGTCACCGCCTTGTCGCCGTACTTCTTCTTGAAGTCCTCCACGGCCATCTTCACGGCCTCGACGCTGTTCTTGCCGGACAGCTCGGCGTAGACACCGCTCTGGTCGTTGAGCACGGCCAGGACGATCTTGTCGTCCGAGATCTTGCCGCCGCCGGCGCTGGGGCCACCCTGCCCGCAGGCGCCGAGCAGCAAGCCGGCAACCAGCGCCATCGGGACCACCGTGGTCCGTCGCATCGCCAATCCTCCTCGTGGTGGTCGGGCCGCCGGTCAGCCCGGCCGGCCCATGCCGCGCACCTAGATGCCCAGGTGCTCGGTGAGCTCCTTCTCGCGCTGCCGGACCTCCGAGTTCGGCAGCTGCTGGACGATCCGCCCCTGCGCGAGCAGGTAGTGGCGGTCGGCCACCGACGTCGCGAAATGCAGGTTCTGCTCGACGAGCAGCACCGTGACGCCGCCCGCCTTGACCTCGCGCAGGATGTCGCCGATCTGCTGCACGATCCGCGGCGAGAGCCCCTCGGTCGGCTCGTCGCAGAGCAGCAGCCGGGCGCCCATGTGCAACGCGCGGGCCATCGCGAGCATCTGCTGCTCGCCCCCGGACAGGCGGGTGCCGGGCGACCTGCGCCGCTCCGCCAGCCTGGGGAACGCGTCGTAGACCCGCTGCAGGTCCCACGCCTTGTCGCTGACGCGGGGGGTCAGCCGCAGGTGCTCCTCGACGCTCAGCGTGGCGTAGACGCCGCGGTCGTCCGGGACGAAGCCGAGGCCCCGGCGGGCGCGCGCGTGGGCCGGCGCCCTGGTGACGTCGCGGCCGTCCAGCTCGACGCGGCCCCTCGCCGCCGGGTGCAGCCCCATCACGGTGCGCAGGAGCGTGGTCTTGCCGGCGCCGTTGCGACCCACCAGGGTGACGACCTCGCCCTGCTGGACGTCGAGGCTGACGTCGCGCAGCACCTGCGCCTCGCCGTACGAGGCCCACAGCCCGTCAAGCTTGAGCAACGGTGTCTCCCAGGTAGGCCGCGATGACTCGCGGGTCGCTGCGCACCTGCTCGTAGGGCCCCTCGACGAGGATCGACCCGAACTGCAGCACGCTGACCCGGTCGGCGAGGGTGCCGACGACGTTCATGTTGTGCTCGACCAGCACGATCGTCCGGCCGGCCCGCACGCGCTGGACCAGCTCGATGGTGCGGTCGACGTCCTCCATGCCCATGCCGGCGGTCGGCTCGTCGAGGAGCAGCAGGGTCGGCTCCAGCGCGAGCGCCAGCGCCAGCTCCAGCGCGCGCTTGCGGCCGTAGGAGAGCGCTCCTGCGGGCACCTCGGCCACCTCGGCCAGCCCGACCTCGTCGAGCAGCTCCATCGCGCGGTCGCGGAAGCCGTCGAGCAGCCGCGACGAGCGCCAGAACCGGTAGCCGACCCGGGTGCGGCTCTGCAGGGCCAGCTCGACGTGCTCGCGCACCGGCATCTTCTCGAACAGGCTGGTGATCTGGAACGACCGCGCCACGCCGTGGTGGGCGATGCGCTCGGGAGGCAGGCCGCTCACGTCCGTGCCGCCGAGCACGATCTGGCCGGACGTCGGGCGGATGAAGCCCGTGAGCAGGTTGAACAGCGTGGTCTTGCCGGCGCCGTTGGGCCCGACCAGCGCGTGGACGTGGCCCTCGGTCACCGACAGCGCGACGTCATCGACGGCCCGGAAGCCCCGGAACTCCTTGGTGAGGCCGCGGGTCTCGAGCACCACGGAGGGGGTTTGCGCCATACCTCCAACGCCCTGTTCGCTGGTCGCAGGCCACAGCCCGCCGGTCCCGACCGGAGGGGCCGGGGTTGCAGGGAACGGTAAGAACTGCGACGTAGACCCTGCTATGTCGCATCTGACCACAATCGGCCCGGCCCCGGTGTGCCGCCTACACAGCCCCGCGCCAGGGTCCGGCGACGACTGGGCCGTCAGACATCCCAGGGTGTTGGGCGTCAAGCCGCGCCTGAAGATCACCAGCGACCTTGTCGCGACGACACGCCGGCGTGTCGCGCCAGAAGGCCGCTCGGGAGGCGGTCAGTCGACCACGCCTGGTCGGACGGGAGGGGTCGACCGGGCGCGGTGGGGTGGAAAGCCCGCGGTGGGGCGGCTCAGTCGCGGGCGTCCTCGATGGAGCGGTCCTCGAGCGGTACGTCGAGCCGGGCGACCGTCTCGACCACCTCCCGGGCGATGTCCTGGGCGGTGAGCCCGATCTCGGTGAGGATCTCGGCTCGCTTGGCGTGCTCGAGGAACCGCGGCGGGATGCCGAAGTCGCGCACCGGCGTGGCAACCCGGGCGTCACGCAGGGCCTGAGCCACGGCGCCCCCGACTCCCCCGCGCAGGCCGTCCTCGACGACCACGACGGCACGTACGCCGGCCGCCATCCGCACGATCTCCTCGGGCACCGGCTTCACCCACCGCGGGTCGACGACGGTGACGTCGATGCCCTGCCGGGCGCAGCGCTCGGCGACGTCCATGCAGGTCTCGACCATCGACCCGACGGCCACGAGCAGCACGTCGTCACCGCCGCGGTGCATCACGTCCACCCCGCCGACCCGCTCCAGGGCGGGCAGCTCGGGCCCGACGGCGCCTGTGGGGAAGCGCAGGACCGTCGGCGCGTCCTCGACGGCCACCGCCTCGCGCAGCTCCTCGCGCAGGGTGACGGCGTCGCGGGGCGCGGCGAGCCGCAGGCCCGGCACCACCTGGAGGAAGGCCAGGTCCCACATGCCGTGGTGGCTGGCGCCGTCGGGGCCGGTGACCCCGGCGCGGTCGAGCACGAAGGTGACTCCGCGCCGGTGCAGTGCGACGTCCATCAGCACCTGGTCGAAGGCCCGGTTGAGGAACGTCGCGTAGACCGCGACCACCGGGTGCATGCCGCCGATCGCGAGGCCGGCCGCCGAGGTCGCCGCGTGCTGCTCGGCGATGCCGACGTCGAAGATGCGCTCCGGGTAGGCGTCGGCGAACTTGTTCAGCCCGACCGGGATGAGCATCGCGGCGGTGATGCCCACCACGTCCTCCCGCTCGGCGCCGACGGCGACCATCTCGTCGCCGAACACGCTGGTCCACGACGTACCGGTCGCGGCGAGCGGCTGCCCCGTCTCGGGATCGATGACGCCGATGCCGTGGAAGTGGTCGGCGGTGTCGTTCTCGGCGTGGGCGTAGCCGAGCCCCTTGCGGGTGATGCAGTGCACGAGCACCGGGCCGTTGTACGCCCGTGCGCGCCGCAGCGCGTGCTCGACCGCGTCGATGTCGTGCCCGTCGACCGGCCCGATGTACTTCAGCCCGAGGTCCTCGAACATGCCCTGGGGCGCGACGATGTCCTTGAGGCCTTTCTTCACCCCGTGCAGGGTCTCGTAGATGGGACCGCCGACCACCGGCGTACGGCCGAGCACCTGCTTGCCCCACTCGAGGAACCGCTCGTAGCCACGGGTCGTGCGCAGCGTCGCCAGGTGGTGGGCCAGCCCGCCGATGGTCGGCGCGTAGGAGCGCTCGTTGTCGTTGACCACGACGACGAGGCGGCGGTCCTTGCCCGCGGCGATGTTGTTGAGGGCCTCCCAGGCCATGCCACCGGTCAGCGCGCCGTCACCGATGACCGCGACGACGTGGCGGTCGACCAGCCCGCGCAGCTGGTGGGCCTTGGCCAGACCGTCGGCGTAGGACAGCGACGTCGAGGCGTGGGAGTTCTCGATGACGTCGTGCTCGGACTCGGCCTGGCTCGGGTAGCCGGAGAGCCCGCCCTTCTGCCGCAGGCGGTCGAACTGTGCCGCCCGGCCGGTCACGATCTTGTGCACGTAGGCCTGGTGCCCGGTGTCCCAGAGGATGCGGTCGCGCGGCGAGTCGAAGACACGGTGCAGCGCGAGGGTCAGCTCGACCGCGCCGAGGTTCGGCCCGAGGTGCCCGCCGGTGCGCGTGACCTTCGCCACCAGGAACTCGCGGATCTCCTCGGCGAGGGCATCGAGCTCGCGCCGGTCGAGCCGGCGCAGGTCGCGCGGCCCTCGGATCGACTCGAGCAGACCCACGATGTGCACTCCTTTCGCTGGCCTGGCAGACCGTCGTGCCAGCGGACGAGTCTACGGGGTGCTTCCGCTCCGTCCACCGGGCCGGATGCGGGCAGCCCGCATCTTCACAGGATCCGCACCTGCCCGTCACCGCCCGCGCCGACCCGTACGCGGGCGTCGCGGCGCGGCCCACGGGCCCCGCCGCGACACCCGCGCCGGTCGAGCCGGTCGGTCAGGCGCGACCGGTGGCCCGCCGGCCCCGCCGGGACAGCGAGTCCAGGATCACCGCGGCCAGCAGCACGGCGCCGGTGATCATGAACTTCACCGACGACTCGAGCCCCAGCAGGTCCATGCCGTTGGAGATGGATCCGATGACGAGGATGCCGAGCAGTGCCGAGTAGGTGGACCCCCGGCCTCCGAACAGGCTGGTGCCGCCGATGACGGCGGCGGCGATCGCGTTGAGCAGCACGTCGCCGCCGCCCGACTGCTGGTTCACGGCAAGCAGCCGGGACGCGGCGAGGACGCCGCCGAACGCGGCCAGGGCCGAGCAGAGCATGAAGACCGTGACCCGGATCCGGGTCACGCTGATGCCCGCCCGGCGGGCCGCCTCGGCGTTGCCACCCACGGCGAAGATGTGCCGGCCGAACGTCGTCCGCCGGGTGATCAGGTCGAAGACCACCACCACGCCGACGAAGATCAGCAGCGCGAGCGGAAGGCCACGGTCGCGGTTGACCACGGCCACGACGGCGAGCAGGGCGACGGCGAGCAGGCCCGCCCGGACCGCGATCTCGGCGACCGACCGGGAGACGAGGCCCGCGGAGCTGCGGCGCCGCCGCTCGGCCAGCGCCGTCAGGAGGTAGAGGCCCGCGAGGACCACGACGACGACATAGCCGACGGCCGAGGACAGGAACGTGTTGGTCAGCTTCGCCACACCCCCCTCGAACGGGATGTTGATCGAGCCGGTGTCCCCGAGCACGTACAGCTGGAGCCCCTGCCACCCGATCAGTCCGGCCAGCGTCACCACGAACGAGGGCACCCCGAACCAGGCGAAGACGAAGCCCTGGAACAGGCCGATCGCCGCCCCCAGGAGCACGGCGAGCGCGATCGCCACAACCGCGCTGTAGTCGTGTTTGACGTACAGCACCGCGAGCACGGCACCGCACACGCCGCTGACCGAGCCGACCGACAGGTCGATCTCGCCCAGCAGGAGGACGAGTACGACCCCGACCGAGATGGTGCCGACGGCCGCGATCTGCAGGGTGAGGTTCGTCAGGTTCTGCGCCGACAGGAAGCGGTCGTTCTGCAGCTGGAAGATCGTCCAGATCAGGATGAGCCCGATGACGACCGGCAGCGCCCCGAGCTCGCCACCACGCACACGGCGCTGGAACAGCGTCCAGTAGCCGCGCACCCCCTGCTCCCGGACGAGCAGCCTGGGGTCGACCACGTCGACGGACGCGGCGCTCTCGAGGGCGGTCTCCAGCTGGTCGCCGGGGGCCTCGGGCTCACGGTTGAGGTTCGTGGTCATCGTGCTGGCTCCTCGTCCGACCCCGTCTGCTCGCTGGCAGCCGGGGTGCCTGCGTGACGCGCGGCCCGCTGGGCGACGATGTTGTCGGCCGCCCCCGTGATCGCGGCCACGATTTCCTCCTGGGTGGCCTCGCCGACCTTGAACTCGCCACCGTTGCGACCCAGGCGCAGCACGACGATCCGGTCGCAGACCGCCAGCACGTCGGCCAGGTTGTGGCTGATCAGGATCACCGCGTGACCGCGCTCCTTGAGCCGCTCGATCAGGTCGAGGACCTGCGCGGTCTGCGCCACCCCGAGCGCGGCGGTCGGCTCGTCCAGGATGACGACCTTGGGGTCACCGAGCAGCGACCTGGCGATCGCCACGGACTGCCGCTGGCCGCCGGAGAGCGACGCGACGGGGATCCGCACCGTCGGGATCTTCACGGACAGCTCGCGCAGGAGGTCCTGCGCGGTCCGCTCCATGCCGATCTCATCGATGACCTTGGCCTTCGCCTGCTCCTGGCCCAGGTACAGGTTCGCGACCACGTCGAGGTTGTCGCACAGCGCGAGGTCCTGGTAGACCGTCGCGATCCCCAGCCGGGTCGCCTCGGCCGGCTGGTGGATCACGACCTGGCGGCCCTCGAACTCGATCCGGCCGGCGTCGGCCGGACCCACCCCGGCGACCACCTTGACCAGCGTCGACTTGCCCGC
>DASVBJ010000154.1:0-5045 GCA_036375895.1 Actinomycetes bacterium | reverse complement strand
GGGCTGCTTGCCGGCCACGATCACGTTGACGTAGTGGCGGCTGCGCAGGCAGTGGTCGGCCACCGACAGCAGGCAGTTGGCGTCCGGCGGCAGGTACACCCGGATGATGTCGGCCGACTTGTTCACCACGTGGTCGATGAAACCGGGGTCCTGATGGGAGAAGCCGTTGTGGTCCTGGCGCCACACGTGACTGGAGAGCAGATAGTTCAGCGACGGGATCGGCCGCCGCCACGGGATGTGGCGCGTCACCTTCAGCCACTTGGCGTGCTGGTTGAACATCGCGTCGACGATGTGGATGAACGCCTCGTAGCAGTTGAACAGGCCGTGCCGGCCGGTGAGCAGGTAGCCCTCGAGCCAGCCCTGGCAGAGGTGCTCGCTCAGCACCTCCATCACCCGGCCGTCCGGCGCCAGGTGGTCGTCGCCCGACAACGTGTCGGCGATCCAGGTCCGGTTGGTCACCTCGAACACCGCGCCGAGCCGGTTGGACGCGGTCTCGTCGGGGCCGAAGAGCCGGAAGTTCTCCGGGTTGCGCACGATCACGTCGCGCAGCCACTGCCCGAGGGCCGTGGTGGGCGGCGACTGGGTGCGCGCCGGCTCGGTCACCTTCACGCCGTACTCCCGGAAGTCGGGCAGCCGTAGGTCGTGCAGCAGCAGACCGCCGTTGGCGTGCGGGTTGGCGCTGATCCGGCGCGGCCCGCGCGGTGCCAGCGCCGCCAGCTCGGGACGCAGCGCGCCCTCCGGGGTGAACAGCTCGCGGGGACGGTAGCTGCGCATCCACGCCTCGAGCGCGGCGAGGTGCGCCGGCTCGTCGGCGAGCCCGGAGAGCGGCACCTGGTGCGAGCGCCAGGTGCCCTCGACCGGCACCCCGTCGACCTCGCGGGGGCCGGTCCAGCCCTTGGGAGTGCGGAGCACGATCATCGGCCAGCGGGGCCGCTCGACCGGCGACCCGCCCGCGCGCGCCGTGCTCTGGATCGCCCTTATCTCGGCGACGACCTCGTCGAGCACGTCCGCCATCCGCCGGTGCATGACGGCGGGGTCGTCGCCCGAGACGAAGTACGGTCGGTGGCCGTAGCCCTCGAGCAGGCTGGTCAGCTCCTCCTCGGGGATGCGCGCGAGCACGGTGGGGTTGGCGATCTTGTAGCCGTTGAGGTGCAGGATCGGCAGGACGGCCCCGTCGCGGGCGGGGTCGACGAACTTCGTGGAGTGCCAGCTCGCGGCGAGCGGCCCCGTCTCGGCCTCGCCGTCACCGACGACGCAGGCGACCAGCAGGTCCGGGTTGTCGAAGGCGGCGCCGTAGGCGTGGACGAGGGCGTAGCCGAGCTCGCCGCCCTCGTGGATGGAGCCGGGGGTCTCCGGGGCCACGTGGCTCGGCACGCCACCGGGGAACGAGAACTGCCGGAACAGGTGCTTCAGCCCGGCCAGGTCCTGCCCGGCGTCGGGGTAGACCTCGCCGTACGTGCCCTCGAGCCAGGCGTTGGCCACCATCGCCGGGCCGCCGTGGCCCGGGCCGGCGACGTAGACGACGTCGAGGTCGTCGCGGCGGATCACCCGGTTGAGATGGGCGTAGACGAAGTTCAGCCCCGGTGTCGTGCCCCAGTGCCCGAGCAGCCGTGGCTTGATGTGCTCGATCCGCAGCGGATCGGTGAGCAGCGGGTTGTCGAGCAGGTAGATCTGCCCGACCGACAGGTAGTTGGCCGCACGCCAGTAGGCGTCCACGAGGCTCAGCTCGGAGTCCTGGACGGGGCCGGGGGCGTGCGACGGCTCGGTTCCGGGCTGGCTCATGCGCTGCCTCCGGGGCTGCAGGTGGACGTGCTCGATGCCTACCTGGGTGACGTCCCGGTGCGCAAGGGCCTGTTGTCAGAGCAGCGGGCCGGGTGAGCCGACCGCCTCCCGCCGTTTCGCCGCCTTTGCCTTCTCGGGGGCCGGTGCCGGGACCGCGACGACGGGGCAGGTCGCGTGCGAGAGGCAGTAATGGCTCACCGAGCCCTCGACCAGTCGCCGGATGCCCACGTGC
The DNA here is from genome assembly GCA_036375895.1 of Actinomycetes bacterium. Lineage (GTDB taxonomy): Bacteria > Actinomycetota > Actinomycetes > JACCUZ01 > JACCUZ01 > DASVBJ01. The sequence continues at coordinate 3,031 of DASVBJ010000154.1, read as the reverse complement.
TCACCGGTGCCCACCACCAGCAGGGCCGCACCCCGGGCCCGCTCGACCAGCACCGGTCCGGGCGGTCCCTCGACGATGTCGAGCACCCAGCCGGCGTGGGTTCCGGCGCTACCCAGCGCCTCGGCGAGCCAGCGGGTCGCCCGTGCCCGCGCGTCGGCCGCTGTCACCTCGCGGAACGCGGCGCCGGCGGCCAGCTCGTCGCCGGACGGGAGCTGCCAGGAGTGCACGACCCGCAGCGAGGCGCCGCGTCGGTGTGCCTCGTCGGCCGCCCAGCGCAGTGCGGCGGCCGCGGCCTCCGAGCCCTCGAGCCCGACCACGATCTCCCTGGTCTCCATGACGTCCTCCTGAGCGGGCACGACCATTCCGTTGCCGGTGCCTCGACGATGGCGCCGGGGTCCACCCCCGGGCCACCGTCGTTTGCCCCCTCGCGCAAGGCACAACGGCCCTGCTCCGGCGGGTCCTCGGCAGGCAGCATGTGCCCAATGAGCACGCCGACGTCAGCCCAGGCGTCCCAGACCGGAGGAGGGCGCATGTCCGGCTTCGAAGACCGGTCAGCGGTCGTCGTCGGGGTCGACGGCTCGGAGGAGGCCAGGCGTGCGCTGCGCTGGGCCGCCGCGACCGCGATCAAGACCAACCGTCCGCTGCACATCGTGCACACCTGGCTGTGGCCGGCCTTCCGGGTCCCGCTGGGGCCGGTGCCGGGCGCGGCGCCGAGCAGCGGCCTGCGGGCCGCGGCCGAGCGCGTCCTGCAGACGGCCCGGCGGGAGGTGGAGGGTTCCTGGCCCGGCATCGACCTGACGACGGTGCTCGTGTACGGCGAGCCGGCGGTCGTGCTCGTCGACATGTCGCGGGACGCCGAGATCGTCGTGGTGGGGTCGCGGGGTCTCGGCGGCTTCAGCGGCCTGCTGCTCGGGTCGGTGGGCCTGCACGTCTCCAGCCGGGCGCACTGCCCAGTGGTCGTCGTCCGCGGCGAAGAACGGGAGACCGGCGCTGTGATCGTGGGCGTCGACGGCTCGGAGGGCTCGGTGACCGCCCTCGAGCGCGCCTTCGAGACCTCCGCCGCGCTCGGCGCGCGGCTGGTCGCCCTCACGACGTGGGACTTCCCGGTCGGGCTGGCGCCCGACCCGTCGAAGGGCACGTACCAGCGGTCCCTCGAGGATCGCGCCCGGATGGCGCTCGCCCAGGCGGTTGCGCCGTGGCGGGACAAGCACCCCGGCGTACAGGTCGAGGAGGTCGTGGTGCAGGGCGCGCCCGCCTCGGCGCTGGTCGACGCGTCACGCGGGGCGCGGCTCGTCGTCCTCGGCTCGCACGGCGCCGGGGGCTTGCGCGGGCTGGTGCTCGGGTCGGTCAGCCACGCCGTGCTCCATCACGCGCACTGCCCCGTCATGATCGTGCCGCGGGAGCGTCACTCCTGACCTCGGTGGCCACGTAGCCGAGCTCGAGGACGACGTGCGGGACGTCGCCGTCGCACACCTCCTGGCGCATCCGCTCCCGCAGGTCCGTGCGCTCGAGCGCCATGGTGAAGAAGCGGGCGCGGACCCACGCGGTGGTGCCCGTGAGGAGAAGTCGCTGCAGCGCCATGCCGGCCACGAGCCAGTCGAGCGGCGCGTCCCCCTTGGTGCAGAGGACGGCCAGGACCCCGCCATGCCGCCCGGCGGACCAGGACGCCCGCAGGCCCAGGGCGGCGGCCTCGTCGTCCGCGGCGTCCGGGAGCCGCTCGGCCAGGGCCAGGATCGAGTCCAGCCGGTCATGCCTTTCCGCCTCGGGCACGATCAGCACGGCGCCCTCCGCCGCGGCCGATTCGATCAGTCGCTCGACCAGCCACGAGGGCAGCCGGCGATGGTCGGCGAAGGGTGCGCGCACGGTGCGGCGCTGGGCGACGGCGGCCAGCAGCGCCTCGTCGAGCTCGGGCGGCACGAACTCCGCGCCGGGCTCCAGCCGGGCGAGCAGGTCGGGCTCCCCGCCCGCGGGCAGCAGGCTCACCCGCGGCTCGAAGCCGAGGTGGCCCAGCGCCAGGCGGAGGTTGAAGAGCGCCGCACCGCAGGCGACCACCATCTGGCGCTCCTCTGCGGCGGTGGCGACCGGCACCCGACGAGGGTCGGCGAGCAGGTCCAGCCCGCCGCGCCGCGCCCGGAACCGCCAGGGCTGCAGGTTCAGTGGCGAGGGCGCCCGGCCGGCGAGGTCGACCAGGTAGTCGAGCGCGTCGTACATCGCCACCCGGCCGTCGGGAGGCGTGACAGATCCGGGTCGCGTGCGCCGCCGTCGACGAGGACGCGCGCTCTCGACCCCCTGGTAGTTCATGCCGCAAGAAAACCGGAGGCCGTCGGTGGTCGGCAGGGTCCGAAGTCCCGGATCGCAGGCCCGGGCGACCCATGGCGAATGGGGCCAACCGGTCGTCCGGATCGCTAACCGGGTGTCTCCTGCCTACGATGAGGACGCAGCCCGGGGCGAGGCAGGAGAGATCGAGGCAGTCATGACGGACGAGTCAGCGGGGCCGTCTTCTGGCTTCCCTCCCCTGGCCCGGGCGCGCCTCGACGAGCTGCTCGAGGAGCTGCTCGAGCGGGTCGAGGACGTCGTGGACAGCCAGGAACGGCTGCGCGGCCTGCTCGACGCGGTCGTCGCCATCGCCTCCGACCTCTCCCTGTCCGGCGTGCTCCAGCGCATCGTGCGGGTCGCCTGCCAGCTCTCCGGAGCCCGCTACGGCGCGCTCGGCGTGCTCGGCTCGGGCCCGGACCGGCGGCTGCGGGAGTTCGTCACCCACGGGCTCACCGAGGCCCAGCGGGCCCGCATCGGCGACCTGCCGCGCGGGCACGGGCTGCTGGGGCTGATCATCGACGAGCCGGAGCCGGTCCGCCTCAGCTCCATCGGCGACCACCCCCGGTCCTACGGCTTCCCGCCCAACCACCCGCCGATGGGGACCTTCCTCGGCGTGCCCATCCGCACCCGCGAGAACGTCTTCGGCAACCTCTACCTCACCGAGAAGCAGGGCGGCAGCGGGTTCACCGAGGAGGACGAGGAGCTCGTCGTCGCG
>DASVBJ010000124.1:0-2263 GCA_036375895.1 Actinomycetes bacterium | reverse complement strand
CGCCGGCAGCGCCAACACGCTCAACTGCTACATCGACCGCGACATCGACGTGGTCATGCACCGCACCGAGCGGCGCCCGCTCGCCACCGGGCTCGTCAGCCCCCGGGAGGCGCTGGTCTTCGGCGGGGTGCTGGGCGTCCTGTCGGTCGCCTGGCTGGCGGCGACGGTCAACGTCCTGTCCGCGGTGCTGGCGCTGGCCGCCATCCTGTTCTACGTCGTGGTCTACACGATGGGGCTCAAGCGGCGCACCCCGCAGAACATCGTGTGGGGCGGCGCCGCGGGCTGCATGCCGGTGCTGATCGGGTGGTCGGCGGTGACCGGCTCGCTGTCCTGGGCGCCGGTCGTGCTGTTCGCGGTCATCTTCTTCTGGACGCCGCCGCACTACTGGCCGCTGTCCCTGCGGTTCCGTGACGACTACGCGGCTGCCGGCGTGCCCATGCTGCCGGTGGTGGCCGACGGCGTCGCCGTCGCCCGCCAGGTGGTCCTCTACAGCTGGGCGATGGTCGCGGCCTCGCTGGCACTGTGGCCGGTGGCGCCGACCGGGCCGTTCTACGGGGTCGCCGCGGTCGTCCTGGGCGCGGCCTTCCTGCTCGAGGCCCACCGGCTGCTCGGCCGCGCCCGCGCCGGCCGGGTCGGGCGCGACCTCGCACCCATGCGGCTCTTCCACTGGTCGATCACCTACCTCACGCTGCTGTTCGTCGCGGTGGCCATCGACCCGCTCCTGCCCTGGTAGCTGCCCTGCGGGTCCCGGGGAGCCGGGGGAGCGCGGAGTGGTGGGGTCAAGGCGAGGGCGGGCCGAGCCGCACGGTGACCGTCGCGCCGCCGACGGGCGAGGTGCCGATCCGCATCTCCCCGCCGGAGGCCGCCGCCGTGCGACGGACGATGTCGAGCCCGAGTCCGGTCGAGCCCGCCCGGCTCTGCCCGCGGGCAAGCACGGCCGGGTCGCTGAAGCCGGCGCCCTCGTCGGCCACCACCACCAGCGCGCCGCCGGACGGCTCGGGCCGCACCGTCACCGAGAGCGCGGTCCCCTCCGGGGTGTGGGCGATGCCGTTGCCGAGCAGCGCGTCCAGCACCGCACCGAGGTCGCCCGCGTCCACGCGCACCAGGCACGGCCTCGCGGGCAGCTCGAGGTCGAGCCGCCGTCCCTGCTCCTCGGCCAGCAGCCGCCAGAACCCGACGCGCTCCTCCACCACCGAGCGGGCGTCGCACCGGGCCTGCGCGCCCTCCCGCACCGGCCGCCGCGCGTCCCGGATGAGCGCGTCCACCTGGCGCGCCAGCTCGTCGACGTCGCCGCCGAGCCGGGCCCGCTCCTCGGGGTCGGCCAGCGCCTCGGCGTCGAGCCGGAGCGCGGTGACCGGGGTGCGCAGCCGGTGGGAGAGGTCCGCCACCGCCTCCCGCTCGCTGGCGAGCAGCTCGCGGATGCGGGCGGCCAGCCGGTTGACCGCCAGGCCCACCTCGCGGACCTCGTCCGGGCCGCCGGGCACGACCCGGGCGTCGAGGTCACCGTGCCCGAGCCGTTCGGCGGTGTGCGCCAGGTCGGTGATCGGCCTGGTCATCGACCGGGCGAGCCGGTCGGCGACGAGCAGCGAGAGGACCACGAGCACGAGCGCCAGGGCGGTGAGGACCAGCCAGGCCCGGACGACCCCCTCGTGCAGCATCGCGCGGGGCACCCGGACGGCGATCACGGCCGTGCCGTCCTCACGGAACACCGGCTGGCGGATCAGAGCGTCCCCGTCGCCGGTCCGCACGACGGTCGAGGCCTGCGCCCCGGCCGCGGTCGCGGCCCGGACCGGGAGGTCGTCGCCGAGGCGCCGGCCGTCGGGCAGGGCCACCGCCGCCGCGTAGCCGTCGGCGTGCATCTGGTCGATCACCAGCCCCACCTGGTCGTCCGAGCCGACCGCGACGAGCGGCACGAGCGCCTGGCTGCGCCCGACGGCGGTGGACACGGCCGAGCTCTCCGCGCCGCGGCTGATGAGCAGGGCGAGGGGCAGCAGGAAGGCGACCAGGACGAGCGAGGTGGTGGCGGCGACCAGCAGGGCGATCCTGCGTCTCATCCCTCTGGCCCGACCAGCTTCACCCCGACACCGCGCACGGTGTGCAGCAGGCGTGGCTCGTCCGCGGTCTCGCCGAGCTTGCGCCGCAGCCAGGACAGGTGCACGTCGACGGTCTTGTCCGCACCGCCGTACGGCGACTGCCACACCTCGGCGAGCAGGGTCCGCTTGGACACCACCTCGCCCGGCCGGGCGGCGAGGAAGGCGAGCAG
>DASVBJ010000089.1:0-4265 GCA_036375895.1 Actinomycetes bacterium | reverse complement strand
GCCGCGCGGACGAACGCCGCGACCCGGTCGCGCGCCACGGCGGCGTCCTCGAACCGCTCGGCGTCGGACAGCACCCGCACCCGGCGGCTCAGCGCGTCGACGGCGGGACGCACGTCGCCCTCGATGACGGCGCGGACGGCGGCCACGTGCTCGGCGTACTGCTCGACCGTCTCCCGGCCCTCGCAGGGCGCGTTGCAGCGGCCCATCTCGGCGAGCGCGCAGGCGGAGGTGAGCCGTTTCGGGGAGAGGCGGGAGGTGCACTGGCGCAGCCGGAACGCCTCGTGCAGCGCGGCCGTGGCCAGCTCGACCTGGCGGGCGGAGGAGAACGGCCCGAGGTAGGTGGCGCCGTCATCCTTGACCTGGCGCACCTGGGACAGCCGCGGGAAGGCCTCGACGGTGAGCTTGAGCCACAGGGCGCGCTCGGGGAAGCGGGACCGGCGGTTGTAGCGGGGCTTGTGCTGGGCGATGAGGCGCAGCTCGCGCACCTCGGCCTCGAGCGGGGTCGCGCAGACCACCGGCGTCACCGACGCGGCGAGCCCCACCATCTCGGCCATCCGGCCCCGGGTCTCGGCGGCCGTGAAGTAGGTGCGCACCCGGGACCGGAGGTCCTTGGACTTGCCGACGTAGAGCACCTCGCCGCGGTCGTCGACGAACAGGTAGACACCGGGCGCGTGCGGGAGCGCCTCGGCGAGGTGGCGCTTGCGCCGCTGGGCGGGGGAGACCCGGGACGAGAACGTCGACAGCTCGTCGAGAGACCGCACGCCGAGGTTGCCGAGCCGCTCCATCAGGCCGTGCAACACGTCGACCGTCGCGCGCGCGTCGGAGAGCGCCCGGTGGTCGGGCGTGGTCGTGGCCCGGAACAGCCGGGCCAGCGAGGCGAGCTTGCAGTTGGGTGCCTCGTCGCGCGTCACGACCTGGCGGGCCAGCCGGGCGGTGTCGAGCACCTGCGCTCCGGGCCAGTCGAGGTCGTGCGCGGCGCAGCCCGCCTTGAGGAAGCCGATGTCGAACGGCGCGTTGTGGGCGACCAGCACCGCGTCGCCGGCGAACTCGAGGAACGCCGGCAGCACCGCCCCCAGCCGCGGCGCCCCGGCGACCATCGGGTCGCTGATGCCGGTGAGCACGGAGATGAACGGCGGGATCGGCACACCGGGGTTCACCAACGTCTGGAACTCGCCGAGCACCTCGCCCCCGCGCACCTTGACCGCCCCGATCTCGGTGATCTCGGCCGAGGCGGGCGAGCCGCCCGTGGTCTCCAGGTCGACGACCACGAAGGTCACCTCGTGCAGCGGGGTGCCGAGCTCGTCGAAGGTGGCCTGCAGCATCTGCTGCTCCCCGACGAGTCCCATGCGCCCGACGGTAGGGAGTCCCGCCGACAGAACCGGGGAGGCGGGGCGTCGGCGCGTCGACCAGACGGTCGCCGCGGGCCGCTCACGGGGCCGGAGGCGTTGGCGCCGTAGGCTCCGGGCATGGCCGCCGTACCCGTCCCGACGCCGACCACCCGCTGGCGCTGCGCGCGCTGCGGCAACCTGACGCGCTTCGACGTGACCCGCCGGACGCGGGTCCGCGAGTACGTGCACCTCGACCTGTCCGGCGACCCGACCGTGGAGGAGCGCGAGGTGCTCGACGAGGACGTCGAGCAGGTGCGCTGCCGGTGGTGCGACGCGGCCGACTCCGTCGAGCTCGTGCAGCGGCCCGAGGCCGGCACGGACGCGGCGAGCGGTGCGGATGCCGGGAGCGGTGCGGACGCCGGCAGCGGTGCGGACGCCGGGAGCGGGGCGGCTGGATGACCACCCCCACCGCGCTCGCCGGCCTCCGCGTCCTCGACCTCACCCGCCTGCTGCCGGGTGGCTTCGCCACCATGGTGCTGGCCGACCTCGGCGCCGACGTCGTGAAGGTCGAGCAGCCCGGCTCCGGCGACGGGTCGCGGTGGGCCCCGCCGTACGCCGGGACCGGCGAGGGCGCCCTGCACCTCCTGCTGGGCCGCGGCAAGCGCTCGGTCACCGTCGACCTCACCACCGACGACGGCCGCGCCGTCTTCCTCGACCTGGTGCGCGGCGCCGACGTGGTCGTCGACTCCTTCCGGCCCGGGGTGCTCGACCGGCTCGGTGTCGGCCGCGGCGTCCTGGCCGAGGCCAACCCCCGGGTGGTGCAGGTCTCGCTGACCGGCTACGGCGTCGACGACGAGCGGGCCGACGAGGCCGGTCACGACGTCAACTACGTCGCCACCGCCGGGCTGCTCTCGCTGACCGGCGACGCCGACCGGCCGGTGCTGCCGGGCACCCAGGTCGCCGACCTGTCCGGCGCGATGTGGGCCGTGGTCGCGGTGCTGTCGGCGCTGCGCGAGCGCGACCGCACCGGCTGCGGGCAGGTCTGCGACGTGTCGCTGACCACGGCGGCGCTCACGACGACGGCGATCCCCGCGGCCGCGTACGCCGTGGACGGCCGGGTGCCGGGTCGCGGCAGCGAGTGGTTCAACGGCGGCATGGCCGGCTACGGCGTCTACCGCTGCGCCGACGGCGGGCACGTCGCGGTCGGCGCGCTGGAGCCGAAGTTCTTCACCGCCCTCTGCGCGGAGCTCGGCGTGCCCGACCTCGCCGAGCTGCACCTCGACCCGGCCCGCCAGGACGAGGCGCGCGCCCGGCTCGCCGAGATCTTCGCGACCCGGCCGCGGGACGAGTGGGCGCACCGGCTGGCCGGCACCGACGCGTGCGTCACGCCGGTGCTCGACCTGGCCGAGGCGATGGCCCGGTCCGCCGCGGTCCGGTCGGTGCCGCTGCGCGACGGCTCGACGATGGCCCAGGTGGGGCTGCCCTTCGACGGTCCGCACGTCGGGGCCGGGCCGGCGCCCGGTCTGGGGGAGCACACGGCCGAGCTGCTGGCCGAGATCGGCTACGGCCCCGACCGGGTCGCGGCCCTGCGCGAGGCCGGCGCGGTGTGAGCGCGCCCGGCGTCGACGAGCCCGAGGCGGGCTGGGAGGGGCCGCTGCCCGAGCCGGTGCGGCTGCGCGTCGTCGCGCTGGCCTCCGAGACGCTGGGGGCGCTCGGCGACGACGAGGTGCCGGCCGCCCTGCGGCCGTTCCGGCGGTGGGCGCCGGCCCGGCGTACCAAGCTTGCCGCCACCCCGCTGGCCGCCGCGGTGGAGCACGACGCGGTCTTCCGGCAGCGGGTCGCCGGCCGGGCGCGGGAGGCGTTCCCGGACCTCGCGCGGGGCCTGGACGCCGGCCACGCCCCGGCCGCGGCCGACCCGGTCGACGTGGCCGCCGTGGCCTACGTCGCGCGTACGCCGGGTTGGGCGGGCCTGGTCGCGGCGGCCGGCGCCGACGTGGAGCGCGCGGCGGCGGCCGCCGAGTCGACCCAGGCCGCCGCCACGGTCGCCCGGCTGCAGGAGTCGCTCGCCGCGCTGCGGGCGCAGGGGCGGGAGGAGCTGGCCCGGCTGCGCGAGGAGGTGGCCGCCGCGCAGGCGGAGGCGGCGGCGGTCGCCCGCGAGCTGCGCGAGGAGAAGGGCGCGCGCCGCAAGGCGGAGCGGGCGGCCGTGGAGGCGGACGAGCGCCGGGTGGCGGCCGAGTCGTCGGCGGCTGCGGCCGTGTCGGCGGCGGACGCCGAGCTGCGCCGGCTGCGGGCCCGGCTGGCCGAGGCCGAGGCCGCGGTCGAGGCGGCCCGCCGGGCCGGCCGGGAGGGGCGCAGCCTCGGCGACACCCGGCTGCGGCTGCTGCTCGACACCGTGGTGGAGGCGGCGGCCGGCCTGCGGCGCGAGCTCGCCCTGCCGCCGGTCACCGACCGCCCCGCCGACCAGGTCGAGGCGGCGGTGCCCGGCCAGACGGCCGCCAGCGAGCGGGCGCTGCTCTCCGACGACCCGGCGCTGGTCGACCACCTGCTGTCGCTGCCGCAGGTGCACCTGATCGTGGACGGCTACAACGTGACGAAGACCGGCTACCCGGACCTCCCGCTCGAGGCGCAGCGGTCGCGGCTGGTCGGCGGCCTGGCGACGCTCGCCGCGCGGTCCGGCGCCGAGGTGACCTGCTGCTTCGACGGCGCGACGGTCGGCGGGCGGGTGCCGTCGACCAGCACGCGTGGGGTGCGGGTGCTGTTCAGCAAGCCGGGGGAGATCGCTGATGAGCTGATCCAGCGGCTGGTGCGGGCCGAGCCGGAGGGCCGGCCGGTGGTGGTCGTGTCGTCCGACCGGGAGGTGGCCGACGCGGTGCGCCGGGCCGGCGCCCGGCCGGTGTCCGCGGCCGCGCTGGTGCGCCGCCTGGACCGCGGCTGAGC
>DASVBJ010000051.1:0-2943 GCA_036375895.1 Actinomycetes bacterium | reverse complement strand
ACCAGCCGCTTCCAGTGCACCCGCCGGTCGAGCAGCAGCCACGGGACGGAGGTCCACAGGGCGACACCCGCCAGCGCGGAGACCGGGACCATGATCACGCGGTCCAGCGGCAGGCCCCGCACCAGCGCCCGCGCGCCGTACAGCATCACGATCTCGATCAGCAGCATCACGAGGCCGAGGACGGCGGTGGGCGAGCCGCGCACGCCTACCGGGGGCAGGTCCCACGCCTGCTGGTACATGCGCTGCATGCGGCGGGTGAACGAGACACCGGACAGGAGAACCAGCAGGACGCTGAACAGGCTCAGGCTCCCCGTCGCGGTGTCGGGCCGGTCGAACAGCTGCTCGACGGCGTCGGCCGCGTCGCCACGCAGACCGAACCGTCGCACGATCCCTTCCGAGATCGGATCCCGGCTCCCCGCCGATGCGAGCGTGGAGACGAGGATCAGTGCGGGTATGAGCGCCGTGAACGCCTGCGACGCGATAAGCAGCGCCCTGTCGAGCCCCTCCAGCACCATGAACCGGCGCACACATCGTCCGGTGAAGGACGTCTCGAACCGAGGGTCGGCGATCAGAGCGCCAAGCGGGCGAAGGTGCTGCGGAAGGCGAGGCATGGGCTTCAGGCGCTTGACCGTCTCTCGACGAAGGACACCGCAGCCATGGTGATCACTGCTCCGATCGCGGACCCGATCAATCCACTGGGCCGGAGCTGCAGCCCGTCGCCCGAGAGCAGGCTGATCAGCAGCCCGCCGACGAACGACCCGGCGACACCGAAGAGCAGCAGCGGCCCCCAGCTCGTCGGCCGCAGACGCCCGTGCAGGAGGACGTCGGCGATCCAACCGGCAGCCAGGCCGATGACCAGGATCGCGAGCAACAGCATGGTGGACCACCTCGTGCGCGTCGAGTCGCCGTCACCGCAACTGTGCGCGCGGACCGGCGACTGAACGTCATCCCCGCTGGGTGATCGCGGTCGTCGGCTGCCTCGTCCGGCCCGACCGGCCGGGTCGACTACTCCGCGGAGGTCCTCCCGCTGGGCGGCGAGAACGCAACGGTGACGGTGCACCCGGCGCCGGCCGCGGACACCACCGTCATCGTCGCGCCGATCGCGGCGGCGCGCTCCGACATGGTCGACTGGCCGATGTGCCCGGGGTGCGGTTGTGCGGGGTCGAACCCGACGCCGTCGTCCGCGATCGTGATCACCAGCGCGTCGGCATCCGCCGTGATTCCGACGACGATCCTTGTCGCGTGCGCGTGCGTCACTGCGTTGTTCAGCGCTTCGAGCGTCAGGCGGTAGAGATGCTCCTCCACGGCCGGATCCAAGATCGGGCGCTGCTCGGGACCGGCGACGTCGACCGGGATCCCTTCGCGAGCGGTCAGCGCCGCCCCCTGCCGGCGCAGTGCGGTGACCAGACCCTCCTCGGCCAAGGCGCCCGGGCGCAGCTCGAAGATGAGCGCGCGCATCTCGGCGAGCGCGCCCTGGGTCAGCTCGGAGAGCCGCCGTACCGTCGTCGCTGCGGGCGCGTCCGGGCCGAGCCCAGCTGCTTCCAGCTGCCGCTCCGCGGTTCGGGCGTGCAGCGTCATCGAGAACAGCGCCTGGCTCACGCTGTCGTGGAGCTCGCGTGCAAGCCGCTGCCGCTCGAGGTGCGCGGCGTCCCGCTCGGACCGTGCGTACAAGTCGGCGTTCGCGACTGCAACCGCCGCCTGGTCGGCGAGCGCGGTGAGGAATGCCCGTTCTTCCTCGTCATGTACGCGTCCGGAGGGGTGGTAGTACTGCATCACGCCGAGGTACCGGCCGCGTGTGTCAAGAGGTACGACGACTATGTCGTCCCACGCGGCGACCTGGAGGTACGGATGGATCGGCGCGTACAGCGGGTTCGCCAGCCCCCGTGCCCGCGCGCCCACGGCCTCCAGCAGCTCCTGGCGTTCCAGCGCGTCGCGAAACGGTGTCCGTACCCCGCTGCTCCACATCTTCCTGAGCCCGCCGCCGTATCCCTCCGGCAGTCCCGCCGTCTCGAGCACCGACACCAGGTTGGTCGCGGGGTCGACGACGATGACCGCGCACGCCTCCGCGCCGGTTGTCCGTACGGCGATCTGTGCCAGCGACCGGAGCGTCACCTCGACCGGCTGATCCACGGTCATGCTCTCTGCGACCATCGCGAACGCTTCGATCCGTCGTTCCAGAAGCTCGTACGCCGTGACCCGGTCGGTTGCGTCAATGACGAGATTGACGAAGCCGACCACCTCGGCGCCCTCGAAGATCGGAGCGAGGACGACGTCCCAGTACGTGACTACCCCGGGAGCCTCCAGCCGGTTCCCGATCTGTCTGACCACCTCGCCCGCAAGCGCCCGCTCGATCAAACGGTTCTGAGCGTCATCGTTGTCAGGGATCAGCTCGTACAGCGTCTTCCCCGGCCGCACGTACTCGGCGGGAACGCCTAGATAACGCACGAAGAACTCGGCCCAAGTCTTGTTGCAGCGCTGCAGCCGGGTGTCGCGGTCGCACACCGCGATCCCCATCGGCACGCGCCCAAAGACAATGTCCAGCAGCTGCTCCTCGGGCGCAGCCTCGGTCGCCGACGCCGGCACCGACTCCGGGTGCGAGGGAACGAACGCGCTCATGCGGCCTCCTCGGAGATCCGGCGGTCCACAGGCGCCTGACCCGAGTCCACCACCGCGAAGGGGTCTCCTGCAGCCGGTCAGCGGTGCAGGCAACCCTCGCCCGCCCCCATACCAGGGCAGAAAGGGGCGGTCCTCATCGATGGATGCGCGCGAAAGAACAACACGCGACGTCACGGCGGCGGACAATGGCGGCACGGGGCTCGCCGACTGCACCGGGAGCGACCGAGACGTGAGGACAGCACCGGCTGACAGTGACACCGTCCGCGTGTTTCTCGTCGACGACCACGCCGTCGTCCGGGCCGGGCTCGTGGCCTACCTGACCACCGA
>DASVBJ010000030.1:0-8089 GCA_036375895.1 Actinomycetes bacterium | reverse complement strand
GCAGGCGGTGCGGCGGCTGGTCGAGACCGGCGCCACCCTCGTCGTCTTCACCGGGTTCGACACGGCCGGGCGGGTGCCGTTGGGTGCCCGGCTGGCCCTGCGGACCGCGACGTACAACGAGCTCATCCGCCGGGCTGTGGCCGAGTTCGACGCCGTGCTCATCGACTTGTGGGAGATGGCGATCCTGCGGGACGACCGGATGTGGAGCGACGACCGCCTGCATCTGAGCGAGGAGGGCCATCGGCGGGTCGCGGCTGCGGTCCTCGAGACCCTGGGCCGGGACCCGGGCCTCGACTGGCGCGCCCCGCCCAGGTCGCCCGTGCTGCCTCGGGCGTGGGTGGCGGCGCGGCGTGACGACGCGCGGTGGGCGCGGGCGCACCTGCTCCCGTGGATGGGCAGACACCTCAGGGGGCGGTCGAGCGGCGACGGCGTGACCCCGAAGCTGCCGACGCTCACGCGCTACCCCTCGGCGGAGCCGGAGCCCGGCGTCGACCCGTGACGATCGTGCCGCCCGGGCGCCGGACAGCCGCGGCGCTCAGCGCCTGCGCGCGGTGGTGAGGAGCACCTCGGAGCGGTCCACGAACCGCTCGGCCGGCAGGTCGGCGAGGCGGGTCGCCGCTCGGCGGCGGACCGCGTGCTGGGCTGTCGGGTCGAGGCGGGCGTACCGCCAGCCGAGGTTGCCGGAGCCGGTGCGCATCGCCAGCGCCGAGGCCGGGTCGAACACGGCGTCCAGCGGACGCGAGCTCGTGCGGATGTCCTCGAACCCGGCCGCGCCGAGGAGCTCGGCCATCCGCTCGGGGGTGTCGGTGAGCTCGTCGGAGCGTGGCAGGGCGGGGAACGGGGGCGCGCCCGCCGCGTCAAGCTCCTCGCGGACGACCTCGTCGGCGCCCGTGCCGTCCTGGCTGCCCCAGGTCGCGGCGAGCAGCCATCCGCCGGGGCGCAACACGCGGGCGGCCTCGGCCACCGCGGGTCGGGCGTCGGGCAGCAGGAACAGCACGAACGCGAGCACCAGCACGTCGGCGGTTGCGTCGGCGAGCGGCAGGTGGGCGGCGTCGGCCTGCAGGCGCGGCACGTCGGCAGGCGCCCGGCGCAGCATGCCGTGACTACGGTCCAGCGCGAGGACGATGCCACCACGGCCGACAAGCTCCCGCAGCGCAGGGGTGAGGGTGCCGGCGCCGGCAGCGACGTCGACGGCGGTGCGGGCCACTCCAGGCGTGGACGGGACGGCCGCGACCAGCTCGCGGGCGTGCCGGTTCAGGGCCGGCGCCCAGTGCTCGTCGTACGCGGCCGCGCTCTCGTCGTACACCTGCGCAAGCGTCGCCTGGGGGGTCAGGTCGCCGCTCACGGGCACCTCCACGGCCGGGGCTCTGGGTCAACGCAGTCATCCTGGCCGATCGCGTCGCGTACCGCCCGGCACACAGCGCAGCCTCTTCCAGCCGGGTTGCCTGCCCGAGACGGCTCCCTTGTGTGCCGGTCGGTACGTCGCCGGCGCGAGCCGGCTCAGGGGACCAAGGACCGGATTGCGGTAGGCGTTGGTCCTCAACGCGTTCGCGACGGCCCCGCGGGCCCGGTCTCGGCACCATACTGGCCGGCAGGGAGGGTGCAGATGGTGACGATCCATCCGTCCGCCGGCAACACGCTGAGCCTGCGCGTGTCGTTGCTTCGCGTACCCGGCAGCCTGGGGAGGCTGACCTCAGCCATCGGCGCGGCCGGTGCGCTCGTGGACGCGATCGACATCATCGAGCACCGGGATGGCGTCATCGTCCGGCAGATCCAGGTCGAGACCAGCGGCGAGGAGCACGGCCGGAGGGTCGTGGAGGCGGTGCGCGCGGTCTCGGGTGTCGAGCTCCTGTCGGTCACCGACCGGGTCTTCGACCGGCACCGCCGTGGCAAACTCGAGGTGACGCCGAAGTTCCCGGTGCTCACCCGTGACGACCTGTCCATGGCGTACACCCCCGGTGTGGGCCGGGTCTCCTCCGCGATCGCGGAGCAGCCGCAGCTGGTGTGGGACTACACCATCAAGCCGAACTCGGTGGCGGTGCTGACCGACGGCACCGCGGTCCTCGGCCTCGGCAATCTCGGTCCCGAGGCGGCCCTGCCCGTGATGGAGGGAAAGGCGATGCTGTTCAAGCAGCTCGCCAACGTGGATGCCTACCCCGTGTGCGTCCGCACCTCAGGCGTCGAGGAGCTCGTCGCGGTGGGAAAGGCGATCGCGCCCGGATTCGGGGGCATCAACCTCGAGGACGTTGCGGCGCCGGTGTGCTTCGAGGTCGAGCGACGGCTGCAGGACGAGCTGGACATCCCGGTCTTCCATGACGATCAGCACGGCACCGCGGTGGTCTCGCTGGCAGCCTTGTACGGCGCGGCGCACGTGGTCGGCAAGCGGCTCGAGGATCTCAAGGTGGTGTTCCTCGGCATGGGCGCCGCCGGGGTGGCTTGCATCAAGCTGTGGCAGCACGCGGGCGTCGGCCACTTCGTCGGAGTGGACCGGCACGGCATCGTCTCCCGCGACCGCACGGACCTGAACGCGGAGAAGAGACTCATCGCGGAGACCACCAACCCCGACGGGCTGCGCGGCGACCTGAAGGACGCTCTGTCGGGCGCGGACGTCCTGGTCGGCGTCAGCGGCCCCGGGCTGGTCAAGCCGGAATGGGTGGCCAGCATGTCGAAGGACGCCATCGTGTTCGCGATGGCCAACCCGGTGCCGGAGATCATGCCCGAGGAGATGCCGGACAACGTGGCGGTGGTGGCCACCGGCCGCAGCGACTACGCAAACCAGATCAACAACGTCCTCGTGTTCCCCGGCATGTTCCGCGGGCTGCTCGACAGTCGCGCGCAGTCGGTGGACATGCCGATGAAGGTGGCGGCCGCCCGAGCGATCGCCGACATCGTCGCCGAGGACGGGGTGTCCTGCGACCACATCGTGCCGTCGATCTTCGACTCCCGCGTGGTGCCGGCGGTGGCCCGAGCGGTGCAGACGGCCGCGGACTCGGCCGGACTCAGCAGGGCGCCGGCGGCCGGCGCAGCAACAGGCGTCGTGACGGTCGCCTAATCGGCGCCGAGGGCCGCCGATGCCGCCGTGCACGCCCAGAGGACGACCATGCCGCTGGACACGGTCCAGATGGTCGACCGCGTGCGGTACGCCACGGCCCCCGCGACCGCGAGGGCCAGCGCCCGCGGCGCGAGCTCGCCCGCGCCGCGCTGCGCTGACGCCGCGACCGTGGCGGCAAGCAGTGAGGCGAACGCGATCGGGGCGGCGAGCACTCCGACCCGGGCCAGCCACGGCGGCGGCGTGCGGGTGCTGAGTGCCGCCACGGGCAGCACACGGATCAGGTAGGTGACCACACCGGCGGCGACGACAGCGGCCCAGATGCTCACGATGCCCTCCGGAGCAGGCAGAGCCCGACGAGGAGACCCGCCACCATGCCCGCAGCCGGCCCCACCTGGAGCGGGAGCGCGGCTGCTGCGATGGCGACCGCCGCACCGGTGCCGGCGCCCAGGCGGATCGCAGGCGTGCGGGCGGCAGGCACGACCAGGGAGATCAGGTACAGCGGCCCGACGAACTCGAGGTCGAGGGCCGCGGGGACGACCGCTCCTGCCGTGGCGCCGACGGCCGTCACGAGCAGCCATGCCGTCCAGAGCAGCAGCGCTCCGCCGAGGAAGTGCAGGTGGGCGGCGCGAGGGCTCCGGCCGCTCGCGTACGACTGCGAGCCGACCACGAAGGACGGGTCGACCAGCAGGTACGCCGCGAGCGCCCGCCACCAGCGGCTGGTGCCCCGCCAGTGCGGGGCGAGGGTCATCCCGTAGAGCGCGAGCCGCAGGTTGATCAGGGCCACGGTGCCCGCGACGGCGACGATCGGCGCCCCGGAGGCGAGCAGGGAGATCGCGGCGAGCTGGGCGCTGCCCGCGAAGATCAGCCAGCTGGTGGACCAGGCGGCGAGCTGCGGTGCACCGCTCTCGGCCGCGGCGACGCCGATGACGAGGCCGAACGGCGCGACGGCGACCAGCAGCGGCAGCATCGCCCGGGCGCCGTCGCGGAAGGCGCGCCGGCCGCCGTCAGCGGCCCCCGGGGCGGGCGCGGTCAGAACCTGCGTGGTCATGCGACCGACTGTGTCGGCCCGGCCGCCGACATGCTTGGTGACGCGATGGCGATCGTGTGGAGGATCGCCTTCCCACGTACCTCCATGCGGTCTCCACGTGGCCTCCAAGACTCCCGATCCGCGGCCACGCACAGTCGAGTGCCATGAGAACGCCGACTCGAAGTCATCACGACGTGGTCGTCATCGGCTCGCGCTGCGCCGGCGCGGCCACCGCGATGCTGCTCGCTCGCGCGGGCCACGACGTCGCCGTCGTCGACCGGTCACGCTTCCCCAGCGACGTGCTGTCGACCCATGGACTGGTCCGCGGCGGGGTCGTGCAGCTGGCCCGATGGGGCCTGCTCGATCGCGTGCTGGCAAGCGGTGCACCGGCCGTGCGCGAGGTCATGTTCCGCCGGGACGACACCGAGGTCATCCGCAAGGTCAAGGACCGCGCCGGCGTCGACCTGCTCGTGGCCCCGCGACGGCACGTCCTCGACGCGCTGCTCGTCGATGCCGCGCAGGTCGCCGGCGCGCAGGTGCGCACCGGGATCACCGCGACGGGAGTACGTCGTGACAGGTCCCGCCGCGTCGTCGGTGTCGAGGCAAGGACCGCAGACGGGGAGCCGATCGAGCTCACTGCGCGGTACGTCGTCGGCGCCGATGGCCTGCGCTCGCGGATGGCCCGCTGGGTCGGTGCGGAGGTCCGCGACAGCTTCACCGCCGACACGGCCGCCTTCTACACGTACGTCGCAGATGCGGCCTGGCCGGCGTACGAGTTCCACATCGCTCAAGACGCGTTCGCCGGCGTGTTTCCCACGCACGGCGGCGAGGCGTGCGTCTGGCTCATCCGCCCGACTCCCGCCGTCGCCTCGATCCGAGCTGCCGGTGCCCGCCGCGCTGCGGCCCTCGACGCCGAGCTCGAGGCCGTGGCGCCGACGCTGGCCGCACGGGTGCGCTCCGGCCGGATCACCGCGCGGGTCCGCGGCGCGGCCGGACTGCCCAACTACGTGCGGCATCCAGTGGGGCCGGGCTGGGCGCTGGTCGGTGACGCGGGCTACCACCGCGACCCGATCACGGGTCATGGCATCACCGACGCCTTCCGGGACGCGGAGCTGCTCGCGACCGCTGTCGACCGCAGCCTGCGGCACCCGGCCGAGGAGCCCGAGGCGATGACCGGCTACGCCGACCGCCGCAACGCGGCCCTGCGGGAGACGTTCGACCTCACGAGGGCGCTGACGTCGTTCCCGCATCCCGAGCGCTTCGTCGAGCTGCAGATCCAGCTCAGCGAGGCCTTGGAGCGAGAAGCCGAGCTGCTCGCATCACTGCCGGCACCTGCCGGCACGGCGGCCGAGGCCGCCTGACCACCCATCCCGATCGAGAGGAACCACCATGTCCGTCACCGACCTCCCCCGCTCGCGCAACGGCGTGAACGTCGAGGCCCTGTTCGCCACCCTCGACGCCGTCCGCGCCCAGCCGGAGATCGCCCGCTTCCAGTTCCGTTCGGCCCACCGGTGGGTCAGCGGCACGCACAACCAGGGCACGATCCACGGCTTCTACGGCGCCGGCCAGGAGCTCCAGCACCAGCGGGAGACCCGGATCGACGCCGATCACCCGGCGGTGCTCGTCGGCGCCGACAACGGGCCCACCCCTGCGGAGCTCCTGCTCAACGCGCTGGGCGCCTGCCTGATGAGTGGCCTGGCCAACATCGCGGCCGCGCGGGGCATCGATCTCGACGAGGTCACGGCCACGGTCGAGGGAGACATCAACGTGCTCGGCATCCTCGGCCTGGACGACGAGGTCCGCAACGGCTACGAGGCCATCCGCGTCGTCTTCCACGTCAAGGGGGACGCGGAGGCCGCGAAGCTGGCCGAGGTGGTCCAGCAGTCGCGCAAGCGGTCGGCGGTGTTCGACGTCGTGACCAACGGGGTCCCGGTGTCGGTCGACGTCGCCACTGCCTGACTCGAACGCCGGCCGGTCCACCTCACTCGGGTGGACCGGCCGCGGCGCACCGGGCTCAGGCGGTCACCGCCCGCAGCACCGCGTCGCCGTCACCGTCGCCGGTCGGCTCGAGCAGGACGCCGGATCCGGACAGCAGGGCGCCGACGGTTGACGACACCTGCAGCGAACCGGCCGGCGCCGTGTCGGCGAGCTCGAGGGCCAGCCGCACGCCGTACGCCTCGATGGTCTCCGCCTCCCGAGGCACCTCGGCGATGGAGATGCCGAGCCGGGCGCCGCCGTGCAGGTGGGCCAGGCCGGCGCGTACGGCGGTGGCGGGGCCGTCGAAGAGCACGAGCGTCCGCTGGCCGGGGCCGTGGCGCAGCCGACCGCCGGCGGCAACCAGGTGGTCGAGGACGTCCTCGCTGCCCTCTCCGGCAGCGGCGACGATCGCGGCCAGCGTCAAGGACGGCTCGGCCGGCTCGCGCAGGCCGGCCAGGAAGGGCTCGACCGCATCGAGGATCTGGTCCGGGTTGCCGGCACAGAAGTGGTCGTCGCCGTCGAGGAGCTGAAGCTGCGCGCCGGGGATGTGTTCGGCGATGTACCGCGCATCCTCCACGTGGAACAAGGCGTCGCCGACGCGGTGGAGCACCAGGGTCGGTACCCGTACGGCGGCGAGCGCATCCCGCACGTCGACCAGCGAGTTCATGTCCATCAGTGCCCGGACCGTGGACGGCGTGGCGGCCGCGCGCATGCGCTGCGCCCACCACTGCCGCATCGGAGGGTCGGCCGAGGGACAGCGCCGGATGCAGTCCGCGTCCCAGTCCCACGTGCTCACGAGCCGCTCGGTGTACTCGCGCCGTTCCTCCTGGGTTCTTGCCCACGTGTAGTCGGGCGCCCAGGTCGCCTTGGCGTAGCAGCCGTAGAGCACGAGCGAGGAGACCCGCTCGGGGTGGGTGGCGGCGAACAGCACACCCATCGGGCCGCCCTCGGAGTAGCCGAACAGCGCGGCCCGTCGGGACCCGGCCGCGTCCATGACCGCGAGCACGTCGTGCATGCGGGTCTCCAGGTCGGGGACGCCGGGAGGACGGTCGGACATCCCCGTGCCGCGCTTGTCGAACCGGATGAGTCGACCCATCGAGCCGAGCCGGTCGAGGAAGTGTGCGTGCCGCGGGTCGGCCCAGTCCAGCTCGAGGTGCGAGGCGAACCCCGAGATGAGGACGATGTCCAGGTCGCCGCCGCCGGTGACCTGGTAGGCGATGTGCAGGCCGTCGCTGACGGTGTAGCGGATCGGGGCGAGGGCGCCGGAGGGCTCGCTGCGCTGCGCGGGGATGGTCGTTCGTTGCGCGTCCCCGGCCGCGCGCACCTGCACCGGGGGGACGAAGCGGTAGCCGCGGCCGTGCATAGTGCGGATCATGCGCTGCGCCTGGCCGTCGTCACCCAGGGCCTTGCGGACCTGCTTGATGCGGCTCGTCACCGCCGTCTCGGTGACGAAATGACCACCCCAGATCGCGTCCATCAGCTCGTCCTTGGGCACGACCCGGTCGCGGTGCGAGACGAGGTAGGCCAGGACGTCGAAGGCCTGCGGCTCCAGGCGCACCCGCTCGCCGCCGCGACGGAGCTCGAACAGCGAGGTGTCCAGCTCTAGGTCGTCGCCGAAGACCAGCACCATGCCCTCGAATGTGCCACACAAGCGGTGAGGGCATGGCGTGCGCGCGGGGATACATTCAGGCCGTGACTTTCGACGTCAGCGCGGACGCCTATGCCCGGTTCATGGGTCGGTTCTCCGAGCCGTTGGCCGCGTGTTTTGCAGAGGTGGGCGACCCGCGGTCGGGCCAGCGGGCGCTGGACGTGGGGTGCGGACCGGGAGCGTTGACCGCGGAGCTGGTGAGGCGTCTGGGTGAGGATGCCGTCTCGGCGATCGATCCGTCCCCGCCGTTCGTGACAGCGATCCGTGCGCGCTTCCCTGCCGTCGAGGTACGGACCGGTACGGCCGAGGATCTGCCCTTCCCGGACGACCGCTTCGACCTTGCCTTCGCCCAGCTGGTCGTGCACTTCATGACCGACCCCGTGTC
>DASVBJ010000389.1:0-2971 GCA_036375895.1 Actinomycetes bacterium | reverse complement strand
TCAGTGCCGCATCGCCGGGGATCTGGCCCGGGACCGGTATCGATCCTTGCCCGGGCACCTGCGCGGCCAGACCGTCCACGAGAGCCTTGACGAGGGCCGGCACCAGCGCGGCCTCGAGGCGGAAGCTGCCGATGCAGGTCTCGGCCTGCCACAGGCTGAGCACCAGCACCCCGGCGTCATGGTGCCAGGACACCCGCAGCGCCCGGCCTGGCCGCTGGGCATCCGCGAGCATCAGCCCGTCGTCCACCAGTGCGATCACCTGCCCCATGCGCACATGATGAGGCCGTCGCCGGGCTCGTCGGTAGCCCCTGGACGGGTCATCTTCCGCGCCGCAGCTCCGAGCCGCGAGCAGCCGGCGACGCCCCCGCAGCTGGTCGACGCCGGCCCCGGGCCCCACCTCCCGGGACCGGCGTCGGGTCTGCCGGCAGTGCCGTCCCGGCGGTGTCTGCCCAGAGTCCGTGTCTCCTCAGAGTCCGAGGGCCCGCCACGTCCTCGCGTCCACCACGCCGGTTCGAGGCAGCCCCTTCCGGTGCTGGAACGCCTTGACCTTGCCGCGGGTGACCGGGCCGAACCAGCCGGTCTGCCGTACGCCGAGGCGCTTCTGCACACGCTTCACCGCCGTCCCCCGGCTGCCGTATCGCAGGGTCGGGTGCGAGGACTTGGCCGTGGTCGCGCGCAGCGGCTTGCGGAAGACCTCCGCCACCCAGACGCGCCCGCCCTTGCTCACGACGCCGACGCCGACCTCGGTGTAGTCACGGTCGACGATGTTCGCCTTGTGGGCGGGGCTGCGCATGAACGCCACGTGCACGGTCACGACGTCTGGCGCGTAGCCCACGTTCTCACCCACCCAGCGCCAGTTGTGCACCTGCCGGGTCAGGTCGGGGTTGTGGTACAGGCGGTTGCTGCCGGCCATCCGGGCCGCCTGGCCGCGCGCGACCGCGGCGAGGTCGGCGCGCACCGTGAGGCGGTGGACGCCCTGGGCGGAGCGGGCCGCGTTGATCTTGCCCGCGAGGTACTTCTCCGCGCTGGTGGTGGCGCCCGCGGGCCGCGCCGTGGCGGTGCCGGCGACGAAGGCGGCGAGCACCAGGGCCAGGGCGGTCAGCGCCGCGAGCGTCCGCTGCCGGGCGGGGATGGCGACGGTGGTGGTCACGGGAGGTCCTCAGTGGCGTGGGTGCGATCTCTTTCCTAAGAAGTCGGCCCCGCGTCGGGTGGCCTGGACTCGGCCGTCTGGGTGACGGGTGTGCGGCACACTGGGGGGCGTGCCTGAGCTGCCCGAGGTCGAAGCGCTGGTGGGCTTCCTCGCCGAGCGAGCCGTCGGTCGCGTGGTGGCCCGGGTCGACGTCGCGACGATCAGCGTCCTGAAGACCTACGACCCGCCGGTCACCGCGCTGCAGGGGCTCGAGGTCACCGGCACCGCGCGGTGGGGCAAGTTCCTCGACCTGGACGTCTCCGGGCTGCACCTCGTCGTGCACCTGGCCCGCGCAGGCTGGCTGCGCTGGAGCGACGCGCTGCCCCCGGCACCGCCGCGTCCCGGCAAGGGACCGCTCGCGGCCAGGGTGCACCTCGATGACGGCTCCGGCTTCGATCTCACCGAGGCCGGGACGCAGAAGCGACTGGCGGTCTACGTGGTGCGCTCGCCGTACGACGTGCCGGGCATCGCCCGGCTCGGCCCCGACCCGCTGGCCCCGGGCTTCGACGTGGCGGCCCTGCGGGACCTGCTCGCCGGCTCCCGCCAGCAGATCAAGGGGCTGCTGCGCGACCAGTCGGTGCTGGCCGGGGTCGGCAACGCCTACTCCGACGAGGTGCTGCACGCGGCCCGGATCTCCCCGTTCAAGGTCGCCGGCACGCTCGGCGAGGCGGAGGTCGAGACCCTCTACGACGCGCTGCGCGGCGTGCTCGCCGACGCCGTGGAGCGCTCCCGCGGGCTCGCGGCCGCCGACTTGAAGAAGGAGAAGAAGGTCGCCCTGCGGGTGCACGGCCGCGCGGGCCTGCCGTGCCCGGTGTGCGGCGACACCGTCCGCGAGGTGTCCTTCGCCGACTCGGCGCTGCAGTACTGCCCGACCTGCCAGACGGGTGGCAAGCCGCTCGCCGACCGGCGGCTGTCCCGGCTGCTCAAGTAGCGGCCGGGCTGTTCAGGTAGCGGACGGCCGGCGCGTCAGCGCACGACCGAGACGTCGTTACCCTGGGCGCTGCTGAGGTAGGCCGCCATCTTGTCCTTGCGCAGCGCGTCCCAGAGCTCGGCGCATTTGGCCTTGTCGAGCCGCACGATGCTCTGGCCCCGCTCGCTGCCCAGCCCGGCCACCGGCGCGGTCATGAACGTCACGTCGTCGGACCGCATGCCGCGCAGGCTCAACGCCAGCGACCGCATGTCGCCGCCGCTCAGCGAGTCGTCGGTGCTGACCGACTTGGTGACCGCCTGCAGGAAGTCGTCGACCTTGAGCGGGTTCTTCAGGGTCCCGGCGCTCACTGTCTTGGCCATGAGGGCCCGCATGAAGCTCTGCTGCCGCTGCACCCGGTCGAGGTCACCCCTCGGCAGGCCGTAGCGCTGCCGGACGAAGTCGAGGGCGGCCTCGCCCTCGAGGTGGTTGACCCCGGCCGGGAAGGTGCGCCCCGAGCGGGGGTCGGTGGTGGTCTGCGCGACGTTGACGTCGACGCCGTCCAGCGCCGAGGTCATGCCCTTGAAGCCCGCGAAGTCGATGATCGCCAGGTGGTCGACGCGGACGTCGGTGAGCTGCTCGACCGTCTGGATGAGCAGCGGCGCCCCGCCGTAGGAGTAGGACGCGTTCACCTTGGCGGTGCCGTGCCCGGGGATGTCGACCCAGGAGTCGCGCGGGATCGACACGACGTACGCCTTGTCGCGCTTCTTCGTCAGGTGCACCAGCATGATCGTGTCCGTGCGCTGGGCGCCGGGCTTGAACGCGTCGCCGGTCGCCTCGTCGCCGGTCGTCTGATCCTCGGAGCGCGAGTCGGA
>DASVBJ010000114.1:0-9341 GCA_036375895.1 Actinomycetes bacterium | reverse complement strand
CCGGACGCCATCGACCAACCGGTCGCGAGCACCTGCTCGAAGTCGGCCTGGGTGGACGGCGTGCCGACCTCGACGACGTGCAGGCCCGGCGGGGCGGTCGGCAGGCCTGCCCCGCCGGGCGGTCTCAACAGCAGCGGTGGGTGCCCGATCAGCTCGAGCCCGCGCCAGCTCAGGTCAGGGGTCGGCCAGACGCTGAGGAGTACCCAGCTGTGCTCCGGCGCGAAGAACGTCCGAGCCTGCCGCATCACGGTCTCGAGCAGTGTCGGCGTCGGCGGCTGCAACAGCACGACGCCGTTGTCGAACAGCGAGCCCGAGCCCGGGTCGGCGAAGGCGGCCTGGTCGCTGCCGGCGATCGGGCCGCCGACGGCCCTGGCCATGCGGGCCAGCCGGTCGGCGCGGGAGAACACGTAGCGGCGGAGCACCGAGTCGTCGACCGGCAGGCCCGGCTCCCAGCCGGTCGTCCACTCGGCGGTGCCGGTCACGGGATCCTCCTGGCGCAGCCACAGACCCCGCGGCCCTAGCGTGGCCGCCCGCCGGGGACACCGCAACCGGATCGTCCCGACGGCCGCGAGGTGATCGGGACCTACGTCCCGGATCCGCCCGAGATCGTCCCGAATCGCGGCCCCCCTGCGCCGCGGACCGGCCCCGTTCCCCTAAGTTGATCGTCCATGAGGGTCGGCGTGCCGGTGGAGACGCGTCCGGGAGAGCGCCGGGTTGCGCTGGTCCCCGAGACCGTGACGCGCCTGGTCGGCGCTGGGCTCGAGGTTGCCGTGCAGGCCGGAGCCGGGAGTCATGCCTTCGCGGCCGACGAGGCGTACGCCGCGGCCGGCGCGACCATCGCCGCCGACGTCCTTGCGGACAGCGACGTGGTCGTCTCGGTGGCGCCGCTTTCCATCGAGCAGGTGGGCAGGCTTCGACCCGGGACGATCACGATCTCCTTCCTGCCGGTGGCGACCGAGTCCGAGCTGGTCGCCGCGCTGACCGAGCGGCACGTCACGGCGTTCTCGATGGAGCTGGTGCCGCGCATCTCCCGGGCCCAGTCGATGGACGCGCTGTCGTCCCAGGCGCTGGTGGCGGGCTACCGCTGCGCGCTGGTGGCCGCGCAACGGCTGCCCAAGTTCTTCCCGCTGTTCATGACCGCCGCCGGCACGGTCGCGCCGGCGAAGGTGCTGGTGCTGGGGGCGGGAGTCGCGGGGCTGCAGGCCATCGCGACCGCGCGCCGGCTCGGCGCCGTGGTCGAGGCGTACGACGTGCGGCCGGCCTCGGCCGACGAGGTGCGCTCGATGGGTGCGACCTTCATCGACCTCGACCTCGAGTCGCTGGAAGGCGCCGGGGGGTACGCCCGCGAGATGACCCAGGACCGGGCGGTGCGCCAGCGCGAGCTGCTCACGCCGTACATCGCCGCCTCCGACGCCGTCATCACGACCGCGGCGGTCCCGGGCCGACCGGCCCCACTGCTGCTCACGACCGAGATGGTCGAGGCCATGCGGCCTGGCTCGGTGGTCGTCGACCTGGCCGCGGAGAGCGGGGGCAACTGCGAGCTGTCCCGGCCCGGCGAGGAGATCGACCACCGTGGCGTGCTCGTGTGGGGCGCCAAGGACATCGCCTCGTCGATGCCCGTGCACGCGAGCCAGCTGTACTCCCGCAACGTGAGCAACCTGCTGCTGCTCATGACCAGTGAGGGGCAGGTCGTGCCCGACTTCGACGACGAGATCGTGGCCGGCGCGTGCGTGACCGGGAGGCCGTCATGACGTCCCGCTTCGGTGAGGGTGAGGTGGCCGCATGAGCGAGGGCCTGGCGCTGCTCACGATCTTCGTGCTGGCGGTCTTCGTCGGCTTCGAGGTCGTCTCGAAGGTGTCGACGGTGCTGCACACCCCGCTGATGTCAGGCGCGAACGCCATCCACGGCGTCATCCTCGTCGGCGCCATCATCGTCACCGGCCAGGCCGACGGCACGGGCGAGCTGGTGCTCGGGCTCGTCGCGGTGCTGCTCGCGACGCTGAACATGGTCGGCGGCTTCGTCGTGACCGACCGGATGCTGGAGATGTTCCGGCGGGGCGGCCGGTCGCAGCCGGCCAAGGACACCGAGCCCCGTGCCCGTGGCGGTGCCGCGTGAGCCGTAACGCCTCCGACCTCGCCTACCTCGTCGCGGCGGTCTGCTTCATCCTTGCGCTCAAGGGGCTGTCCGGTCCGAAGACCGCGCGCTACGGCAACTGGATCGGTGCGGCCGGTGCGGTGCTCGCGGTCGTCATCGTGTTTCTCGCCGAGGACCTCGACCACCTCGGCCTCATCCTGGTGACCATCGCGGTCGGCTCCGCGATCGGGGCCGTGGCCGCGCGCCGCGTGGCCATGACCGCCATGCCGCAGCTCGTCGCCCTGTTCAACGGTGTCGGCGGCGGCGCGGCCGCGATCGTCGCCGGCATCGAGCTCGGCTCGGTCGACGGCACCGTCGAGGTGCTCGCCGCGCTGTTCACCCTGGTCGTCGGCAGCGTGAGCTTCGCCGGGTCGATGGTGACGTTCCTCAAGCTGCAGGAGCTGATGACCACGCGGCCGGTGCTCTTCCCCGGCGGTCCGGTGCTGTTCGGTGCCCTGCTCGTGGCGGACCTGGCGGTTTGCGTGGTGGCCTACCGGGTGCCGGCCGACGGGTCGGTCGCCCTGCCGGCGACCGGCATCGTCGTCCTGTCGCTGCTGATGGGTGTGCTGTTCGTGCTGCCGGTCGGCGGTGCCGACGTGCCGATCGTCATCTCGCTGCTCAACGCCTTCACCGGTCTCACCGTCGCGGCGAGCGGCTACGTCCTCGGCAACACGTTGCTCATCGTCGCCGGCACGCTCGTCGGGGCGTCCGGCACCATCCTCACCCGGATGATGGCCGCGGCGATGGGCCGGTCCGTGACCAGCATCCTCTTCGGCGCGTTCCAGGGCGGCTCGACGGCCGGCTCGACCGAGGTGAGCCAGCGGCCGGTGCGCTCCGCGGGTCCCGAGGATGTCGCCGTCCTGCTCGCCTACGCCCGCAAGGTGGTCATCGTGCCCGGCTACGGGCTCGCGGTCGCCCAGGCCCAGCACACCATCCACGAGCTGGTGAGCGCGCTGCAGGCCCGCGGGGTCGCCGTGGTGTACGGCATCCACCCGGTCGCAGGCCGCATGCCCGGCCACATGAACGTGCTGCTGGCCGAGGCCAACGTGCCGTACGAGCAGCTGAAGGAGATGGACGAGGCCAACTCCGAGCTGCCCTCTACCGACGTGGCGCTCGTGGTGGGTGCCAACGACGTGGTCAACCCGGCGGCCAAGACCAGCCCCGGCAGCCCGATCTACGGCATGCCCATCATCGACGTGGGCGAGGCGCAGGCGGTCGTGTTCCTCAAGCGCTCCATGCGACCCGGCTTCGCCGGCATCGAGAACGAGCTGCTCTACGACACCAAGACGACGCTGCTCTTCGGCGACGCCAAGGACTCGCTCACCAAGGTGCTGCAGGCGCTCAAGTCGCTGTGAGCGGGCTCACCGTTCGTAACCCGACGGGCCGGGCATCGTTCATGTGATCAGTGGTCCCCATCCTGGGAGGACGTGTGTCATGACGCACGACAACCCGCGTCACCAGCGGCCGGCGGACAACCCGCGGGACAAGGTGCGCCGCAGCCTGGACGAGGCCGCGCGGCCCGAGGAGGACCTGGAGAAGAAGGAGCGCAACTCCGGCATCGCGATCCTGGTCCTCGCGATCGTCGTGGGGCTGCTGCTGGTGGCCATCGTCAGCGGCGCGACCGACGCGTTCCAGCCCTGATCTCACCGCCGGAAGAACGGGTGGCTCCCCGGCTGCGGAGCCTCCGTCCCGAAGAGCAGCTCGCAGATCTCGAGATAGAGGCCGTCCGGGTCCGGCAGGTGCCGGATCAGCCGTAGCGCCTGGTCGTGCCCGGCCGACTCGATGACGATCTGGCCGTAGCCGAGGAAGCGCCCGGCCAGCGGCCGGGAGTAGCTCATGTCCGTCACCTTGATCAGCGGCATCATCGCGACCCGGCGGGTGAGCAGGCCCGACCGCAGCAGAAGGCGCCGGTCGGTGACCACGAACCACTCCTCGCGCCACTCCAGCAACCGCCAGACCAGCCGCCCGGCGAGCAGCACCCAGCCCAGCAGCAGGACGTCGCGCACCACCGGCACCCGGGGTGGCAGGTAGTGGTCGACGACGAGCAGCACGACGAGTGCGGCGACCGTGCTCGCGACCGGCTCGGCCAGGCGGGCCCAGTGCCGGCGGACCGCGACGACGCGGGCCTCCGTCGGCAGCAGGTAGCGCTCGAGGCCGCGGAAGCCGGGGATGTCGTCGGACGTCGCCATCCGGGGGTCAGGTGACCAGGGCGTCGAAGAACTCGCCGAGCGACTGGCCGGCGGCCGAGATGCCGCCGAAGGTCTCCCGGACCATGTCGGCGGCCTTGTCGGGGCTCGCGATGACCGTGTAGACGAGGAATGCGATCGCGAGCCAGAGCAGGGCCCGCTTCACGGTGGGCATGGCCGACGTCCTTCCCGGGACACTGTGAACCGGGACATACTGCCCGTATCCGGCCTTTCCTGTCGCCTCGCCGCGCCGGGTACGGCGGTCAGACCACGCCGTACAGACGATCTCCCGCGTCACCGAGGCCCGGCACGATGTAGCCGTGCTCGTTGAGCCGCTCGTCGAGGCCGGCGGTCACGACAGTGACGGGCACCGACCAGTCACCAAACGCCTTCTCCATCACCGCCAGACCCTCGGGGGCGGCCAGCAGGCAGATCGCCGTGATGTCGTCGGCGCCGCGGTCGAGGAGGAAGTTGATGGCCGCCACGAGGGTGCCGCCGGTCGCCAGCATCGGGTCGAGCACGTAGCACTGCCGCCCGGACAGGTCCTCGGGCAGCCGGGTCGCGTAGGTCGACGCCTGCAGCGTCGCCTCGTCGCGGATCATGCCGAGGAAGCCGACCTCGGCGGTCGGCAGCAGCCGCACCATCCCGTCGAGCATGCCGAGCCCGGCCCGCAGGATCGGTACGACGAGTGGCTTGGGCGCGGCCAGGCGCACGCCCGTCGTCGGGGCGACCGGGGTGCGGATCTCGACGGCCTCCGTGCGCACGTCGCGGGTCGCCTCGTAGGCGAGCAGGGTCACCAGCTCGTCGGCCAGTCGCCGGAAGGTGGGGGAGTCGGTGCGCTCGTCGCGCAGGGCCGTCAGCTTGTGGGCGACCAACGGGTGGTCGGCGACGTGGGTCCGCATGGCCCCACAACCTAGTGGTTTCGGCACGGGGAGCGACCACCAGCCGGGACGGGCAGTTTGACCCCTGCCGCTCCCCGCGAATCTCTGCCACGATGCCCGCGAGCGCCCGTAACGCCAGGAGGAGGTGTCGTGCCGGAGGAGACCTTGGTCGACTTCGCCGTCGTCGCCTACCGCGAGGACGACCAGTGGCAGGTGGCGTCGTTGCCGCCGCGAGCGGCCGAGGACCTGGAGGCCTTCGTCCACGCCCTGCGCCAGCAGCCCTCCGAGGGGGTCTCTCTCGGGTTGTGCTCCTACGGAGACGACTTCTTCCTGGCGGTCCGTCCGCACGGCGACGAGGTGCGGCTGCTGCTCTCCGACGCCACCGCCGCGGGGGAGTGGCCGATCGCCCGGCAGGCCATGGACCGGCTGGACGAGCCAGGCCCGGAGGACGACGACCTCGAGCACGTGCAGCCGGTTGGTGACCTGGGCATCTTCGCCGACCTGGGCATGAGCCCGATGGAGCTCGCCGCGGTCTGCGGCGACCTCGAGCTGTACCCCGACGAGATGCTGGGGCAGATCGCCGCCCGGATCGGCTTCGGGCAGCAGTTCGACCAGGCTGTCGAGTCTGACCTGGTCTGAGATCCGCTGGAGTCGAGGTGTCCTACTTCACTGCCGTCCTCGCCCGTGAGGGAGACAAGTGGTCGGCCCGGGACGTCGACGTCGACGACGTCGAGGACCTGACCGACCTCGCCGACCGGCTGCGCCTGATCGAGAACGACGACGAGCCGGTGCTCCTGCTCGTCGAGCGGGAGGACGCCTGGTGGGCCGTGGTGCGCGTCGACGGCGACGAGGACCCGCGGGTCTTCCTCTCCGACCTGGCCGCGCCGGCGCACAGCCCGTACGCGGCGTTCCTCGAGGTGGCCGACGCCGACGCGGGGGACGAGGACGTGTCGGGCACCTGCGGCGGCGACCTGGACCTCCTCGCCGACCTCGGCACCTCCGCGGACGACCTGCGGGAGATGTGCGAGGAGGAGGTCATCCCGATGGATGCGATGGCGGCCGTGGCCGAGGCCGGCGGCTTCGCGGAGGCGCTCGACTCCCTACGCTGAGCGCCGTGCGGGAGCGGTACGACGAGTGGATGCGCGCTGCGCTCGACGAGGCGCGGCTGGCCCTGCCCAGCGGAGACGTGCCCGTCGGCGCCCTGGTGCTCGCGCCGACCGGCGAGGTGCTCGGCCGGGGGCACAACGCCCGCGAGGAGGTGGGCGACCCCACCGCGCATGCCGAGATCGTGGCGATCCGCGCGGCGGCCGCGGCGGTCGGCGAGTGGCGGCTCGAGGGCTGCACACTGGTCGTCACCCTCGAACCGTGCACCATGTGCGCCGGCGCGATCGTGCTCGCCCGCATCGCGCGTCTCGTCTACGGCGCCGAGGACCCGAAGGCCGGCGCGG
This sequence comes from Actinomycetes bacterium, assembly GCA_036375895.1. Lineage (GTDB taxonomy): Bacteria > Actinomycetota > Actinomycetes > JACCUZ01 > JACCUZ01 > DASVBJ01. Next base: position 2,693 of record DASVBJ010000114.1, on the reverse strand, counting down.
TCGGCTCGCTGTGGGACGTGGTCCGGGACCGGCGCCTCAACCATCGCCCGGAGGTCGTCCGCGGCGTGCTCGCCGACGAGTCGGGCCAGCTCCTGCAGGCGTTTTTTCGTGACCACCGCGACGTCCGGTAACCTCTCCGGCGGTGGCGTGTCCGAGCGGCCGAAGGAGCACGCCTCGAAAGCGTGTGAGGGGGCAACTCCTCCGTGGGTTCAAATCCCACCGCCACCGCCAGTCAGCCGAATGTCTGCGTGAGCGCCGGTCCACCCGATCCGGGTGGGCCGGCGTCCATGTCAGGTCATCGCCGGTCTGCTGCGTCGTAGGCGATGGTGCCCGCCGACCTGATGACCAGGTCGTGGATGACGGGTCCCTGGATCGAGGCCGGCCAGCAGCCGTGCTCCAGGGCGTTGCCGGAGGAGTGCGTGAAGCGACCGGTGCCACCGTCGAAGGTCGCAGCGGTGTCCGTGCACAGCTGGTCGCCCTCGACTGAAAGGCCTCCGACGGCCTGGTAGCTCTCCTCGAGGGCGTCACCGTTGGCTGCGGTGAACTGCAGGTGACCGCCGGCGATTTCCACGTTCGGTGGGGCCAGTGACGTCACCCGGGTGCAGTGGCTCGACTCCCACGTCAAGTTGCCCAGGTGCGTGCCGTAGCCGGATCCGGCGAAGCTGATCAACCAGCTGGCCCCGTCGGGGCACCGACCATCGAACGTCGAGGTCACCATCCAGTTGGGCCCGAAGTCGAAACCGGGGGCGTAGACGATGTCCGTAGTAGCGCCGGTGAAGGTGGCGTAGAAGGGTCGTGTCACCTGCTGGGCGCTCGCTGGGGCACTGAGGCCGATCAGGCCCAAGGCACACATGAGGACTGCGAGCAAGATCCTGCGCATGATCCCTCCCGGGGAGTCGACCTGCCCCGCGAAGGGCAGGTCATGACTGGTCCCACGACCAGGGTCAAACCGGTGGCAAGGCCGGGACAGGGGCCAAGGACCCGCCGTGGCGGATCCATGGCGCGCCGCCGGACAGATGCGGGCGGTCTTCAGTCCCCCAGGTCGGCCACGATGTCCTCGTTGATCGCTCGCGGAGCAGGGCGAGTCGCTGCTCCTCGTCGCTGGTGCCCTGCCCGCGAGCTCGGTGTAGCGGCGGATGACGGGCAACGGCATGTCGGATCCCGCGCAGGACCCGGCCGCGGCGGGTGACCAGCTGTCAGTCGGTGGCGTCGGCCTGCCGCCGCTCGTTGGGCAGGTCGGCCGCGAAGCTGCGGTAGGAGGATTCGGCCGCTTCTGCGGCTGCGGGGCGACCAGCCCCCGCCGGACCAGGATCCGCCGGGTGCGGATCGTCTCCGCGCCGGCATCGAGACCCTTCTCGGTCAGCTCCGCGCGCAACCGGATGATCCGATCCTCCAGCTCGGCGCTGACCTCGTGCGGGCTGTGCCGCGGGCGCCGAGAGCGCGGCTCGAACGCGGACGCGCCTCGGCCGCGAACCGCTTGACCAGGGTCTGCACCAGTCGCGGGCGACTTCGCTCTTGGTGCGTCCCTCGACGACGACCGCGGTGATGAGCAGGCGAGCCAGCGACATGTCGGCACCTCCGGCGCGAGGTGTCAACGATGTCGCGAGACACCCGCCAACGATGTCGTGAAACCAGGCACCACCGCTCCCGCCCAGGGCAAGCGACACAAGTCGCGTGGCCTAACGACGAAAGTCGCGCCGAAGCCGCTGTCGGCTCGTCTGGTGAGGTTCGCCGGGCGGGTTGACGGCGGCTTCGCCGTCTCCGGGATCATGCAGCGCCCCGGACAGCGCCGTCGGGTCGCGGCCCCGCGATCGTGCTTCAGTGTCGGTCTGCCTAGCGAGCGGACAACATGCCACCGACAATGGCAACTCCTGATCCGATCAGGATGAAAGCCATAGCGATGAAGTGCATGGCTCTCGGCAGCATCGGCCAGGTCTCGGGGACGCGGTAGATCTTGCGCACGAGCCGCTCGAATCGAGGCGACAGCTTCCACCAGAGCCATGCACAGCCAGCAAGGATCAGCCCGACGGCTACCTCCAGCCATCCGGTGACGGTCACAGGCAACTTTCCGCGAGACGCAGATCGAGACAGTCCGTGGTCACCAGTCCGATCAACGCGATGGCGGAGGTGGAGCGCATCCAGCCTGACAAGATCGTCACCTGCGCATCATGCCGGACGTCGTGGACGGGTGAGGCCCGTCGATCGACAGAGAGCCGCCCCTGACCGGGCGGCTCTCTGTCGAACTCCGTACTTCGCTGGTCAGGGCGCGGGCAGCGGCGTGGTGTTCGCCGAGTTGAATGCCTGCACACCCGCCTGGTTGTCACCGTCGAACGGCGTGATCGGGCTGTTCGGGCCCAGGCAGAAGTCGTCGTCCACGGGGTCGGCGAACCAGGCACCGACCTGGTTGAGGTCCACCCGCACCCGCTGGCCGGCCACGAGCGTGGACGAGAAGGCCTCCTGGACGATCAGCTTGAACGTGTTGTGCGCTCGCCCCGCGCTGTTCGAGGTGAAGTCACCGATGTATTCGGCCGCGCCGAACGGGGGTCCGGCCGTCTCCAGCAGGAACACGGTGAACGCGGTGTCGGGCGGTAGGCCGGAGGCCCGCACCCGGAAGACGTCGAAGCCCCTCCGCTCGGTCGTGAGGCGCACGGTGACCTGCACCCGGGCCTCTGGCATGCATGCCGCCAGCTGTG
>DASVBJ010000345.1:0-12157 GCA_036375895.1 Actinomycetes bacterium | reverse complement strand
ATTGGTCGTGAGCACCTCGGTGGGCACCTCGGCCGGCAGACCGGGCGCCGGCGTGCACGTCGGGTCGCCCACGTAGACGTGCAGCGTCACCTGGAAGCTCGTGAAGGGGGCGGCGCCGCGCAGCTTGTACTGCTCGTGGGCGTAGATGTTCGGCCCGTTCGCGTGCGCGTTCTCGACGAAACCGGAGCCGCCGGTCGTGCCGTCGGTCGGCGCCAGGATGATGTGCGCCGAGTGGTAGGTGCCGTCGGCCGTGGCCGCGGTCGGCACCGCAACCGCCCCGACCACACCCAGCACGATCAGCGTCACGAGCAAGGATGACCTGCGCATTTGGGACCTCCGGTGCCGTCCCCGAGAGCCGTCCCCACCACCGTGTTCCCGCGCGGCCGACGCGGCAAGGGGCAAACCCGCCGTCCGACTACCGTTGGGCGGATGCCCACCGACCGGCCCCGCAGCCTTGCCGACGACCTGCGCACGCGCGACGACGCTGCGTTGCAGTCGCTGCTGCGCGACCGGCCCGACCTGCTCAACCCGGTCCCGTCAGACCTCGCCGCGCTGGCCGCCCGCGCGACGACGCGGCCGTCCGTCCAGCGCGCCCTCGACCACCTCGACCGCTTCCACCTGCAGGTGGTCGAGGTGCTCTGCGCGCTGCCCGACCCGGTCGACGTCGACGACGTGCACCGCCTGCTCGGCGCGGACGCGGCCGACACCGACCGCGCCTTGGCCGCCCTACGCGCCCAGGCCCTGGTCTACGGCGAGCCGCACGCGCTGGTCGTGGTCCGCACCGTCCGGGAGACCATCGGCGCGCCCGCCGGCCTCGGACCGCCGGCCGAGCAGGCCCTGCAGGCCTACGGCCCGGCGCGGCTCGCGCAGCTGCTCGCCGATCTCGGGCTGCCCGGGACCGGTGACCCCGTCGAGGCCGCCCGGCGGGTCGCCGCCCTGCTCGCCGACCGGCCGCGGCTCGACGCCCAGCTCGCGGCCGCCCCGCCGGGGGCGCTCGACGCGCTGCAGGCCCTCGCCTGGGGACCGCCGGCCGGGCGGGTCGAGCGGGCCGCCCGCGACGTCGACGCGGCCACGGCACGCAGCCCGCTCGACTGGCTGCTGGCCCACGGGCTGCTGGTGGCCGGCGACGCCTCGACCGTCGTCCTGCCGCGCGAGGTCGGCCTGCACCTGCGTGGCGGCCGGGTGCACGCCCACCCGCAGCCAGTCCCGCCGGACCTCGACCTGACCCAGCGGCCGCCCGAACAGGTCGACCGGACCGCCGCGGGTGCCGCGTTCACCGTCGTCCGGCTCGTCGAGGAGCTCCTCGAGCTGTGGTCCACGGAGCCGCCGAAGGCGCTGCGGGCCGGCGGGCTGGGGGTGCGCGAGCGCGCTCGCGGCGCGGCCGTCCTCGATGTCGACGAGGCGACGTTCGCGCTGCTCGCGGAGGTCGCGCACACCTGCGGGCTGCTCGCTCCGAGCGCCGACGTGGACGAGGTGTGGTTGCCCACCCCGGCGTACGACGAGTGGCGCGCCGCCGAACCGGCCGCCCGCTGGCTCACCCTCGTCTCGGCCTGGCTGGAGACCACCCGGGTGCCGGGCCTCGCGGGCCGCAAGGACCAACGCGACCGGGTGCTCGCGCCCCTCGGCCCGGACCTCGACCGGGGCGTCGCGCCGCAGGTCCGCCGCGCGGTGCTGGCCGCTCTCGCCGACGCCCCTGCCGGCGCGGCGGCCACGCCGGCGTCGCTGACCGAGCGGCTGCGGTGGGCCGCGCCGCGGCGCGGCGGCGTCCTGCGCGACGAGCTGGTCGGCTGGACCCTGCACGAGGGCGAGGTGCTCGGGCTGGTGGGCCGCGGCGCGCTCGCCGGCCACGGGCGCCTGCTGGTCGCGGGGGACGGCCCCGGCGCCGCCGAACGGCTCGCCACGCTGCTCCCGCAGCCGCTCGACCACGTCCTGCTGCAGGCCGACCTCACCGCCGTCGCACCGGGGCCGCTCACAACGGACCTCGCTCACCGCCTCCGGATGGTCGCCGACGTCGAGTCCACCGGCGGCGCGACGGTCTACCGCTTCGGCGAGGCCTCCGTACGCCGGGCGCTGGACGCCGGCTGGTCGGCCGCCGACCTGCTCGACCTGTTCAGCCGCCACTCGAAGACGCCGGTGCCGCAGCCGCTGACCTACCTCGTCGAGGACGTCGCCCGCCGGCACGGGAAGATCCGGGTCGGCCTGGCCTCGGCGTACGTCCGCAGCGACGACGAGACGACCCTCGGCGAGATCGTGGCGGACCGCCGGGCCGTCCACCTCCGGCTGCGCCGGCTGGCCCCGACGGTGCTGGCGGCCCAGGCGCCGGTCGACGTTGTCCTCGACCGGCTGCGCGAGATGGGATACGCCCCCGCCGCCGAGGGGCCCGACGGTGACGTGGTCGTCCGCCGGCCCGACTCCCGCCGGGCGACCGGCCGGCACCGGCCGCCCCGGCTCGTCGCCGAGCCCGTCAGCCCGACGGACGCCCTGCTCGCCGCGGCCGTTCGCGCCGTCCGCGCCGGGGACCGCGCGCTCACGGCGGTGCGGCGCGACGGCGGCACGGCCGGACCGGTGCGCCTCGACCGCCGGCCGGTGGCGGACATCCTGGCGACGCTGCAGGAGGCGGTCGCGACCGGCCAGCCGTTGTGGATCGGCTACGTCAACGCCGAGGGGCAGGCGAGCCAGCGGGTCATCGAGCCGATCGGCGTCGAGGGCGGCTACGTCAGTGCCTACGACCACCACCGCGACGAGGTGCGCACCTTCGCGGTGCACCGCATCACCGGCGTGTCCCCGATCGCGGAAACCGGCTCGTAACGACCGACGGGTTTGATGTGACAGTCATCACGGGTACAAGAGCGGTTGTCACGGGGCAGCCGACCAGCCGGAGAGCAGGAGGTGTCCCGTGCGCCAGGTCCGAGTTCAGCGACGCCGCGTTTCCCGGCCCGCCGAGACGCCGCAACCCGTGATCCCCACCGAGCCTCTTGCCGACACGACACAGGCCGAGGCCCTGCTCGACGTCATCGACGAGACGCTGCACACCCCCTGAGCCCTTCGCCCGCCCCGGATCGACCCCGAGGTGCGGGGCGGGCGAAGTACCAATCTTGCGCGGGCGACGACCCCGCCGATGTGCACGGGGAAGCCGTCCGTGCCGGGCATGGTTGACACTGGAACCCGCTCCAGCCCGCGTCGAGAGGCTCCCGTGACAGACGGCCCCCTGATCGTCCAGTCCGACAAGACACTCCTGCTCGAGGTCGACCACGACAGCGCAGACGAGTGCCGTCGGGCGATCGCGCCCTTCGCCGAGCTCGAGCGCTCGCCGGAGCACGTGCACACCTACCGCCTGACGCCCCTCGGCCTGTGGAACGCCCGCGCCGCCGGGCACGACGCGGAGCAGGTGGTCGACGTGCTGCTGACGTTCAGCCGCTACGCCGTGCCGCACGCGCTGCTCGTCGACGTCGCCGAGACGATGGCCCGCTACGGCCGGCTGCGGCTGGAGAAGCACCCCGTGCACGGCCTCGTCCTCGTCACCACCGACCGTGCGGTGCTCGAGGAGGTCGTGCGGTCGCGGAAGGTGCAGCCGCTGGTCGGCGCGCGCGTCGACCCGGACACGGTGGTCGTGCACCCGTCGGAGCGCGGCCACCTCAAGCAGGTGCTGCTCAAGCTCGGCTGGCCGGCCGAGGACCTCGCGGGCTACGTCGACGGCGAGGCGCACGCGATCGCGCTCGCCGAGGACGGGTGGGGGCTGCGGCCCTACCAGACCGAGGCCGTCGAGGGCTTCTGGCACGGCGGGTCCGGCGTCGTCGTACTCCCCTGCGGCGCCGGCAAGACCATCGTCGGCGCGGCAGCGATGGCCCGCGCGCAGGCCACCACCCTGATCCTGGTCACCAACACCGTGGCGGCCCGGCAGTGGCGGCACGAGCTGCTCCGGCGCACCTCGCTGACCGACGACGAGATCGGCGAGTACTCCGGGGCCCGTAAGGAGATCCGACCGGTCACCATCGCGACGTACCAGGTCATGACCACCCGCCGGAAGGGCGTCTACTCCCACCTCGAGGTGCTCGACGCCCGCGACTGGGGTCTCATCGTGTACGACGAGGTGCACCTGCTCCCCGCGCCGATCTTTCGGATGACCGCCGACCTGCAGGCGCGGCGGCGGCTCGGCCTCACCGCGACGCTCGTGCGCGAGGACGGCCGCGAGGGTGACGTCTTCTCGCTCATCGGGCCCAAGCGCTACGACGCGCCGTGGAAGGACATCGAGTCGCAGGGCTACATCGCCCCGGCCGACTGCGTCGAGGTGCGGGTGACGCTGACGGACTCGGAGCGGCTGGCCTACGCGACGGCCGAGCCCGAGGACCGCTACCGGTTCGCCTCGACCACGGCGACCAAGACCCGGGTCGTGGAGCGGCTGGTCGAGGCGCACCGCGGCGAGCAGGTCCTCGTCATCGGCCAGTACATCGACCAGCTCGACGAGCTCGCCGGCCGGCTGGACGCGCCGGTCATCAAGGGCGAGACCACGGTCAGGGAGCGCGAGCGGCTCTTCGAGGCCTTCCGCACCGGCGAGGTCTCGCTGCTCGTCGTGTCGAAGGTCGCCAACTTCTCCATCGACCTGCCTGAGGCCGCGGTGGCGATCCAGGTGTCGGGCACGTTCGGCTCACGGCAGGAGGAGGCCCAGCGGCTCGGCCGGGTGCTCCGCCCGAAGGCCGACGGCCGCGCCGCCCGCTTCTACGCCGTGACAGCGCGCGACACCCTCGACCAGGAGTACGCCGCGCACCGGCAGCGGTTCCTCGCCGAGCAGGGCTACGCCTACCGCATCGTCGACTCAGACGACCTGCCCACGCTCGACGCGAGCTGACCCCGGGCGTCGGGGAACAACTGGGTCGCCGCTCATCACCCCGGAGAGGTGTCCGCGGGGTCTGCGGCGGTTCACCCGGCGATCACGGAGAAACCGTTCCACCCGCTGCCCACCTGGTAGCGGTTGCTCTCCAGGCGCAGCCCGGTGAGCGTGTAGTAGTACCAGAGACGACCCGAGGTGTCCCGGGCCAGCAGCACTATGTCGGTCTGGCTGCCGAAGCTCTCGATGCCGACGAGCGCGGTCATGGTGTTCCAGCCGGTGCCGAACTTGCGACGGGCCAGGAAGCCGCCGGTGCCGTTACCCGGGTACAGCCAGAGAACACCCGAGCTGTCCCGGGCAACGAGGTCCGAGCGGCCGTCGATGCCGAGGTCACCCGCACCGACCAGGGCGGTCATCCCGTTCCAACCTGCACCTACCTTGCGGCCGGCCCGCACGCCGCCGATCCCGTTGCCGGAGTAGAGCAGCAGGTCGCCGTACCTGTTGCGGGCGAGTACGTCTGCCAGCCCGTCGCCGTCCCAGTCGCCCGGCGTGAGCAGGGCGGTCATGCCGTTCCAGCCGCTGCCCGCCTTGAGTCTGGGTCGCCAGCTGGAGGACGAGGTGACCGCACCGTTGCCGGGGTACAGCCAGAGCGTGCCCGTGGAGTCCCGTGCGAGCACGTCCGCCTTGCCGTCGCCGTTGAGGTCACCTGGGGCCACCACCGACGTGAAACCCTGCCACCCCGTGCCGACCTTGCGCCGGGGGTAGAACGGCGCGCTGATGTCGCGGGTCGGGTAGAGCCACAACGTGCCGGTGCTGTCGCGCGCCAAGACATCGTTTCGACCGTCGCCGGTGAAGTCGCTGGTGCCGGCCGAGACCGGCCGCCGCAGGTCGATGGAGTACAGCAGCCGGGTGTCGGTCGACCTGCCGGACCCTAGGTACCCCAGGTCCTGCCCCGTGGGACTCGCGCGCCAGAGGCCCTGCTCGTCCAGCCACAGGACGTGGCTGGCGTCGGGCTCCCAGCGAGGTCCCCACAGGTCGCCGGTGACAGCGCTCTGGCTGACCGTCGCGGGCGTGCCCCCGGCGACGGCCACCCGCTTGAGGTACGTCGGGTCGGTGTCGACGCCGCTCCACGTGGTGAACAGCAGCTGTGTGCCGTCCGGCGAGGCGTCGGGGTCCGCCCCGGATTCCGTGCCGGGGATCGCGGACCGGGCCCCGGTCGTGGTCCGGAGCCGGACCAGCGGCGCAGTGTCGCTCGACAGGTCCGTCGCGACCAGGTCGACGCCGTTTCGCAGCCACGTCGGGTGGGACAGGTTCGCGCTGCCCGGGATGTCGGTGACCGCCCTGGTGCGGACGTCCACCCGCACCAGGTGGGTCTCGGTGTCGCTGACCTGTTCGGTGGCGACGACGCTCGTGCCGTCCGGGGACCAGTCGGGCTCGAAGAAGACACCGGGGTCGGCGTTGAGCTGCACACCGGTACCGGTGCCGTTGGCGGGACGCACCCAGAGACTGACCGGGCTGGTGGCGTCGGCGGCCCACGCGTACACGACGCGGCGCCCGTCCGGGGAGTACGCGGCGTCGTACATCTCTCCGCCGCGCGCAAGAGGCACCTCGCTGAAGGATGGGGCGATGCCGCTCTGTACGAGCGAGGACGGCGGGACGCTCGGGTCGTTCACGCCGCCGACCGCGACCAGGTCCGTCCCCATGCCGGCGCCCTGCCAGCAACCGGCCGGTGTCGTGCTGCCGTCCTGCAGGGTCGCGATGAGCTGGTAGCGGCCCCACAAACCGCTCTGCGGGACGGCCCGGTCGAGGTAGGACCGGGCGCTCGGTCCAAGCGTCGCGATGCTGCGCCAGCTGAACCCGTCGCCGCGCTGGAGGCGGAAGCTCGACACCGGCGAGGCGAGGCCGACTGGCTCACCCCAGGTGACCAGGACGCGGTCGGCCGTGCCGCTGACCTGCACCTGATAGCAGGCGGTGGCGGACGTGGTTGCCGCGGTGGCGGACGTGGTTGCCGCGGTGACGAGCGCCTGCCCCGAGGGGGCGAGCGCGGTGGTACCGCCTCGCCGGACGGTGTGGGAGTTCGCGGCGTCGGCGCGCACGTGCCGGTCAAGGAGCAGCCGCTGCACCCGCTCGGGGTCGGCTGAACGCGAGGCCGGGGAAGCGGAGGCGGGCGCGGTCGTCACAAGGGCGGAGCCGACGAGTGCGGCCGTCGACAGCAGTGCAGCGCCGAGCACGGTGGAACGTCCGGGTCGGGACACGGGGGACCTCACGGGGCGGGAGCGATCTTGACGGGCCGCGACGAGGGTACGGGGCGTGGGCGGCACTTGGCGGAGTTTCGGGTGATATCACCAGGATCGGGCCGCGCTTCCCTTCCCTCGCGCAGCGTCCTGCCCGGATGTGGGCCGGCCTGCCTGCCCCGGGCGGGAGCCGAGCTCGCCGCCTCACAGCGACGGGCCGGCGTCACTCTCGATGTGGGTGACCGGGACGTCGCTCAGGCGGGCGACGCGGTGCGGCAGGTCCATGACCAGCCAGCGGGACAGCCGGCGCGGCAGTGTCGACACGACGATGCCGTCGAAGCTCTCCTGTCCGAGCAGCTCGCTGATGCGGTCGAGCGGCATGGCCGCGTCGACGACCTCCCCGTCAGCCTGGACGCCGGCCAGGCGCAGCCGGGCCAGCTCGTGCTCCAGCCGGCCCTCGGCGAGCACGCGGGCGATGCGGTGCGCGTCGGGGATCACGCGGTCGATCGGCGGGTAGTCCCACTGGTGGGCGCCCTCGGTGTCTGTCACCGGCGCCAGGAAACGGAACGTGCAGGGCCCGGCCGCGAGGAGCTCGTCGAGCTTCGCGGTGAGCTGCTCACCACCAATCGTCTGGTTGGCCACGATGAGGTACCGCGCCATGTCATCGCCTTTCGTCCGGGGGCACGTCCAGTCCCACCAACACCTCGAGCACGCCCGCTCCGGCGGCCTTCACCTCCACCGGACCGAGGTGCCGCAGCATGGCCAGCGAGGCGGCGTTGTCCACGTCGACCTGCGTGACGACCTGCTTGACCCCCGCCGGCCGGTGCCGGACCAGGGACTCCAGAAGCGCGGTCGCCGCACCCCGTCCGCGCCAGTCCTCCGCGATGGTCACGGCCACGTCCGCGGCGTACGGGCGGTCGCGGTACCGGACCATGCGCGCGACCCCGACGGGCTCCGTGTCACCGCCGGCCGGCAGGACGACGATGACGAGCGCCACGTGGTCGACGCCGTCCACCTCGTCGACCAGGACATGCAGCATGCGGTCGGTGAGCTGCGGCACGACCGCAAGGAAGCGGTGGTACTGCGCCTCGGCTGACAGGCGTTGGTATCCCGCCCGCAGGCCGGCGCGGTCCGTTGGGAGGAGCGGCCAGATCATGGCGCTCGTGCCGTCGCGGAGGACGACCTCCTCGGCCACCTCGCCTCCCTCCGACGACCCCGACGTGCCGTCGCCAGCCTGCCCCGGGGCGCTTGCGATGCATAGGGACCGAAGACCCGCACGGCCCGCTGGCCCGGGCTACCCAGTCTCCTGCTCTGCCACAGGCTTCGTGGCAGAGCACATGCACGCGGGGCCGCCCTCCGACGTCACGTGGCAGGCTGCGCGGCATGATCGTTCAGCTCCGGACCCGGCGCGGCGGCCACGGCGAGCCGACCTTGCTGCTGCTGCACGGCCTCGGCGCGACCGGTGACGTGTGGCAGGGGTGCTTCGACCTGCTGGCCGATCGCTGGCCGGGGCGCTGGTTGGCCCCGGACCTGCCCGGGCACGGCGGGTCGGCACCGATCCGCCGCTACTCGTTCGGCGCGACCGCGGCCTGCGTGGCCGATCTCGTCGGGCCGGACGAGCCGGTCGTCGTGCTCGGGCACTCGATGGGCGGAGTGGTCGGGCTCGCGCTGGCCAGCGGGTGGTTCGGAGTCCGGGTCGAGGCCGTCGTCGCACTCGGCGTCAAGGTGGCGTGGACGCCCGACGAGCTGGACCGGGCCAGGTCGCTCGCGGACCGGCCCGTCACGTGGTTCGGGTCCCGCGAGGAGGCCGCGGCCCGCTACCTGCGCGTCTCGGGGTTGGCCGAGGTCTTGGACGTGCGGGACGCGGCGGTCGACGCCGGGATCCGCGAGGAGGGCGGGCGGTGGCGGCTGGCGCAGGACCCCGCGACGTTCGGCGTGGGGGCGCCCGACATGGCGGGACTGCTGACGGCGGCGCAGGCCCGGGTGTTGCTCGCCCGCGGCGAGCACGACCGGATGGTCACCCACCAGCAGCTGACCGCGCTGGACCCGGCCGCGGTGACGCTGCCCGGGCTCGGGCACAACGCGCACGTCGAGGACCCGGCCGTCGTGATGACCCTGCTCGACCCTCTCCTGCCCGGAGCGAGTCGGCCGTAGGGCGGCTCAGAGCTTGGCCTGCCCGTCGGAGTCGGCCAGCGCCTGCGCGCGCTCGTGCAGCCGGGCCCGGATGTCGTCGGGCGTGTACGAACGGCGCTGCCGCTCCGCCCGGGCGATCACCGCACCGGTCGCCGCGACACCCACGACACCCGCCAGGCCGAGCCACTTCCACCACCGCATCTGCCTAGGCTACGTCCGTGCCGACCGGGAGCATCAGCCTCGACGCCGCGGTCGAGGTGACGCGGACGGGCGACGTGTGGCTCTTCCGCGGCCGGACCGCGGCCGACCGCGCCATCCAGATGACGACGAACAGCCCCGTCAACCACGTCGGCATGTCCGTCGTGATCGACGACCTGCCCCCGCTCATGTGGCACGCCGAGCTCGGCAAGAGCCTGCCGGACCTGTGGTCGGGCACCCACCACCGCGGCGTGCAGCTGCACGACCTGCACGACGCGGTGCTCGTCTGGGCCCGCCGCTACGGTCAGCGGGCGTGGCTGCGCCAGCTCGAGCCGCAGGTCACCGCGGCGATGGAGGACGCGGTGCTCCGTACGGTGGCCCGCCTGGACGGCACGCCGTTCCCCTCCTCGGCGCAGCTGGCCGGGCGGTGGCTGCGCGGCCGGTTCCCGTCCCGCCGGCAGGGTCGGGACGACGGCGGGCTCGAGACGGCGTACTGCGCCGAGGTCGTGGCCGTCACCTACGGGGCGATGGGCCTCTTCGACGGGGCCCGGCACCCGAGCTGGTACGACCCCGGCCGGTTCTGGAGCGGCGACGACCTGCGGCTGTCGGGCGGCCACCGGCTGGGCGGGGAGATCCCGGTGCAGGTTCCGCCCGGTCAGGACGCCGCGTAACCGCGGTCGTGACCGCTTGCGGTGGATCTAGGGTGACGGGCATGGACCTGGCCATCGACGTCCGCGGACTGCACAAGGCCTTCGGCCGCACCCGCGCCCTGGACGGTCTGGACCTGTCGGTGATCCCCGGTGAGGTCCATGGCTTCCTCGGCCCCAACGGCGCGGGCAAGACCACGACGTTGCGGGTGCTGCTGGGTCTGCTGCGCGCCGATGCCGGGTCGGTCCGGCTCCTCGACGGCGACCCGTGGCGCGACGCCGCCACACTGCACCGCCGGATCGCGTACGTGCCGGGCGACGTGTCGCTCTGGCCGAACCTCACCGGTGGCGAGGTGATCGACCTGCTCGGCAGGTTGCGCGGCGGCGTCGACCCGCGGCGCAAGGCCGGCCTGCTCGAGCGTTTCGACCTCGACCCGACGAAGAAGGGCCGCACTTACTCCAAAGGCAACCGCCAGAAGGTCGCGCTCATCGCGGCACTCGCCGCCGACGTCGAGCTCTACCTGCTGGACGAGCCGACGTCCGGCCTCGACCCGCTGATGGAGGAGTCCTTCCGGGAGTGCATCCACGAGGAGCGGGCCCGGGGCCGCACCGTGCTCCTGTCGAGCCACATCCTGGCCGAGGCCGAGGCGCTCTGCGACCGGGTGAGCATCATCCGGGCCGGGTGCACCGTGGAGACCGGCACGCTGACCGAGCTGCGGCACCTCAGACGTACGTCGATCACGGCCGAGCTCGTGGCGCCGCCCGACGGGCTGACCGACCTGGCCGGAGTGCACGACTTGGCCGTCGAGGGCACCCGGGTGCGCTGCGAGGTCGACACCGCAGACCTCGACCGGGTGCTGCGGGCCCTCACCGACGTCGGCGTACGCAGCCTGACCAGCAGACCGCCGACGCTGGAGGAGCTGTTCCTCCGGCACTACGCCGTCGAGACCCCCGCCGGCGGGGAGGCCGAAAGGGTCGCGCCGTGAGCGACCTGGTCGGCACCACCGCGCTCGTGCGGCTGGCGCTGCGTCGCGACCGCGTGCTGCTCCCCCTCTGGCTGGCGGTGTTCGCGGTCTCCGCCGGCTCCTCCGCCAGCGCGACCGTGGGTCTCTACCCCACCGAGTCCTCCAGGGTCGAGGCCGCGGCCGGCATCAACGGCACGCCGTCGCTCGTCGCGCTGTACGGCGAGATCTACGACCCGACGTCGATCGGTGCCCTCGCGATGATCAAGCTGGGCGGCCTCGGCGGGGCGCTGGTGGCGGTGCTGGCGACGGTCGTCGTCGTGCGCCACAGCCGCGCCGAGGAGGAGGCGGGGCGGCTCGAGCTGCTCGGCTCCACCGTCGTCGGCCGCTCGGCACCGCTGGCCGCGGCGGCCGTCGTCGCGGTGCTGACCAACCTGGCCCTCGGACTGGTCACCGCCGTGTCGCTGTCCGCGGCAGGCCTGCCGGGGCCGGGATCGCTCGCCTTCGGTCTCGCTTGGGCGGGCACCGGCATCGCCTTCGCCGCGGTGGCGGCGGTGGCTGCCCAGCTCACCACCGGAGCCCGGGCCGCGACCGCGACCACGAGCGCGGTGCTGGGTCTGGCCTACCTGCTGCGGGCCGTCGGCGACACCGCCTCCCCGAACGGTCCGCGGTGGGCGTCCTGGCTGTCGCCCGTGGGATGGGGCCAGCAGACGCGGCCCTTCGCAGGCGACCGGTGGTGGGTCCTGCTGCTTCCGGTCGCCTTCACGCTGGCCGTGGGGGCCGGCGCCTTCGTGCTGGCCGCGCGTCGCGACCTCGGCGCGGGCCTGCTCGCCGACCGGCCGGGGGCGTCGTCCGCGGCGCCCGGGTTGCGCAGCCCGCTCGCCCTGGCCTGGCGGCTGCACCGCACCTCCCTGCTCGGGTGGGCCGCGGGCTTCGTGGTGCTGGGCCTGGTCTTCGGCAACGTCGCGTCCAGCATCGGATCGCTCCTGGACAGCCCCCAGTCCCAGGACCTGTTCAGGAAGCTCGGGGGCGAGAAGGGGCTGACCGACGCCTTCCTCGCCACCGAGGTCGGCTTCATCGGCGTGTTCGCGTCGGTGTTCGGCGTACAGGCGGCGATGCGGCTGCGGTCCGAGGAGACCGCGCTGCGGGCCGAGCCGC
>DASVBJ010000331.1:0-3466 GCA_036375895.1 Actinomycetes bacterium | reverse complement strand
CTCTTGACTGACCGCGGCTGTGAGACGTGCCACACCCTGGCGCAGTTCTCGCAGCCATCTGTCACACGGTGCGGGCGCCTCACACCCGCAGCTCGGTCTGCGTCCTGACCGGACGCGAGGAAGGACGGGTCAGTTGTCCCGATCCAGCATCAATCGACGCCGGTGGCGCGTGCTCGCTGCCGCACCGGCGCTCGCCATGGTGGCTGCGGGGGTCGCCACGTCGGGCGTCGGCGGCAGCGCCGTCGCCGCACCGGCCGCGGCCGCCAGCGTCACCGGCGCCTCGGACGCCTACATCAACTACGTCGCTCCCCGCGGGGAGAAGCAGATCTCCGGCGGGGAGAAGCTGACCAGGAGCGACGCCCGCAAGGCGCGCGACCGCGCCGCGGAGATCGACCGGAAGTTCGCCAGCGGCAACCCGAAGGCTGCCCGCCAGCTCGCCAAGATCGAGCAGCAGGCGATCAAGACCGGTCAGAACCCGCGGCAGATCAAGCAGGCCAAGGGCACCCAGAAGGCCAAGCTGCTCACGCTGCTCGTCGAGTTCAACCCGGACGCCAACGACGACTTCACCGGCGTGCAGGTCCCGAAGACGGTCTTCGGTGACCGCACGTGCGTGGCCGGGACGATCCAGAACGGCCCCACGCACAACCACATCCCGAACCCGGCGGACTTCGCGCACCAGGACAACAACTCCTTCTGGGTGCCGAACTTCGACAACGCCCACTACAACGACATGCTCTACAGCTCGAAGGGCATCACCGAGCGGGTGCGTCCGGACCTCACCGGTCCTGACGGCAAGCCGGGCATCGACATCTCCGGCTACACGATGAGCAACATGTACAAGGAGATGTCGAAGGGTGCCTACGACGTCACCGGCGAGGCGGTCGGCTGGCTGACGGTGCCGCACTCGGAGGCGTGGTACGGCGCCAGCACCTGCCTGCCCGAGGACTCCGACTACCCGCAGAGCATGATGGGCCACCCGGACAACCCGCGCGGTGCCGGCCAGCTGGCCGTGGACGCCGTCGACACGCTCGCCGCGTCGCAGCCTGACTTCCCCTGGGCCGAGTACGACCAGGAGGACCAGGGCGACATCGACAACGACGGCAACGTCAACGAGCCCGACGGCACCATCGACCACCTCGTGCTCGTGCACGCCGGCGAGGACAAGTCCGGCGGCGGCGGCGCACAGGGCGTCTACGCCATCTGGGCGCACTCGAGCGCCCTCGGCACCGGCCACGCGATCCCCGGGGCAGGCGGCATCAAGGTCAACAACTACATCGTGCAGCCCGAGGACTCCGGCGTCGGCGTCTTCGCCCACGAGTACGGCCACGACCTCGGCCTGCCGGACCTCTACGACACCAGCGGTGCCGCGGACTCCGACATCGACTTCTGGGACCTGATGAACTCCGGTTCGCACTCCGGCCCCATCTTCCAGTCGATCCCGACCCACATGGGCCTCTGGGACAAGTGGGTCCTCGGCTGGGCCGACCCGCAGATCTTCACACCGGGCAGCCAGGCGCAGGCCGTGCAGCTCGGCCAGACCTCGCGCACTCCGCGAGGCACGAAGGACGGCATCCGGGTCAGCCTGCCCACGAAGACCATCACGCTGGCGCAGCCGCACAGCGGGGCCAACATGTGGTGGTCGAACAACGACCAGAACTGGGGCGACAACAGGATCAGCCGGACGGTGACCGTGCCTGCCGGCTCGACCGACGCCCGGTTCTGGATGTGGAACAACTACGTCATCGAGAAGTTCTGGGACTACGGCTTCGTCGAGGTGCAGCCGGCCGGCAGCACGACCTGGACCGAGCTGCCCGTCACCAGCGAGGCAGGCACCGTGGTGTCGACCAACAATGACCCCAACGGCCGCCTGGTCGACTACGGCCACAAGCAGAACGGCCTCACGGGTGACAGCGGCGGCTGGCGTCACGACTACGTCGACCTGACGCCGTACGCCGGCCAGACGGTCACCCTGCGGCTGCGCTACGCCACGGACGCGGGCTACCTCGACCGCGGCTGGTTCGCCGACGACTTCTCGCTCACGGACGGCGGCACGGCGGTCTGGAGCGACGACGTCGAGGGCGGGGCGAACGGCTGGGCCGCCGAGACCGGGTCCTTCCAGGGCACCCCGGGCGCGGGCTGGAAGATCGACACCGGCACCTCGCAGAAGGCGCAGTACTACCTGGCCGAGTGGCGCAACTTCGACGGCTTCGACGAGGGGCTGAAGTACGCGTACGACACGACGTACTCCTCGAACGGGCCGTGGAAGGTCGAGAAGATCAAGTACAACGCCCCGGGCATGCTGGTGTGGTACCGGGACACGACCTTCGGCAACTCCAACCAGGTCAGCGGGCCGATCTTCGACCTGCCGAGCTTCGGCTCCAAGGGCGGGCTGCTGCTGGTCGACTCGCACTACGACCCGCTGCGCCGCACCGGTGAGGCGGCGGTGAAGGACCCGACCTACCTGAACAACCTGCCCTCGCGGCCGCAGTCGTCGAACGTGGCGTTCAACACCCACTCCACGTACCCGTTCCGCGAGTGCCTCGGTGAGGTCACGGCCGACCCGTTCGCCGAGTACTGCACCGACTTCGGTGCCCAGCTCGGCGTGTCGGCGTTCAGCGACGCCAAGGGTTACTACCCGGGTGTCGAGTACCGGCCCGAGCGGTCCGGCGGTCTCGCTTACAACAAGCAGCTGCTGCTGCGGGACTTCGACGGCTCGGTCGTGCTGCCCAACCGGGGCAACGAGCAGTACTCCACCCGCGTGGTGGACGCCGGCGGCAACCCGGTCACCTCGCTCTACGGGCACGACCTGTTCGGTGACGGCTCGGTGATCCTGGGCAACGGCAACCCGACGAAGCCGTTCGGGGTCGGGCTCGCCGTGAAGGGGGTGGCGGCGGACAACACCTACGCCACCATCTGGGTCGACCCCGCCGACTGACGTCGGTAGGCAACACCGCTCAGGAGGCCCCGCCGGACACCATGTCCGGCGGGGCCTCCCGCATCTCGGGGGGCTGTCGGTGCTCAGGCCCAGCCGGTGCGGCGGCGCAGCCAGGCCAGACACACGTCGCCCTGGGCGCGCTGGAAGCCCCGCAGCGTCGGCATCCGGTCGACGGCCGGCCGACGGCATGCCTCCGCGAAGTACGCGGCCAGGCCGGCGACCACGGCGGTCACCGCGTCCGGCTGGGCGGTGCGGCCCAGCGCGCTGCCGGCCAGCAGCTGGTCGGGGTCGTGGCCGCCGTAGAGCGACGGGTTGATGGCGAAGAACACCAGGTCGGCCCAGGCCGCGCCGACCGAGGCCCACGGCCAGTCGATGACCACGACCCGGTCAGTGGTGACGAGCAGGTTGTCGGCCCGCAGGTCGCCGTGCACCAGCGTGTCGCCGCGAAGGGCCACCAACGAGCGCCGACCCAGCTCGCCCAGCGCCTCGATGTGACGCAACGCCCAGGGGTCGAGGTCGTCCGGCGGCGCC
>DASVBJ010000319.1:0-7418 GCA_036375895.1 Actinomycetes bacterium | reverse complement strand
GGTGTTCGTCGGGTCGGGGACGCAGCCGGGGGTGGGCGTCCCGATGGTGCTCGTGTCCGGCCGGCTGGCCGCCGAGCGCATCCTCGGCGCCGACCCGGCGTACCGCTCGCGGGCCTGGTGACCGCCGTGACCCGGCGCTGTGCACCCCCCGCTGTACCGACCGGCACACAGCAGGCCCGGTTCTTGCCCCGCCCCGTCGCCGACGTACCGACCGGCACACAGCAGGGCCGGATCCGGGGGTGTTCGGCGCCCTCAGGCCGCCTCGTGTGTGCGGGCTGGTACGCGCGGCCGCCGGGCCCGACGCGGCGTCTTGGCCAGCTCGAACCGCACGGCCTCCAGCACGTACTCGGGGTGGAGCCGCACGTCCTCCCAGGTGAAGCGCAGCAGACCCCAGTCGAGGCGGCAGAAAGCGTTGCCGCGTCGGCGGTCCTTGCGGTAGTCGCCCCGGGCGCTGTGGAACTCGAAGCCGTCAGCCTCGACGATGAGCCTCGCTTTGAGCCAGACGAAGTCGACGCGCGCCACGAACCGCCCTCGCTCGTCGCGGATCTCGAGCTGCGTGTGGTCGGGGGTCAACCCGTTCTGGACCAGCAGCACTCGCAGCAGGGACTCCAGCACGGACCCGCACCTCGGGTCTGCGAGGGCGACGACGCGGCGGACACGCGGCCCGTCCCGCCCGCGGACCTTCGCCGCCGCGGTGCGGAGCTCGCGCAGCGTCACCAGCCCCCGGCGAAGGGCCGAGTCCGCTATCACGACCGCCTCGTCCAGCGGCAGCACGCGCGCGCAGTCGAGGACGGTCTGCACCGGCCCCGTGACCGGGAGTCCGTGGCGCACGACGACCTCCTCGACCTCCCGTCGCGCGACCTGCACGCCGGGATGCCGCGCTCTGCTGTGGTCGCGCGGGACGGTCACCCGCTGGCCCGGCTGGTGCACCATCTCGAGATCCCAGAGGACGGCCGCGGAGTCGTGGGAGACGACTGCGCCCAGCGCCACGACGGCGGCGGCCAGCACCTCGACGCCCTCCGGCATGCCCAGGCCGTAGACACCTCGTCGCAGGCGCACGACTCGCCCCTCGTCGAGGGCTCGGGCCAGCGACCGACGCGTCGTCCCGTGGCGCAGCAGCCCCCGGCGCGTGGCGTAGCCGCCGAGCTCCTGCAGGGCGGCCGCCGCATCCATGGTCACGAGCCTGGCAGCCCTGGGCCGAGTCGTGCCGGCGCGGCTGTGGACAACCGCGCGCGCGTACCGACCGGCACACGCGAGACCCCTCTGACGGGGGGATCGGGGCCGGAAACGGCCCCGTCGTGTGCCGGTCGGTACGCGTGGATCCCGGTCGGCCAACGGACGCCGCGATGAGCGGGCGGGAGCTCGACGCGGCCGGCATCACCGATCCGCGGCTGCGGGCGTCCTACGAGCGGTGCCGTCGCCTCAACGCGGCGCACGGCCGCACCTACTACCTCGCGACCCTGCTGCTGCCGCCGGCCAAGCGCCCGTACGTCCACGCCCTCTACGGCCTGGCCCGCTACGCCGACGAGCTCGTCGACGACCTCGACTCCCCCGACCCGGCGCGGCTCGTGACCTGGGGCGAGCGCCTCCTCGCCGACCTGGCCCGCGGCGCGAGCGACGACCCGATCGGCCGGGCCGCCGTGCACACCGCGTGCACCTGGGGCATCCCGGCCGCGCACTTCGAGGCGTTCCTCGAGTCGATGCGGATGGACATCACGGTGACCGGCTACCCGACGTACGCCGACCTGGAGCGGTACATGTACGGCAGCGCCGCGGTCATCGGCCTGCAGATGGTGCCGATCCTCGAGCCGCTGGCCGACGAGGCGTACCCCCGTGCGCGCCGGCTCGGCGAGGCGTTCCAGCTGAGCAACTTCATCCGCGACGTCGGCGAGGACCTGCGCCGCGGCCGGGTCTACCTGCCGCAGGAGGACCTCGACCGCTGCGGGGTCACCCGGGCCGACCTCGCCCGCGGCGTCGTCACCGACGGCATCCGGGCGCTGCTGCGGCTCGAGATCGACCGGGCCCGCGCGCTCTACCGGGAGGCCGAGCCCGGCATCGACCTCCTGCACCCGAGCAGCCGGGACTGCATCCGCACGGCGTTCACGCTGTACGCCGGGATCCTCGACCAGGTCGAGAAGGCCGGCTACCAGGTGCTGACGCGGCGCGTGTCGGTGCCGCTGCCGACCCGGCTGCGCGTCGCCGCCCCGGCGATGGTCAGGGCGCTGCGGGCCCGCCCGACCTGAGCCGCCGCCCCCACCACACCCACCAGGCCAGCGTCTGCACGACCAGCGAGAACCCGAACAGCAGGTCCTCCACCGGGGCGAACGCCAGCCGCCAGCCGACGATCGCGCTGTCCGCGTACGTCACGATGTCGCGGCCGGTCAGCCAGCCGTTGGTCAGCAGCTGGAAGAACACGATGATCGCGTACGCCGTCCAGAACACCCGCCTGCCGAGCAGCCTGGTCCGCAGCACCCAGACGTCGAGGACGACCGCCGCCCCCGCGCCCACCAGCGCCAGCGCCGTGTAGCTCACCGCTCGTCGCCGACCGGCCAGCCGCGCACCCGCCGTACCGCCTCGAGGGCCAGCACCGAGCAGATCGGCACCACGACGAAGAACAGCAGCTCCTCCACGGGCAGGTGGCCGGGCAGGACGACGCCCAGGGTCTGGCGGCCGTCGAAGTCCCACTGGCCGTCGGCGACGGCGTAGAGGTCCCAGGCCACGAAGACCGCGACCACCGGCAGCAGCGTCAGCGCCAGCCGCCGCGGCTGCCGGTAGACCCGGACGCCCAGCCACAGCTCGAGCGGCAGCGTCCCCACGAGGCAGAACGCGAGCATCCCGAGGTACGCCAGGTGCGTCACGCTAGAAGCCCGACGCCTGCGCCCGCCGCTTGACCTCCGTGCCGCGGTTCTCGGCGAGGGCGTCGACCGGCCGGCCGGGCAGCGAGTCGTCGGGCGTGAACAGCCAGCGCATCGCCTCGTCGTCCTGGTAGCCCCCGTCGTGCAGCAGGGTCACCGTCCCCGGCAGGCCCTTGAGGACCTTCCCGTCCTGCACGAACTGCTCCGGCACCATCAGCGCGTTGTTCTCCCCGCGGCGCACCGCCAGCACCTGCCGCTCACGGACGAGCTGGCGCGCCCGGGACACGTCGACGCCGAGCCGCTCGGCGAGCTCGGGCAGGGTCAGCCAGGACGTCACGAGGGTGTCGAGGTCGCTCACCCGTCCAGCCTGCCATGCACCGGCGCGCGCGTTGAGGCTGTCCTGGGATCCGTGTCGGGCGCGTCAGCCGGTGACCGTCCCGTGGTAGGTCACGACGTCGCAGGTGTACGCGCCGTCGAGGCTGGCGTACCCGTCGGCGAACGTGTAGGCCAGCGCGCCGCTGTCGGCGTCGACGCTGATCGTCAGCCAGCCGGCCCCCGTCTCGAACCGCACGGCGACCTCGGCGCCGTCCACGTCGTGGACCTGCGGCAGCGGACCGCCGAACGACACGTGATGGCTGCCGTTGGTGAAGATGTTCACCGACACGGTGGCCATGTCGTTGCCGCGCTCGACCAAGGTCCACTGCCCGCTCGCCTCGACGATCGGGTCGGCCATCGGCTGTGTCGGGTCGTCCGTCGTGACGCAGTCCCCGTAGCTCACCCGGCCGGTGAACACGCCGTGGTACGTCGTGGCCGTCCGCCCCGCGGCTGCCGTGGCCGCCGTCACGAGCACCAGCGCACCGGTCACCGCCGCGGCCGTCATCCGCGCAATGGCTCTCATCGTTCCCCCTCCCCGTCGATCCGGCTCTCTGCCGGTTCCCCCACGCGCCACCCTCGCCGGAGACCGGCGCAGCGGCCAGAGCCGGAGGTCATGACCTTGCTCTAGGTCGCGGCCGCCTTCACGGCCACCCCGGGGTCGGCCAGCAGGTCCGCGTCGACGGGCCGCCCGGCGGCCATGAGGCGCCGGGCCTGCACGAGGTCGCGGGGCCGGTCGACGGTCACCGCGGCGACCAGCCGGTCACCGGCCAGCCAGAACGCCGCCCACGCCCCGTCCG
The DNA here is from genome assembly GCA_036375895.1 of Actinomycetes bacterium. GTDB lineage: Bacteria > Actinomycetota > Actinomycetes > JACCUZ01 > JACCUZ01 > DASVBJ01. The sequence goes on along the minus strand of DASVBJ010000319.1, from coordinate 3,391 downwards.
TGTCCTCGGGCTCGCGCCAGACCAGCCGGTCGCCGGCCGGGTGGTGCCCGGCGTACTGCACCATCCGACCCCACTGCTCGGACCAGAAGTAGGGCACCGGGTCGTAGCGCTCGTCGCCGCCGAGCAGGCTCGCGGCGGCGACGGCCGGCGCGTGCAGCGCGTTGTCCCAGTGCTCGACGTGCATGCGCTGCCGGTAGCGGGCCGACTCCCAGGCCGCGCAGTCGCCCGCGGCGACCACGCCGGGCAGGCCGGTGCGCAGGCCGCCGTCGACCGCGACGGCGCCGCCCGGCGTGAGGGTGACGCCGGTGCCGGCCAGCCAGGCGGTCGCCGGGCGCGCGCCGATGCCGACGAGTACGACGTCCGCGGGCACCCGCTCGCCGCCCACCAGGTGCACCGCGCCCGGCTCCACGGCGTCGACCACCGCACCCAGCCGGAGGTCGACACCCGCCCACCACGGCGCGGTGCGCGCGCCCACCTCGACGGGCAGCGCCCCGGCGAGCGGCGCCGCCAGCGCCTCGACCACGGTGACCTCCGCGCCCGCGTGAACCGCCGCGGTGGCGACCTCGGCGCCGATCCAGCCGGCGCCCACGATCACCAGCCGGGTGCCGGGACGCAGCCGGGCCCGCAGCGCCAGCGCGTCGTCGTGGGTGCGCAGGACCGTGCCGGGGCCGGGCAGCCGGACCGGCTCGGCGCCCGTCGCGAGCACGAGGCCGTCGAACGCGAGATCGCCGCGGTCCGTCTCGAGCACCCCCGGGCGCAGCCCGGTCGCCGTGCGGCCGAGCAGGAGCTCGACGTCGAGGGCCGGCCAGTCCGCCTCGAGGGTGGAGTCGTCCGCCTCGCCGCGGAGCACCGCCTTGGACAGCGGCGGCCGGTCGTACGGCGCGGCCGGATCGGCTCCCAGCAGGGCCAGCCCCCCGGCGTACCCCTGCGCGCGCAACGCCACGACCGACTGCAGGCCGGCCAGCCCGCCGCCGACGACCACGACCCTGTTCATGGCTCCGTCCACGGCTCCGTCCACGCCTCTGTCCACGTCCGGACCCTAGATCGCCGCCCGGGGCGGGCCGGCCGGCGCCCCACACCGCGCCGCTCGGTGCTGGCCGGCCGGCGCCCCACACCGAGCGAGGGGGCGGGACGAGTGCGGCGACCCGCGCCTCGGCCAGCGAGGTGCCAGACGGGTGTGGCGTCCGGCGCCCGCAGCGAGCAAGGTGTCAGCCCCGCCCGCCGTCCCGCGCCACTGCGAGCGAGGGTCAGCCCGGCCCGCCGTCCGGCAGGGGGCTCACCCTGCCGACCATGTGCTCTGCCACGAAGTCTGTGGCAGAGCACATGCGCGACCCTGCCACCCCCGCCCCCGGGCTCTGCCACGAAGTCTGTGGCAGAGCACATGCTGCGCGGACCCGCACCCGCCCCCCTCGGCCGCCCCCGCTGGACGACGACCGGTCGGCTACAAAGGGACAGCGAATTACACGGTTGTAGTACCACGATCGTGTAACAACCGTCTCATCAACCACACAAGTCACACAGGTCACGGCAGTATCAAGCGCCTGAACCGCGGCCAGACGCCTCGGGCACAACGGGGCGGGGCCGAACGTCGACCGTGAGGATCCGGCGATGCAGCGACCGACCCCTCGCCCACGACCCGCGAAACCATCCCCAACTCCCACCCCCCGGCGCACAGCGCTGCGCCTCGGCCGCGCCATCGGCGTCCCGCTCCTGCTCGCCGCCCTCGTCACGGCCGGCTCGCCCGGCTGGGTCTCCTACACGATCCGCCGCGGCGACAACCTCGAGACGATCGCGAAGCGCTACCACACGACCGTCTCGAAGCTGGTCCAGGTGAACGGGCTGCCCGGCAACGGCAACCTCATCTACGCCGGCGAGACCCTCAAGGTCCCGGCGCCGCCGAAGCCCAAGCGGCCCACCGTCCGCACCGTGACTGTCGTGCACAAGCACCGGGTCGTGCCCGGCGACAGCCTGATCAGGATCTCCAAGCGGTACGGCGTGCGGCCGGCCGTCATCGTGCAGGCCAACCGGCTGCCCAGGTCGCTCGTGGTCCGCCTCGGCCAGGTCCTGCGCGTCCCGGTGACCAGGCGGGTCGTCACCCCCCGCAGCACCGCGAACTCGTTCGCCGGGCGCACCTACCCGTCGGCGGTCGTGGCCGCAGCCGCAAGGAACCGAGCCGCCCTCGCCCGCCGCGACGTCCCCAGCCGGCAGGAGGTCCGGGCCCTGATCGTGCGCACGGCACGACGCCACGGCGTCGACCCGCACCTCGCCCTCGCCGTCAGCTGGCAGGAGGCCGGCTGGAACATGCGCAAGGTCTCGGTCGCGAACGCGATCGGCGCCATGCAGGTGATCCCGAGCACGGGCGCCTGGGCCTCGGAGGTCGTGGGCAGGCGGCTCAACCTGCTGAACGCGCGGGACAACGTCACCGCCGGCATCGTGCTGCTCAAGGTGCTGACGCGCTCGACGAGCGAGCCCAAGGCGGTGGCGGCGTACTACCAGGGCCTGAAGTCGGTGCGTGAGAAGGGGATGTACGCGGACACGAAGCTGTACGTCCGCAACGTGCTGGCCCTCAAGAAGCGATTCGCGCGCGGCTGACCCCCCCGACCTCCCGCGTCCGCGGCCGGGCCGACCCCGGCCCAAGCGCGCCGGTGCCCGACGCAGCACGGCGCGCCACGTAGACTCGCGCCGTGGACACGACCATCTCGGACCCTCTCGTCGGGCGCGTGCTCGACGGCAGGTACCACGTCGAGTCCCGGCTCGCCCGCGGCGGGATGGCCACCGTATACGAGGCCGTCGACAGCCGCCTCGACCGCCCGGTCGCGCTCAAGGTGATGCACCGCAACCTCGCCGAGGACGAGGAGTTCGTGTCCCGGTTCATCCGGGAGGCCAAGTCGGCGGCCCGGCTGTCCCACCCCAACGTCGTCGCCGTCTTCGACCAGGGCGCCGACGACGGGCACGTCTTCCTCGCGATGGAGCTGGTCAACGGCCGCACGCTGCGCGACCTGCTCCGCGAGCGGGGCAGCCTCACCCCCCGGCAGGCGCTCGAGATCCTCGAGTCGGTGCTGGCCGGCCTCGGCGCGGCGCACCACGCCGGCATCGTCCACCGCGACGTCAAGCCCGAGAACGTCCTGCTCTCCGACGACGGCCGGGTCAAGGTCGGCGACTTCGGCCTGGCCCGGGCGGTGACCGGCCACACCAGCCACTCGACGACCGGCGTGCTGATCGGCACCGTCGCCTACCTCTCCCCCGAGCAGGTCGAGCGCGGCGTCGCCGACCCCCGCTCCGACGTCTACGCCGCCGGCATCCTGCTCTACGAGATGCTCACGGGCGCCAAGCCGTTCGACGGCGAGACCGCCATCCAGGTCGCCTACCAGCACGTGCACGACGACGTGCC
>DASVBJ010000300.1:0-5254 GCA_036375895.1 Actinomycetes bacterium | reverse complement strand
GCGCCAGGACGAGCAGGTAGAAGACCCACTGCCGCCTCGTCCTTAGGGCATGTCCCAGGAACGCGCGGGCGCTCTTCCTGCTCGTGTCGGAGGAGGCAACAAAGCGATGCGTATAGCCGATGTCCGCGGTCATGCCGTGATTCGGTTGGGGTGCATGTCTGCACGCTTTGTGACCGGATCGGCTCGCTTCACGCCGACACCTTAGAGGGCTCTGATTACCCACAGGTGGTGACGCGGCGGAAAGGCGTGCTGCGGCGGTGTGGGACACCGGCCAGGCACGAGCTGCCTGGCGGTCGCTAAGAGCGGGCCAAAGGTAGACGAGGGTCGGGGCCTTGTGCCCCTTCCGGGGACTTTCGCGGAGAGAACAGTGGATGGTGGAGGTGGGCCGTGCTCGAATTCGACTCGGCGGCGAAACGGTTCGGCCCGGTGGCGGCACTCGACGGGTGCACGTTCGCGGTGCGGCCAGGCCGCCTCACCGGATTCCTCGGCCCCAACGGCGCAGGCAAGACCACCGCGATGCGGGCGGTGTTCGGACTGGTCGAGCTGGACGCCGGCACGGTGTGCTGGCAGGGCGCGCCGGTCACCGCCACCGACCGGATGCGGTTCGGGTACATGCCTGAGGAGCGGGGCCTGTACCCGCGCATGCGGGTGCGGGAGCAGCTTCTGTACCTCGGCCAGCTCTGCGGGCGGACGAGCACCGACGTCGGCCGGATCGCCGACCGATGGCTGGAGCGGCTCGGGGTCGCCGACCGGGCGTCGGACCGTCTCGACACGCTGTCACACGGCAACCAGCAGCGTGTCCAGCTGATCGCCGCCCTGGTGAACGAGCCCGACCTGCTCGTGCTGGACGAGCCGTTCTCGGGCCTGGACCCCATCGCCATGGGCGCCATGGCCGACCTGCTCGCCGAGCTCGCGACGGCCGGCGCCACCGTGTTGTTCTCCAGCCACCAGCTCGACCTGGTCGAGGGCCTGTGCGAGGACGTCGTGATCATCGACCACGGCAGGGTCGTTCTGGCGGGGGATCTGGAGGATCTGAGGGCAGCGGTGCCGCAACGGTTCGTGGACATCCGCTACCGCGGGCCGGCCCCGGACTGGTCGGGGTTGGTGGCCGTGCAGGTCATCGAGGCGTCGGACGGCCGGGCCCGGCTGAGGCTGGACCGCGACACCGACCTGGCCACGGTGGTGGCCGCCGCCCGGCACACCGGCGAGGTCCTCTCGTTCGCCTACCAGCCGCCCACGCTGTCCGAGCTGTTCCGCCGGGCGGTGGCGGCATGAGCGGCGTACGGCAGGGTTGGCTGGTCGCCGTCCGGGAGATGCGCGAGCGGAGCCGCTCGCGAAGCTTCCGCGCGGGGCTGGTCGTCATGCTCGTCCTCGTCGTCGCCATGGTCGCCCTGCCGTCATTCATCGACACCACCGAGGGCACCAAAGATGTCGGCCTGACCGGCAACACCCCGACCGGGCTGTCCCAGACCATCCGCGACCAGGGCAGCGCCGTCGAGACCACGGTGCGCATCCACCGCTTCGACACCGTGGCCGCCGGGCAGGAGGCCGTGCGCCACAGGGGCGTCGACCTGCTGGTCGTCGACGCCCGACGGCTGGAGTGGCAGGGCAGAGCCGACGAGGAGCTCCAGGCGGTCGTCAGCGGCGCCATCCAGCTGGTCGCCGTCCACGAGCGCGCGGCGGCCGCCGGCGTCGACCCCGACGAGCTGCTCGCACTCGTCGCGCCGGTGCCCGTCGAGAAGGTGGAGATCGGGCTGACCGCGGGCCGCGGGCCCGACGACAGCACGGCCGCGATCGCCATGACCGCCCTGTTGTTCATCGCCGTCATCACCTACGGAAACCTGGTGCTCACCGGCGTCGTGGAGGAGAAGGCCAGCCGGGTCGTCGAGGTGCTGCTGGCCCGGATGCCGGCCCGGAACCTGCTCGCCGGCAAGGTCGCCGGCATCGGACTGCTCGGGTTCGCCCAGTTCGTCGTGACCGCGCTGGCAGCGCTCGTCGCCACGCTCATGGTCGACTCCGTCGACCTCCCGGCCGTCAGCGGCGCCGTGCTCGCCTGGGTGGTCGTGTGGTTCGTGCTCGGCTACGCCCTCTACGCCATGGCGTACGGCGCGCTCGGCTCACTCGCGTCGCGCACCGAGGACGCGCAGAGCGTCGCCGGCCCAATCAGCTACGTGCTGATCGCCGCGTACTGGGCCTCGTTCATCGTGGTCAGCGGGGACCCCGACAGCGGCTGGTCCCGACTGGTGTCTCTGTTCCCGGCGACCGCACCGTTCGCGATGCCCGGACGCATCGCGCTCGGCGCCGCGGCGTGGTGGGAGCCGCTGCTCGCGGTCGTCCTAACGCTGGCCGCCATCACCGGCCTGGTCGTGCTCGCCGGGCGGGTGTACACCAACGCGATCCTCCACACCGGACCCACCCTGCGGTTGCGGGACGCCTGGCGCAGCGAGCCGGCGCCGTCCTCGCCGACACCAGGCATCCCGACGGGTCCCTCGGACCATCGGACCAGGCGGTTGCCGCGACCGTTGGTGCATGGCCGCCACCGACCAAGGTCCCCCTAGGCCGTGTTGCTAAAGGAAGCTGGTGAGCCGGGTGCACCCCAGACTTCGGCGTCGAGCAGCGTCATTCCCAGCACGGGCCACGCCTCTTGCCTGCGACGGTGCAGCCGCGTGGTGTCCATCTCGCTGCGTAAACTGTTGGCTCGTATGCCCGTCTGTGATGTCTACGCGCACCCTGATGGTGTCCCGTTCGACCCGAGGGACTGAGCCGTGCCCGACCGACCTGAGATTGTCTGCATCTGCGGCTCTACCCGGTTCGTGGACGAGATGAGCGCGGCGAACCGTGATCTGACCTTCGCAGGTGTCATCGTCGTCGCGCCAGGCGTCTTCCTGCCCGCCGAGGATCACGAAGCAGACGAGTTGATCACCAACGAGCAGAAGACCGCGCTGGACGCCCTCCATCTGCGCAAGATCGACCTGGCTGACCGGGTTCTGGTCGTCAACCCAGGCGGGTATATCGGCGAGTCCACGAGCAGGGAGATCGCATACGCCCACGCCACCGGCAAGCCGATCTCGTTCACCGATCCCGTCTGACCAGTAGACGCTTCGTGGTGCGTGGCGCGGGCTCGCGATGCGATCAGATATGACCGCCCGCAACCACCACTCCGGTCAGTGCCTCGCCGCCACACTCCACTGGGTCCAGACCTTTAGCAGCACGGGCTAAACGCCGGGGCGTCAGCGACTCACCCGAACTGCGGGCGCAGTTCCAACACCTTGTCCTTGATCCGGATCCAGGTCGCCCCGCCTCCTGTGGCCAAGTCGACCGCGACGTTCGACTCCAGGTCCATGCCGGTCAACGGCATCCGGTCGGTGATCCTGAAGGTCTCCGGATCGATGCGCAGCAGCTGGTCGGGATTGCGTGTGGCTGCCCACACCGAGTCCGGGCCGATTGCCACGTCGAGCAACATGCCCTCATCCGCCGCGCGCGACACTGACAGCTCCCTCCCGTGCCAGTCGGTCCCAGGCTGATCGGCATCGATCTCGACCAGGGTGTTGCCGCGGATCGAGGCGGCATAGAGGGTATGCCGCCTGGGGTCGATGCCGACGAGACGCGCCTCGCGGATGGGGAGCTGCAGCCGCGACAGCTTTTCGCCAGTCGCCCCGGCTACGCGCCAGACCACCCCGTCGTCGGTGGACGCCCAGACGCTGCTGCCATCGGTCACCAAACTCGTGGGGGATTCGCCCTTGACGCTCTGGCCGAGATGGACCGTCTGGAGCAGCTGATGGGTTCGTGGGTTCATCCGAATCAGGTCACCGGAGTCGCTGTTGGCGACCCAGAGGTTGCCCGCGGCAATGCCGGAGCCATGTGGCAGCTGCGTGGGCTGAGACGTGCTCCACCGGGTGACCTCGTGGCTGGCCAAGTCGACCCTAGTGAGCGCATTGAGGTCTCCTGCAGCGGTGGACAACCAGATCGCGCCGGCACCCACGCTCGCCCAGCCACCGACTGCGCCAGGCAGCCGGTCCAGCACGTCGCCCGAATCGGGGTCGATCTGGTACATCTCGCCCGCCGGTGCGCTGCCGTCCGCGGTCAGCTTCCCGCTCTTCATGTCGACGACCCACAGCGCACCGTCGGCGTAGACGATGGTGCCCGAGCCGGGGACATCGAGGCTCCGGGCGACCCGCCAACCGTCGATCGGGCCTATCGGTTCATGGGTCGCCCTGGTGACGGGATGGGTGAGGGCCGCCGCGGCCACGACCGCCAGGACGCCGGCCGCGGCGACGACGGCCCGACGGCGGCTTCTCACGCGCAGCCGGTCGCCGGCGCGGCGAACCTGGCCGGGGTCGGGCAGGGCCCGGATGTCGGCGACTTCGTCCGCGATCTGGTTCATCAGATCTCCGAGGCTCACAGCGACCTCCCCTCGGCGGTACGGTCGGTTGCACGCGGTATCAGGTAGTCGGGTCCGAGCGCCGCGGATAGCGCGGCCCGAGCCCGAGCCAGTCGGCTCTTCACGGTGCCCTCTGCCACGCCGGTCTCGGCGGCCACCTCGGTGACCGATAACCCGCACATCTCGTACAGCACGAGAGCTCTGCGGTGTTCCGGCGAGAGGATTCGCAGCGCCGCGTGCAGGTCCAGCGCCTCGTCAAGATCGGGAGTCCGGTCGACCGCCGCCGCGGGGACAAATAGGCGCCAGAACCGATCGGCGGCCAGGAGCGATCGTCGGTGTTGGCTGATCGCCACTCGCCAGGCAACGGTACGTACCCAGGCCGCTGGGTCGGCCAGCGTCGACACCCGACGCCACCGTTGCCAGGCTCGCGCATAGGCCTCTTGCAGAACGTCGGCGGCCTGCTCGGCATCTCCTGTCATCATCGTCAGCTGGCGCAGCAGGGACAGGCGCGTCGCGATGTAGAACTCGTCGAACCCCAGGTGGTCGACCACCTCGCCCCCTGCCTGCTCATGAGAAACACGCATCAAACCGCTGCGGCGTTCCCTCCAAGCGGCACCTTTCTCAGAGTGTGCACCTGCCCGTACACCAGGCGGTCGCACTAGGCAGCTTGTAGATGCCGCTCCCGATCGCCTCCAGACGGACTCGCACGACGCCCCGAATGGGGACACGCGCGCTCAGAGCCAGGCCATCGGGTCCGTGACGGCACCGTCCAGGCGGACCTCGAAGTGCAGGTGCGGGCCCGTCGCGTAGCCCGTCGAGCCGATGACACCGATCGGCTGACCCTTGCGCACGACCTGTCCCTCCCGCACGAGG
>DASVBJ010000244.1:0-5721 GCA_036375895.1 Actinomycetes bacterium | reverse complement strand
CGACGCGCCAGCATCTTGATCAGGATCGTGGCCAGGCCGACACGCCGCCAGGCCGGGTCGACGGCCACCGCCACCTCGGCCCGCACCGGGCCGCCGTCGCTGGGCGGCAGGACGGCGTAGCGGGCGATCCCCACCCCGCGTGCCCTGGTGTCGCGCGCAACCAGCGCGAAGCGCCGGTCGTAGTCGAGCACGGTGAGCGCGGAGAGCACGGAGTCGGTGAGGGGAGGTGGACCGCCCATGAAGCGGGTGCGCAGCGTCTCCTCGTCCGCGGTCCTGATCGCCTCGGCCAGCTCGGCGGCGTCCGAGGGCAGCACCGGACGGATCGTGACCTTCCGGTGGTCGGCGAGCCGCACGGACGTCTCGTAGCCGGTCGGGTAACCGCACGGAACCTCCGGCGTGGCCTGAGAGAGTGCGCCCGCCATGCCCTCACGTTGCCCTGCGGACCGGCCGGCCGTACACGGCAGAAGGTCCCGACGTCAGCCCTCGCGTCCCGCGACGGCGCCGGCAGGCGAGGTCGCGCCCGGCGTACGGGGGAGGTACCGCCCGTCGCCCGGCGATCCGTGGAACCGGCCGCCCTCGACGAGCACCCGACCGCGCTGCATGACCACCTCGGGCAGACCGTGCACCCGTCGGCCCTCGTAGCAGGAGTAGTCCACGGCGCTGTGGTGCGAGGCAGCGGTGAGAGTGCGCTCGCACGACGGGTCGAACACCACCAGGTCGGCGTCGGAGCCGGGGGCGATCGTGCCCTTGCGGGGGTAGAGCCCGAACAGCCGGGCCGGCGTGGTCGCCACGACGTCGACCCACCGGTTCAGGCCGAGCTCGCCACGGACGACGCCCTCGTGCACGAGGGTCACCCGCTCCTCGACGCCGGGGAGCCCGTTGGGGATGCGCGGGAAGCAGTCGGCGTCCGCGGCCTTCTGCGCGACCGTGAACGGGCAGTGGTCGGTGGCGACGACCTCGAGGTCGCCCAGGCGCAGGCCCCGCCACAGCGCCGCCTGGTGATCGGCCGGTCGCAGCGGCGGCGAGCAGACGTACTTCGCGCCCTCCACGCCCGGACTGCGCAGGTCGTCCTCCGACAGATAGAGGTACTGCGGACAGGTCTCCGCGTGCACGACCGCACCGCGGTCGCGGCCGGCCCGGACCGCCGCCAGCGCGTCCGCCGAGGACAGGTGCGCGATGTGCACGGGCACCCCGGCCAGCTCGGCCAGCGCGACGGCCCGCGCGGTCGCCTCGCCCTCGAGGGACGGCGGCCGGCTGCGCGCGTGCTCGACCGGCGCGGTGCGGCCCGCCGCGACCAGGCGCTCGACGAGCGCCTCGATCGGCCCGCCGTTCTCGGCGTGCAGCGCGATCAGCGCGCCGACCTCGGCCGACCGGCACATGGCGCGGAACAGCGCCCGGTCGTCGACCATGTACACACCGGGGTAGGCCATGAACAGCTTGAACGAGGTCACCCCGTCGGCGACGAGCCCCGCCATCTCCCGCAGCACCCGGTTGTCCACCTCGCGCAGCATCATGTGGAACCCGTAGTCGACGTGCGACCTGCCCTCGGCGCGAGCCATCCAGCGGGCAAGGCCGGCGCCCAGGGGCTCGCCGTAGTCGTGCCCCGCGTAGTCGACGATCGTGGTCGTGCCGCCCCAGGCGGCCGCCTCGGTCCCGGAGGCGAAGTCGTCGCAGGAGACCCCGGCCGGGGTCGCCAGCCCCATGTGCGTGTGCACGTCGACGCCGCCCGGGATGACGTAGCGGCCGTCCGCGGCGATCATGCGGTCGGCCGGGCCCAGCCCGGCGCTGCCGGCCCCCACCGCGGCGACCCGGTCGTCGATCACCAGGACGTCGGCTCGCACCGTCTCGCTCGCGGTCACCACCGTGCCGCCCGTGATCAGCGTCCGCATCGAGCCTCCCGCCCCCTGGCCCTCTGAGCATGGCCCGCGCCGGGCGGCGTCGTTACGGCGTTTCGGCACCGGTTCGGCATGACCTTCGGCTCTAGGCCGTGGCCCCGGCCCGGGACAGCGTGATCACGAGCACCGGAGGCGACGTGATGGAGCGCACCCGAGACACCACCCTGGACTTCGAGCTCAACGGCCGGCAGGTTCGCGTGGACCTCGCGGCCGGGGAGTCGCTGCTCGACGTGCTCCGGGAGCGGTGCGGGGTGACCAGCGTCAAGGACGGCTGCGCCCCCGAGGGGTCGTGCGGGGCGTGCACGGTGCTCGTGGACGGGCACCCTGTCGTCGCCTGCGCCCAGCCCGCCACCCGCGCCGCCGGTCGCGTCGTGACCACGTTGGAGGGTCTCGGCGCCGAGGCCCACGAGCGGTGGGCCGACAGCTTCGTCGCCGCCGGGGCCTCGCAGTGCGGGTTCTGCTCCCCGGGCATCGTGATGAAGGCCGAGCACCTGCTGCGGGAGCACCCCGAGCCGACCCGGACCGAGGTCGCGGCCGCGCTGGCCGGCAACCTGTGCCGCTGCACCGGCTACGCCAAGATCGTCGACGCGGTGCAGCTGTCCGCGGCGGCCCGCCGCGGCGAGCCGTCGCCCGGCTCGGACCCCAGCGGCCGGGTCGGCACCCGCGCGGCGCGCTACCGCGGCCGAGAGCTCGCGCTGGGGCGACAGCCGTTCGTCAACGACCTGTCCCGCCACGGCATGCTGCACGGCGCGGTCCGCTTCTCCGACCATCCCCGGGCCCGGGTGCTGCGGATCGAAAGGAGCAAGGCCTTGGCCGCGCCCGGCGTACGCACGGTCCTCACCGCCGCGGACGTGCCGGGGGAGCGGCTGCAGGGCGAGCTCATCCCCGACTGGCCGGCGCTGGTGGCGGTCGGGGAGACGACGCGGTACGTCGGGGACGTGCTGGCGCTCGTCGCGGCCGAGACGCGGGCCCAGGCCCGGGCCGCGGCCGAGCTCATCGAGGTCGACTACGACGTGCTCGAGCCGGTCACCGACCCGTTCGCCGCCACCGAGCCGGGCGCGCCCCGGCTGCACGAGCGCGCACCCGGCAACGTGCTGGACGTCACCCGGGTCGCACGGGGCGACGTGGACGCCACGCTCGCGGGGGCGGCGCACGTGCTCACCGAGACCTTCCGCACCCAGCACGTGGAGCACGCCTTCCTCGAGCCGGAGGCCTCGCTCGCCTGGCCGACCGCCGAGGGCGGGGTGCACTTCTACACCCACGGCCAGGGCATCTGGAGCGAGCGCCGCCAGGTGGCCGGTCTGCTCGGGCTGCCCGAGGCCAAGGTGCGGGCAACCCTGGTGCCCGCCGGTGGTGCGTTCGGCGGTCGCGAGGACCTCGGTGTCCAGGGCCACGCGGCGCTGCTCGCGGCGCGGACCGGGCGGCCGGTGAAGCTCGCCCTGAGCCGGGCCGAGAGCTTGCGCTTCCACGTCAAGCGCCACCCGATGACGGTGACCTACACCGTCGGCTGCGACGCGGACGGCCATCTGCTCGCGCTGCGGGCACGCATCGTCGGCGACACCGGTGCCTACGCCAGCGTCGGCGCCAAGGTGCTGGAGCGGGCCGCCGGCCACGCCTGCGGCGCGTACCGGTTCGCCGCGGTCGACGTCGAGGCGCGGGCTGTCTACACCAACAACGTGCCGTGCGGGGCGATGCGCGGCTTCGGCACCCACCAGGTCAACTTCGCCCTGGAGGGCATGCTCGACCGGCTGGCGGCGAAGGTGGGCATCGACGGGTGGGAGATCCGGTGGCGCAACGCGCTGTCGGTGGGCGACACGTTCGGCACCGGCCAGGTGCTCGGCCCAGGCGTCGGCCTGCGGGCGACCCTGATGGCGGTGCGCGAGGCCTACCGGTCCGCCCGGTACGCCGGGATCGCCTGCGCCGTGAAGAACACCGGCATCGGCAACGGGCTCACCGAGACGGGGAAGGTGGTCCTGCGTCCGGAGGCCGACGGGACCGTGACGCTGATGCATCCCTGGACCGAGATGGGCCAGGGAGTGCACACCGTGCTGACGCAGATGGTCTGCGAGGAGCTCGGCATCACCCCGGACCGCGTGAGCGTCCGCGTCGACACCGACCACGAGCTCGGCTGCGGGCAGACCACCGCCTCGCGCGCGACGGTGCTGGGCGGGCGAGCCGTGCTCGACGCGACGGCGGGGCTCAGGGACAAGCTGGGCAGCGGACGGCTGGAGGACCTCGCCGGTGTGGAGTTCCCGGGCGAGGTCGTCGTCGACTGGACCACGGCGCCGGGCACGCCGACTGAGGCGCCGGTGACCCACTTCGCGTACGGCTGGGCCACGCAGGTGGTGGTGCTCGACGACGCCGGGCGGCTCGCCCGCGTGGTGGCGGCCCACGACGTCGGCAGGGTCATCAACCCGACGTTGCTCGAGGGCCAGGTCGAGGGTGCCGTGCACATGGGCCTGGGGCACGCGCTGTCGGAGGAGTACGTCGTGGACGCGGGCCGGCCGGTCACCACGACGCTGAAGTCGCTGAACATCATCCCGCCCGCCGGGATGCCGCCCGTCGAGTGCATCTTCGTCGAGGAGCACCAGCCCGAGGGGCCCTACGGCGCCAAGGGGGTCGGGGAGATCGGCCTGGTGCCGACGGCGTCGGCGGTCGCCGGCGCGCTGCACGCCTTCGACGGCAGGTGGCCCACGAGCCTGCCGATGCGTGACACCGCGGCCGCCCGGGCCGCCGTCCCGCGGCTGGCCCACCCGCGGCGAAAGGTCTCGCGATGACCGGCCCTGGTGGCCCGGGGCGCACGACCGGCGCGCTCGCGCTCTGCGGTGGGACCGTGGTCGTCTCGCTCGACCCGGTAGAGGTGGTGAGCGACGACGTCACCGTCGACGCCGGACGTGTTGTCGCGGTGGGCGCGGCGGCACCCGGCGTACCGCGTCGTGACTGCGGCGGCACGCTGGTCCTGCCGGGCAACGTCTGCGCCCACACCCACCTCTACTCAGCGCTCGCGCGGGGGATGCCCTACGACCTGGCGCCGCCGGCCGACTTCCTGCAGGTGCTGCAACGCATCTGGTGGCGGCTGGACCGTGCCCTCGACCCGGAGCTGGTGCGGCTGTCCGCTCTGCGCGGCGGACTGGACGCGCTGCTCGCCGGGACGACGACGGTCGTCGACCACCACGCATCGCCCAACGCCATCGACGGCTCGCTCGACGTCATCGCGGACACGCTGGCCGAGCTCGGCATCCGGTCCGTGCTCTGCTACGAGGTCAGCGACCGCGACGGGCCGGCCCGCGCGGCGGCCGGCGTGGAGGAGAACCGGAGGTTCCTCGCGGCGACACAGTCGAGACCGCTGGCCCGTGGCCTGGTCGGCGCGCACGCGTCGTTCACAATGTCCGACGCGACGCTGGCCGCCTGCGCCGACGTCGTGCGTTCCACGGGCGCGGGCGTGCACATCCACGTGGCCGAGGACCTCGTCGACGAGCGGGACTCGGTGGCGCGCAGCGGGCTGCGGGTCGTCGAGCGGCTGCAGTCCGCCGGGCTGCTGACGGACGCGGCGCTGCTCGCGCACTGCGTGCACGTCGACGGGCGCGAGCGCGAGCTGGTCGGGGCCGCCCACGCGACGGTCGCCCACAACGCCCGCAGCAACATGAACAACGCCGTCGGGCATGCGCCTCTCGACGGCCGCCGGATCGCCCTCGGCACCGACGGCATCGGCGGCGACATGCTCACCGAGTCGCAGGCGGCGTTCTTCCGGGCCAAGGAGGCCGGCGCTCCGGTGTCGCCGTCCTGGCCGATCGAGCGCCTCGCGGAGGGCTCGCGGCTGGTCGGG
>DASVBJ010000310.1:0-3674 GCA_036375895.1 Actinomycetes bacterium | reverse complement strand
TCTCCAGCAGGAACACGGTGAACGCGGTGTCGGGCGGTAGGCCGGAGGCCCGCACCCGGAAGACGTCGAAGCCCCTCCGCTCGGTCGTGAGGCGCACGGTGACCTGCACCCGGGCCTCTGGCATGCATGCCGCCAGCTGTGTTGAGGACGGCGTGAGGTTCAGCCGCACGGACTCTTCCGGGGCGCTGGAGCTTCCGGAGGCGTGCATCGTGCTGCCCGTGACCATGAGACCGGTCGCGACGGCTAAGGCCGCGCCCCATCGACCCATGTGACGCATGACAGCCTCGCTCTCTGCGGACGTCCGGTCCGCCACTTGAGGGGTTGAGAGGTAGCGGGGAGCGACATCCAAGGCGGTGAGCGGTTCCGGAGGCATCGCATGACGTTGCCACCACCACATCTGGAGTCGCTGTGGTGCCCCCGCGCCCAGGCTGCTTGCCGGCCCGGCGCCTGCAGCGCTGCCGAACCGGGGCCGCTGCAGTACTGCCGACGCTAGGCCGATTGCTCCTGCCCGCCTAGCCCCTCTTCATCCCGTCGAGCTTCGACCCGGTGTTCACCTCGCCGATCCCGCAAGGGTCGGCTGCGATCGCGGCAGAACATGCATCAGTCGTCACAGGCGTCACATCTCGGCCGCTCTGCCGCGATCCCTGGCAGCGGCAGCCCGTGGCAGACGTCGAGCCGCTCAGCTGGTCACGATCCGCAGCCGCCGTGGTGCAACCGCCGGCTCACCCGACCACCGCGGCGCCGGTCCGCGGAGCCCGGGCGTGACCGTGCCGAGCACGGTGGCGTGGCGGGCACCCGTGCAGGACGGCAGCGTCGACGGCAGCCCCATCCAGGTGAGGAAGCCCAGCAGCGCGAAGGCGTACGCCTCCTTGGCGGTCGCAGGCATCCCGAGCTCGTCCGTGGTGGCGACCGGCACGCCAGGCAGGGCGTCGTCCAGCCACCGCATCAGCACCGGGTTGCGGGAGCCACCGCCGGACACCCACAGCCGGTGCACGTCCAGCGCGCGCAGCGCGTCGGCGACCGTCTCCGCCGTCAGCCTGGTCACCGTCGCGACGAGGTCGTCACCCGAGACACCCGGGCACACCTCGGCCACTGCGGCGCGCAGCCAGTCGCCGTGGAAGAGCTCGCGCCCGGTCGACTTCGGCGCCGGTCGCCGGAAGTACGGGTCGGCGGCGAGCCGACGGAGCAGCCGCTCGTCCACGCGCCCACGCGCGGCCCGAGCCCCGTCGCGGTCCATCGCCTTGCGACCCTCGGTGCACCAGCCGACGACCGTGTCGATGAGGGCGTTGCCCGGCCCGGTGTCGAAGGCGACGGCAGGCGCGTCGTCGCGGACCACCGTGGCGTTGGCGATGCCGCCGATGTTCAGGGCCGCCCTCGGTGGGCCCGGGAACGCCGCGAGCAGCAATGCGTCGAGCAGGCTGACGAGGGGCGCGCCGTGGCCGCCGGCCGCGACGTCCCGGGAGCGGAGGTCGGAGACCACCGGCAGGCCGGTGCGCTCGGCGATCCACGCTGGCTGGCCGAGCTGCAGGGTGCCCCGCGCGCCACCGTCCTCGACCCAGTGGAAGACGGTCTGGCCGTGCGAGACGACGAGGTCCGCGTGCCCGTCGCACAGCCGGTCCACGCCGACCTGCGCGGCAGCCGCGAACGCCTGCCCGAGCTCGGTGTCCAGCCGGCACACCGCGCCTACGTCCGTGGGGTGGGGCGGCAGGACCGCGGCCACCGCGCCGCGCAGCCGCGGCGCGAAGTCGATGCTGGTGGCGCCGAGCAGCTCGGCCTCGACCGTGTCGCCGGCCAGCCGCAGGTCGGCGGCCGCCACCTCGATCGCGTCGTACGACGTGCCCGAAAGCACGCCGACGACTCTCACCGGTCGACCCGGATCGCCTCGCGCACCCGCCCTCCGGCCCGCGCGAGCGCGTCCCGCGCCGCCGTCACCTCGTCGCCGGTGAGCAGCGTGACGATGGCCGTGCGCACCTCGCCGTCGGCGCTCGCCAGGGCGGCTGCGGCCTCCTCGGGCGGGCAGCCGGTCGCGAGCTCGACGATGCGCTGCGCGCGGGCCCGCAGCTTCTCGTTGCCGGCGCGCACGTCGACCATGAGGTTGCCGTAGGTCTTGCCGAGGCGGACCATCGAGACGGTCGAGATCGTGTTGAGCACGAGCTTCTGCGCGGTGCCTGCCTTGAGGCGGGTCGAGCCGCTGACCACCTCCGGCCCGACGACGACCTCGATGGCGTGGTCGGCCGCCGCGGCCAGCGGCGAGCCGGGGTTGCACGTGACCGCCACCGTCAGCGCGCCCACGGACCGCGCCTGCCCCACCGCACCGAGCGCGTACGGCGTGCGGCCGCTCGCCGACACGGCGACGACCGCGTCCCCGGGGCCGATGGTGAGCTGGGCGAGGTCGGCCGCCCCCGCGTCGTCGTCGTCCTCCGCGGACTCGCTGGCCTGCGACACCGCGCCGTCGCCGCCGGCGATGACCCCGACGACCTGACCCGGTGCCGTGTTGAAGGTGGGCCCGCACTCCGAGGCGTCGAGCACGCCGATCCGGCCGGCCGTCCCCGCTCCTACGTAGACCAACCGCCCCCCGCCCTCGAGGCGCTCGACGACGCCGTCGATCGCCGCGGCCAGCGCAGCGGCGGCGGACGCGACGGCGGCCGGCACCCGGGCGTCCTCGGCGTTCATCAGCCGGACCAGGTCGAGCGTCGACCGGGTGTCGATGTCGCTCCACTCCGGGCGCCAGCCCTCGGTCACCAGAGTGGTCAGGTCGACGCTCACGCCGAGCCCCTTTCGCCCACGGCTACATTTGGTGTAGACCAATATCCAACCACGGCCCGAGGGAATGAGGTGCGTCGATGCGCGTGTCCGCGCCGCGACTGCTCGTCGACGGGCGGCTCACCGGGCCGGGCGCCGTGGAGGTGTCCGCGGGGCGCATCGTGGCGGTGCACGACCAACCCGTCGGCGCCCCCGGCCCGGACGACGTCCAGCTCGCCACGGGGGTGCTCGTACCCGGCCTGGTCGACCTGCAGGTCAACGGCGCCTTCGGGTGCGACCTCGCCGACGCCCCGGCGCACGAGTGGCAGGCGGTGGCCAGGTCGCTGCCCGCCACCGGGGTGACCTCGTGGCAGCCGACGCTCATCACCGCGCCGCTCGAGCGCCTCGAGCAGGGGCTCGCGGTCGCCCGGGCCGTGGCGGACGCCGCGGACCCGTCGGGTGCGCGGATGCTGGGAGTGCACCTCGAGGGCCCGTTCCTGTCGCCCACCCGGGCGGGCGTGCACGACGTGGCCCAGATGTGCGACCCGGAGCCGGCCACCATCACGCGGCTGCTCGAGGCCGGTGGCGGCCTGGTCACCATGGTGACCCTGGCCCCGGAACGCCCGGGCGGCATCGAGGCGGTGGCGACGCTCGCCCAGGCGGGCGTCTGCGTCTCGGTGGGCCACTCCGACGCGACCGCCGACGTGGTGGCGGCCGCGGCCGATGCCGGTGCGCGGGCCGTCACGCACGTCTTCAACGCCCAGCGCGGGTTGCACCATCGCGAGCCGGGTGTGGCCGGCCGCGCGCTCGTCGACGAGCGGCTCGCCGTGGGGCTCATCGCCGACCTGCACCACGTCACCGCCGACGTGTGCCGGCTCGTCCTGACTGCCGCGTGCGGGCGGGTGGTGCTGGTGACCGACGCGATGGCGGCC
>DASVBJ010000209.1:0-10840 GCA_036375895.1 Actinomycetes bacterium | reverse complement strand
GGTCGTCGTCGACGAGTCGGCGGTGCCGGTGCGGCCGGAGGTGCTCGGGGCGTCCGAGCTGCTCGGCATCGACCCGCTCTACGTGGCCTGCGAGGGCCGGCTGGTCGCGGTCGTCGACGGCAGCCAGGCCGAGGCGGCGCTAGCCGCGATGCGGGCCCACCCGCTGGGCGCGCAGGCCGCGCTGGTCGGCGAGGTCGGCGACGACCCGCCCGGCATGGTCCTGCTGCGGACGGCCTTCGGTGGCACCCGCATCGTGGACATGCTGGTCGGCGACCCGCTGCCCCGGATCTGCTGAGCCAGCGTCAGGCCTGCCGCCGGCCGCCTGGTTGCGATGGGTCAGCCGGTGATGCCACGGCCGGTGATCTCCTCGGGCCGGATCCGCACCCAGAAGGACGGCTCGCCGAGGCCCGCCCAGCCGCGCACCCCGAGCCGCTCGTAGCGCTCGGTGTCGGCCTCGTCGTAGACCACGGACATGGTGCCTTTGACCAGCACGCTCCAGCCGGTCTCGAGGTTCTGGTCGTAGCCGTCCACCTCGAACGCCACGGGCCCGGAGTCCTCGGACACGTGCAGCTTCGAGCCCCAGGTGGTGCGGAAGACCACGTCGGCGCCGTCCAGCCCGTGGTTGACCGGCAGCACCGTGGGACCGCCGTCGTAGACGAAGGCCAGCCGCCCGACCGACGCGGTGCGCAGCCGCTCGAGGCACTCGTCGTAGCTGAAGACCCGCAGCCCCCGGTGGTCGGTGGGTTCCGGCCGCGGCGCTCGCTCCGGCCCGGGGCCGGTGCGCACCCGGACGGCACCCGGCACGGACTCGGCCAGCAGCACCGCCACTCGCCGCTCCGTGGCGCTGGTCGGCCCGGCCAGGCTCACCACCCCGTCGGTCACGTCAACGGCCCAGCGGTCCTGCCCGCCCGCGTAGTCCCGCAGCAACGCGCGGACGTCCGCCGCGATCTGGTCGTCCGTCCGGACGTGCGTGCGCAGCAGGTCGCTGACGCTGACGATGCCCACGAGACGGTCGTCGGAGACGACGGGGATGCTCTTCACCCGGTTCTCGAGCATCGCGCGGCAGAAGTCCGACTCGTCGGCCGTCGCCTGCAGGGCGACGACCTTGCGGGTCATCACGTCGCCGACGGTGTGCGGCGGCTCCCCGGACTCCTCCGGCTCGGGCCGCAGGTGTGCCCGGGGGTCGGGGACCACCCGGCCGCGCAGCAGGTCCACCGAGCTGACGATGCCGACGAGGTGCTCGTGCCCGTCCACGACCGGCGCGGCCGTGATGTCGCGCTGGAGGAGCAGGCTGCCTGCCGTCGCGATCGGGGTCTCCGGCCGCACCGTGACGACCGGTGACGTCATGAACTCGGTGGCACGCATCGTCGCGGAACCCCCTCGGTCCCGGGAGAGCCGGCGGCTCAGTTGCCTCAACGCTAGCCCTCGACACGATCACAGTCAGGGTCGAAGGTCACCCCGGCACCCGCCCTTCGCCGCCCCTTCGGTCGACGCTCAGTGGTCGGCGCGGTCGCGGGCGGCCGCCACCGCGGCCTGGCCGAGACTGATCCCGCCGTCGTTCGGCGGCACGCGCGAGTGCGTCAGCACCCGGAAGCCGCGCAGCTCCAGCAGGGTCACCAACCGGTCGAGCAGCAGGGCGTTCTGGAACACCCCACCGGAGAGCGCGACGACGTCCAGACCGTGCCGGCGGCGCAGCGTCGACGCCGCCGCCACCAGCGCGTCGGCCAGGCCGTTGTGGAAGCGCGCCGCGACCCGGCCGACCGGCACCGTGCGGGACAGGTCGTCGACGACCGACCGGACGAGGTCCGTGCCGCGGAGCACGAGCGGGTCGTCGACCACACCCGACCCCGAGGCGCCCGCCGGGTAGGACCCGTCCTCGTCGGGCTCGGCGAGCTGCTCCAGCTCGACCGCCGCCTGCCCCTCGTAGGTCACGGAGTCGCGGACGCCGGCCAGCGCGGCGACGGCGTCGAAGAGCCGGCCGGCGCTCGAGGTGAGCGGCGCGTTCACCCCCCGGTCGGCCATCGCCCGGACGGTCCTGGTCCGGGCCGGGTCCCAGCGCGACGTCCAGGGCCCGGCGGGCGCCTCCCCGCCGTACGCCGCCTGCAGGTAGGCCGCCGCCATCCGCCACGGCTCGCGGATGGCCGCCGCGCCTCCCGGCATCGGCACCTGCTCCAGGTGGCCGACGCGCCGGCTGGTCGCGAGGTCGGCGACGAGCAGCTCGCCGCCCCACAGCGTCGCGTCGGTGCCGAAGCCGAGCCCGTCCAGCGCGATGCCGATGACCGGCCCGACCTCGCCGTTGTCGGCCAGGCAGGACGCGATGTGCGCGTGGTGATGCTGTACGCCGAGCAGCTCGACCCCGTCGAGGTCGAGCGCCCACTTGCTGGCCAGGTAGTCCGGGTGCAGGTCGTGCGCGACCACCTCCGGGGTGACGTCGAACATCGCCCGGAAGTGCGCGATGCCCGTCGTGAACGCCTGCAGCGTCTCGGCGTTCTCCAGGTCGCCGATGTGGTGGGACACGAACGCGTGCCGGCCCTTGCCGAGCGTGAAGGTGCTCTTCAGCTCGGCCCCGCAGCCGAGCACGGGACGGGGGAAGGGCCACGGCAGCAGCAGCGGCTCCGGCGCGTAGCCGCGCGAGCGGCGCAGCGCCACCTCGCGCCCGCGGACGACCCGCACCACCGAGTCGTCCGTCCGGACGTGGATCGGTCGGTCGTGCACGAGGAACGCGTCGGCTATGCCGGAGAGCCGCTCCTGGGCGTCGGCGTCGACGTAGGCGATCGGTTCGTCGGAGACGTTGCCGCTCGTGAGCACGACGGGCCGGCCGATCTCGCGCAGCAGCAGGTGGTGTAGCGGCGTGTAGGGGAGCATCACGCCGAGACGTCGGTTGCCGGGCGCGACGGAGGCCGCCACCCTGCCGGTCGGATCGCGTCGGGGGAGCAGCACGATCGGCCGGCGGCGACCGGTGAGGAGCGTCTCGGCCTCGGGGTCGACCTCGGCGACCAAGCGCGCGGCGGCGACGTCGGCGACCATCAGCGCGAACGGCTTCTCCTCGCGGTGCTTGCGGGAGCGCAGCGCCGCGACCGCGTCCTCGTCGGTCGCGTCGGCGCACAGGTGGTAGCCGCCGAGGCCCTTCACGGCCACCACGGCGCCGGCGCGGACGAGCCCGGCAGTCGCAGCCAGGGCGTCGTCCCCGGGCACGACCCCGCCGGACCCGTCGAGCAGCGACAACGCCGGGCCGCAGCGGGGACAGCAGACCGGCTGCGCGTGGAAACGGCGGTCGCCCGGGTCGGCGTACTCCCGGGCGCACTCCTCGCACATCGCAAAGCCGGCCATCGTCGTCGCCGCGCGGTCGTAGGGCAGCCCCGTCACGATCGTGAACCGCGGCCCGCACGCCGTGCAGTTGGTGAACGGGTAGCGGTAGCGCCGCTCCGCCGGGTCGAGCACCTCCTGCAGGCACTCGTCACAGGTCGCCGTGTCCGGCGCCACCAGCGTGGCCCGGCCCTGCCGCGGGTCGCTCGCGACGATGACGAAGCCCGCGTCGCCCCGCACGGGCAACGGGCTGGCCTCGACCCGCTCGACCACGGCCAGCGCCGGGCGGTCGGACTCCAGCGCGGCCAGGAAGGCGCGTACGGCGGGCTCGGTGCCCTCCACCTCGATGAACACCCCTCGGCCGTCGTTGCCGACCAGCCCGGCCAGCCCGAGACCGACCGCCAGCTGGTGCACGAACGGCCGGAAGCCGACCCCCTGCACGATGCCCTCGACCCTGACCCGCCGGCGCACCGGCAGCTGGTCGCCCACGGTCACGGCGAGCTGGAGGGCGCGACCACCGCGATCGCCTCCTTGGCGTGCACGAGCACCGTGTCGCCGACCGCCGCGTCCACCAGCGCCACGCTGACCTCCTCGACGCCGCGGCCGGTGTCGACCCGGGCCAGGTCCTGCTGGAGCAGCTCGACGACGGTCACCCGGACGGCCTCGTCGGAGCAGGTGATGCAGACGTCACCGGTGCACTCCGGCACGTCCATCCCGACCACCTCGCGGCACGATCACGGCACTCCCGGCGTCAGCGTGGCACCCGCGGGTGGCAGCGACAAGGGACCTTCGCACCGTGCCCATACGCTGTCGGTCATGACCGGACCTCTCGACGGTGTGCTCGTCGTCGACCTCTCCCGGGCGCTGGCCGGGCCGCACGCCGCGATGATGCTCGGTGACCTGGGCGCGCGCGTCATCAAGATCGAGAACCCGGACGGCGGCGACGACAGCCGGGGCTGGGGACCGCCGTTCGTGGGCCCGGAGGGCGCCCAGGAGTCGACGTACTTCTTCTCCTGCAACCGCAACAAGGAGTCGGTCACCGCGGACCTCAAGTCCGACGAGGGCCGCGACCTGCTCACCCGGCTGCTGCGGCAGGCCGACGTGCTGGTGGAGAACTTCCGCACCGGCGTGCTCGACCGGCTCGGCTTCTCGACGACCCGGCTGCGCGAGCTGAACCCGCGGCTGGTCGTGCTGTCCATCTCGGGCTTCGGGCACGACGGTCCCGAGGGCGGGCGCGCGGGCTACGACCAGATCGCGCAGGGCGAGGCCGGCCTGATGTCGCTCACCGGCACCGGTCCCGACGACCCGATGCGGGTCGGCGTCCCGATCGCCGACCTGCTGGCCGGCATGTACGGCGCGTACGGCGTGGTGGCGGCGCTGCACGAACGTGACCGCACCGGCCGCGGCAAGGTCGTCCGTACGTCGTTGCTCGCCGCCGTCGTCGGGGTGCACGCGTTCCAGGGCACCCGCTACACGGTCACCGGCGAGGTCCCGCACGGGCAGGGCAACCACCACCCGTCGATCTGCCCCTACGGGCTCTTTCACTGTGCCGACGGCATGGTGCAGATCGCCGTCGGCAGCGAGGGGCTGTGGCGGCGGCTGGCTCCGGCGTTCGGGCTGCCCGTCGACGCGCCCGGTTTTGCCACCAACGCCGAGCGGGTGCGCAACCGCGATGGTGTCGTCGCCGCTATCGACGCGGCGTTCGCCGACCAGCCGCTGGCGCAGCTGCTGCCCCGGCTCGCCGACCTGGGCATCCCCGCCGGCGAGGTGCGGACCCTCGACCGGGTCTACGAGTGGGAGCAGACGCGGTCGCAGGGCCTGCTCGTCGAGGTCGACCACTCCACGGTCGGGCACCTCACCCTGCCCGGGCCGCCGCTGCGCTTCGACGGCGACCCGCTGCAGCGCCACCAGGCGCCGCCGACGCTCGGTCAGCACGACGCGTCGGTGCGGCGGTGGCTCGACGAGGTGGAGGCGTCGTGAGCAGCCCGGGCGCGCTCGAGCTGATCGAGGCCGTCCTCGATGAGGGCAGCTGGCGGCGGTGGGACGAGCCGGTCGTGGCCGAGCCCGCCGACCCGGCGTACGCCGCCTCGCTGGCCAGGGCCCGCGAGCGCACCGGCCTGGACGAGTCCGTCGTGACCGGCGAGGGGCGCATCAAGGGCCGGCGGGTGGCCGTCGTGGCGTGCGAGTTCGGCTTCCTGGCCGGCTCGATCGGCGTGCAGGCCGCCGAGCGGCTGGTGCGGGCGGTCGAGCGGGCCACCGACGAGCGGCTGCCGCTGCTCGCGTCGCCGACGTCGGGCGGCACCCGCATGCAGGAGGGCACGGTCGCCTTCCTGCAGATGGTCAAGATCACGGCGGCGATCGGCCGGCACAAGGCGGCCGGCAACCCCTACCTGGTCTACCTGCGGAACCCGACCACCGGCGGCGTGCTCGCGTCGTGGGGGTCGCTCGGCCACGTGACGGTCGCCGAGCCGGGGGCGCTGATCGGCTTCCTCGGTCCACGGGTCTACCGGGCGCTGTACGGCGAGGAGTTCCCGCCCGGCGTCCAGACGGCGGAGAACCTGCTCGCGCACGGTCTCGTCGACGCGGTGCTGACCCCGGAAGAGATCCCGGAGACGCTGGGCCGGGCGCTGCGTGTGCTGACCGCGCCGCGCCAGGTCTCCCCGGACCGCGCCGTCCCCGGCACAGCCGCCTCGGACGCACACATCGAGGACGTGCCCGCCTGGGAGTCGATCCGCCGGTCCCGGCGGCCCGGGCGACCCGGCGTACGGCAGCTGCTGCGGCAGGCCGCCACAGACGTGGTCCCGATGCGCCGGACCGGCCCGGGCGAGGTCTACCCCGGGCTCATCCTGGCGCTGGCCCGGTTCGGCGACGCCGCGTGCATCGTGCTCGGCCAGGACCGGCAGAACCAGGCGGTCGGGTCGCCGTTCAGCCCGGCGGACCTGCGGGAGGCCCGCCGAGGGATGAAGCTGGCCGACGAGCTCAAGCTGCCACTGGTGACCGTCATCGACACCGCCGGGGCCGCGCTGTCCCGCGAGGCCGAGGAGGCCGGCCTGGCCGGCCAGATCGCGCGCTCGCTCCAGGACCTCGTCCTCCTCGACGCGCCGACCGTCTGTCTGCTGCTCGGGGAGGGCGCCGGCGGCGGAGCGCTGGCCCTGCTGCCGGCCGACCGAGTGGTCTGCGCGCAGCACGGCTGGCTGTCGCCGCTGCCGCCGGAGGGCGCCTCCGCGATCATGTTCCGCACCACCCGCCGGGCGCCGGAGATGGCGCAGGCCCAGGGTGTGCGCTCGCTCGACCTGTTGCGCGCCGGGATCGTCGACCGGATCGTCGCCGAGCACCCGGACGCCGCCGACGAGCCCGATGACTACCTCGCCCGGGTGGCCCAGGTGCTGGAGGCCGAGCTCACCGGGCTGCTGCGCCGCGACCCGTCGACGCGGCTGGCCGCCCGCTTCGCGCGCTACCGCCGCCTGGGCCTCTGACCGTTCCGCGTGCACCACACCCCCACACCGGCCACCCCCCACACCGGCCACCCCCCCACACCGGCAGCGATCATGCACGTTCCGTCGCTCCGGGGGCGGGGCGGGCGACGGGACGTGCATGATCGCTGCCAGAGGGAAGGGCGCTGCCAGAGGGAAGGGCGCTGCCAGGGGGAAAGGGCGCGTGTTGGCACAGGTTGACGGCGTACGGCGGGCCCGCTGACCCATAGAGTCGCGCCATGCGCGTGCTCATCGCTCTCGGCGGCAACGCCATGACCGGCCCCGACGGCAGTGCCACGCCCGAGGAGCAGGACCGCGCGATCGGCACGGCGACCGAGCACATCGCCGACCTGGTCGCGGCCGGGCTCGGCGTGGTGATCACCCACGGCAACGGCCCGCAGGTCGGCAACGTGCTCGTCAAGAACGAGCTGGCCGCCCAGGTCGTGCCGCCGGTGCCGCTGGACTGGTGCGGCGCGCAGACCCAGGGGACGATCGGCTTCCTCATCCTCGACTCGCTGGAGCGCGCGCTGCGGGCCCGCGGCATCGACGGGCGGGTGGCGGCAGTCGTCAGCCGCACCCGCGTCGACGGCGACGACCCCGGCTTCCAGAAGCCGACCAAGCCGATCGGGCGCTACCTGCCCGCCGAGGAGGCCCAGGTGCTGATCGACCACGGCCAGATCTGGGAGGACCGTGGGAGCAAGGGCTGGCGGCGGGTCGTCGCCTCGCCGGAGCCGCTGGAGATCGTCGACGCGCCGGCCATCGCGGCCCTCGCCGACGCCGGCTTCGTCGTCGTCGGGTCCGGCGGCGGCGGCATCCCCGTCGTACAGGACGAGCACGGCGACCTGCGCGGCGTCGAGGCCGTCATCGACAAGGACCTCGCCGCGGCCCTGCTCGCCCGGGCCGTCGGCGCCGAGGTGCTGGTGATCGCCACCGACGTCGACCACGCCGTCACCGGCTACGGCACCGCGGACGAACGGCCCATCGGGCGCGTCACCCCGGAGGAGATGCGCCGGCTGCAGGCGGAGCAGGGCTTCGCGAGCGGCAGCATGGGACCCAAGATCGAGGCCGCGGTCCGTTTCGTGGAGCACGGCGGCACCCGCTCCGCGATCACGTCGCTGGCGAACATCACCGAGGCGGCCCGGGGCGAGACCGGCACCCTCATCGAGAAGGAGCAGACGACGTCATGACAGCGACTCCCGAGCCCATCGAGGTGCGCAAGGTCGCCATCGAGAGCGTGTCCGACGCCTCGGGCCTGGCCGACCTCATCGACCGGGGGGTCATCGAGGCAGACCGGGTCGTCGCCGTGATCGGCAAGACCGAGGGGAACGGCGGCGTCAACGACTACACCCGCATCATCGCCGACCGGGCGTTCCGGGAGGTGCTCGAGGCCAAGGGTTCACGCCCGATGGACGAGATCAAGCAGATCCCCATCGTGTGGTCCGGTGGCACCGACGGCGTCATCTCGCCGCACGCCACCGTCTTCGCCACGACACCGGCGGACAGGGCGCCGAGGACGGACGAGCCCAGGCTGTCGGTCGGCTACGCCATGAGCGAGCGGATCCTGCCCGAGGACATCGGGCGGCCGGCCATGGTCGAGAAGGTCGCCGCCGGGGTCAAGGTCGCGATGGAGCGGGCGGGCATCACCGACCCGGCCGACGTGCACTACGTCCAGACCAAGACCCCGCTGCTCACGCTGGAGACGATCACCGACGCGAAGAGTCGCGGCAAGGACGTCTGGACCGAGGACACGCTCAAGTCGATGGATGTGTCGAACTCCACCACCGCGCTCGGCATCGCCGTCGCCCTCGGGGAGATCGACATGCCGACCGCCGAGCAGATCCACAAGGACCTGTCCCTCTACTCCGCGGTGGCCTCCTGCTCGTCCGGCGTCGAGCTCGACCAGGCCCAGATCGTCGTGCTCGGCAACGTCCGCGGCGTCGGCGGGCGGTACCAGATCGGGCACAGCGTGATGAGGGACGCCCTGGATGCCGACGGGGTGTGGGAGGCGATCCGCAACGCCGGGCTCGAGCTGCCCGACCGGCCGCACCCGAGCGACCTCGACGGCCGGGTGGTCAACATCTTCTGCAAGTGCGAGGCCGACCCGACCGGCCGGGTCCGCGGACGGCGCAACATCATGCTCGACGACTCCGACGTGCACTGGCACCGGCAGATCAAGTCCTGCGTCGGTGGTGTGGTCGCGTCGGTCACCGGCGACCCGGCCGTCTTCGTGTCCGTCGCGGCGGTGCACCAGGGCCCGTCCGGGGGTGGTCCGGTCATCGCGATCGTCGACCAGGGGGAGTAGGCGCCGCAGCTGGCCTGCGTGGTCGACTGACGAGGGGTGGTTAGGCTCGCCCGGTGGCGACCAAGCGCATTCCCGACCCCGGATTCGCGGGCGACGAGGGAGGCGCCGACCCGGGGCTCGCGGCCGCCCTCGCCGCGGCCGCCGGCGACCCCGGGCGGACACCGGAGGTGCTGGCCGCCCTCCACCACGCCCGGGTGCTGGCCCCTGTCGTGGCGCTGCTGGGGGAGGCGGAGGAGACCGCCGACGGGCTGCGCCGCGACAAGTCGTCCGACATCGCGGTGCCGCTGCTCGAGGGCGAGGACGGTCGCCGCGCGCTGCCGGTCTTCACCAGCCTCGGCAGCCTCGCCCGCTGGGACCCCGAGGCACGGCCGGTGCCGGTCGAGGGTCCGCGCGCCGGGCACGTCGCGATCGCCGAGCAGGCCGACGTCCTCGTCGTCGACCTCGCGGGACCGCACCCGTGCGTCCTGGAGACGGCGGACGTGCGGGCGCTGGCCGGGGGACGGGGGCTCGTCCCGGCGTACGACGACCAGGAGCTGGCCGCCGCGGCCGAGCCCGTCCTCGCCGCCGAGCAGTGGCTGGTGGCCGCCTGGCTGCAGCCGGGGGCCGGCGTGGACGCCCGCCTGACCGTACGGCCCGACCCGGCGGTGGATGCGGGCGAGCTGCCCGGCCTGCTCGCCCGGCTGGGCCGGCGGCTCGGCGACCTGGACAGCTGGCGGGCCCGGGTCGTGCACGGCGTGGACCTCGCGCTCGCGACGGGCCCGCCCGGCCCCGCTAGCAGGCCGGTGTTCACCCGCGCTGTCCCTGACTGACACCAGACAAGGGGCCAGGGTCGCTCGGATGCGACCCGCCCAGGACCTCGACGTGAGCAGCCGGCCGCGCCGCGCCGGCCGGGGTGCCGCGGCCCCCTCCAACTCCCGGTTCCGCAGCCCCTCCGACTCCCTTCCCCGGCCCGGTTGACCCCGGTTCCATGATCGTGAGGAGTTTCCCGGAACCCAGCCCGGGAAAGTCCTCACGATCATGGGAGGGTGGGGGTGGGTAGTGGTCGGACGTACGGCAAGGTGGCTTGCGGCGCTCCCAGTCGCAGGCAGCCGGGCAGCCGGGCGGCCGGGGCGGCCTACGGTGCGGCCGAGCGGCCTCCGGCGCACCCGGCGGACGGTGGACGGGAGCCCATCCTGGGCGATTCGGCGTCGTCGCGCGCGGGCTGGTAGCCTGACCCTCGACCCGCCCGGTCCGTCCTGGCCCGGGTGAGCAAGCGGAGGCCTCACTCCCACCTGAATCGGCTGTTTCACGGGCTGACAGGTTCCGGTCCGGACCCGCCGCCCCCGGGCGGCAGGTCCCCGTCACGGGCATCGGCTCGTGGCCCGGTCGCAGGCTTCCGTGAGCATCGGCGCGGAAGCCTTTTTCGTGCCCGGAG
Source organism: Actinomycetes bacterium (assembly GCA_036375895.1). GTDB lineage: Bacteria > Actinomycetota > Actinomycetes > JACCUZ01 > JACCUZ01 > DASVBJ01. The sequence goes on along the minus strand of DASVBJ010000209.1, from coordinate 345 downwards.
GTCGGACGTCTGTCGAGGAGGCCCCATCAGCACTGAGCCCAGGATCAACGACCGGATCCGCGTCAACGAGGTGCGGCTTGTCGGTCCGAACGGCGAGCAGGTCGGCATCGTCGCCATCGGCGATGCCCTGCGGCTGGCCCAGGAAGCAGATCTCGACCTGGTCGAGGTCGCCCCGAACGCCCGCCCGCCCGTGTGCAAGCTCATGGACTACGGCAAGTTCAAGTACGAGTCGGCCATGAAGGCTCGTGAGGCGCGCAAGAACCAGGCGCACACGATCATCAAGGAGATGAAGCTCCGGCCGAAGATCGACCCGCACGACTACGAGACCAAGAAGGGTCACGTGGT
>DASVBJ010000117.1:0-15077 GCA_036375895.1 Actinomycetes bacterium | reverse complement strand
GCTCGGGAAGACGAGCCTGGCGATGATCGTCGCCGCCGAACTCGGCAGCCCGATCCGGGTGACCAGCGGGCCGGCGATCGAGCGGGCCGGCGACCTCGCGGCGCTGCTCACCAGCCTGACCGAGGGCGAGGTGCTGTTCATCGACGAGATCCACCGCATCGCGCGCCCGGCCGAGGAGATGATCTACCTCGCGATGGAGGACTTCCGCTTCGACGTCGTCGTCGGCAAAGGCCCGGGCGCGACGTCGAGGCATCGCTGCGCCCGAAGCGGCTCGAGGAGTTCGTCGGCCAGTCCAAGGTGCGCGAGCAGCTGCAGCTCGTCCTCGAGAGCGCGCTGCGCCGCAACCGCCCGCCCGATCACGTGCTGCTGTCCGGCCCGCCGGGACTCGGCAAGACGAGCCTCGCCATGATCATCGCCGCAGAGCTGGGCAGCGCGATCCGGGTCACGAGCGGTCCGGCGATCGAGCGGGCCGGTGATCTCGCGGCGCTGCTCACCAGCCTCGGCGAGGGCGAGGTCCTGTTCATCGACGAGATCCACCGCATCGCGCGCCCGGCCGAGGAACTGCTCTACATGGCGATGGAGGACTTCCGCGTCGACGTCGTGGTCGGCAAGGGGCCCGGCGCCACCGCGCTTCCGCTCGATCTCGCGCCGTTCACCCTCGTCGGGGCGACGACCCGGGCCGGGTTGTTGACCGGGCCGCTGCGCGACCGGTTCGGGTTCACCGCGCACATGGACTTCTACGACCCCGGCGAGCTGGAGCAGATCATCGCGCGGTCCGCGCGCATCCTCGACGTGCCGATCACGGAGGAGGGCTCGATCGAGATCGGGCGGCGCTCCCGCGGTACCCCCCGGATCGCCAACCGGCTGCTGCGCCGGGTCCGCGACTACGCCCAGGTCAAGGCCGACGGGGTGGTGACGCGGGCCGTGGCCCAGGCCGCCCTCGAGGTCTACGAGGTCGACGAGCAGGGGCTCGACCGGCTCGACCGCGGCGTGCTGGACGCCCTGGTCAGCCGGTTCGGCGGCGGGCCGGTCGGGGTCTCCACCCTCGCGGTCGCCGTCGGCGAGGAGCGCGAGACGGTCGAGGAGGTGGCAGAGCCCTTCCTCGTGCGTGCCGGGCTGCTGGCCCGCACGCCCCGGGGACGGGTCGCGACCGCGGCCGCGTGGACCCATCTGGGGCTCACCCCGCCGAAGACGCTGGCCCCCGCGCCGCCTCCTGGCCTGTTCGACGACGCCGACGAGGCGGGCGGCAGGTAGACTCCCGCGCGGTCAGCGGACGACCTCCGCCGACCTCCGCCTTCCGGAAGGACTCGCACCACCGTGAGCGACCTCGGCGCGCTGCTGCCGTTCATCATCATCCTGCTGGCCTTCTGGCTGCTGATCATCCGTCCTGCCCGCAACCGGCAGCGCCAGCAGCTGAGCCTGCAGCGCGAGCTCGCGCCCGGTCAGCACGTGATGACCACCTCCGGGCTCCATGCGACGGTCTCGGCCGTTGAGGACGATGTGGTGGTCCTCGAGGTGGCGCCCGGCGTGACCATGCGCTGGGCAAAGCAGGCGGTTGCCCGCATCATCCCGGCCGCGCCGGCCGACGAGACCGGCGACGAGACGGGGTCCGCGGGACCCGCCGAAACCGAGCCTGACGACCACAGCCCGGGCGACGGCCGCCCGCGGCCCGAGTAGCCCGGGGAACGACGGACGCGACAGCAGCGCGGGGGCCGGCCGGCAGAGGCGGGCCCACGGGTAGCCGGCACCAGACACCGGCGAGCGCATCGAGCAGGGGAGAGACTTCGACGTGGCAACACCAAGATCGACGCGGCCAGGCCGGTCAATCATGGTCCTGGGCGTGCTCATCGCGCTCGTGTTCGGTCTGATCTGGGTCGCGGCCCCCGACTCGCTCGGCACCCAGAAGCAGGCCCTCGGGGACAAGTACAGCCCTCGCCTGGGCCTCGACCTGGAGGGCGGCACGAGCATCATCCTCACGCCCCGGGTCGCGCCCGGCCAGACCGGCAAGATCACGCCACAGGCGCTCGACCGGGCCGTCGAGATCATCCGCTCCCGCGTGGACAGCTTCGGCGTCGCGGAGGCCGAGGTGACGACGGCCGGCAACAACATCGTCATCTCGGTGCCCGGCAAGCGGAACAAGGACATCCTCAACACCGTCCGGCGTACCGCCGAGCTGCGGTTCCGGCCGGTGCTGGTGGCAGCCGCCGGGACGTCGGCCAGCAGCCCGACCGCCACCGGCTCGCCCGCTCCCAGCGGCTCGCCGAGCCCGACCGGCTCCGCGACCCCGAAGGCGTCGTCGACCGCCACCCCGGCGCCCAGCCAGTCGACCAACGGGCGGGCCGTGCCCAAGGCGCTGCGGGCGGCGCCGACGACGACCCCCGCGCCCACGCCCACCGCGCCACCGGCCGCCACGCCGGCGCCGGCCGCCGGGAGCTCGGGCATCACCCCGCAGCTGCAGCAGGAGTTCGCGGCCCTCGACTGCGGCAACCTGGCCAAGCTGCAGACCACGCTGCGCCAGGCCGGTGGTGACGATCCCAAGAAGCCGCTCGTCACCTGCGCCGACGACGGGTCCGAGAAGTACATCCTCGGGCCGGCGGAGGTGCTCGGCACCGACGTGAAGGGTGCCGACGCGACGCTCAGCCAGAACAGCCAGGGTGTCGCCACGGGCGGCTGGATCGTCCAGCTCAACTTCACCGGCAAGGGCTCGAAGAAGTTCGCCGACACGACCACCCGGCTCGCGGCGCTCCAGCCGCCGCAGAACCGCTTCGGCATCGTCCTGGACGGGCTGGTGGTGTCGGCGCCGGGCCTCAACAACGGGCCGATCACCGGCGGCAACGCGCAGATCGAGGGCAACTTCAGCCAGAAGGAGGCCCGCGACCTGGCGAACGTCCTCAAGTACGGCGCGCTGCCGCTGACGTTCGACCCCGGTGAGGTGCAGGAGGTGTCGCCGACACTCGGTGGCGACCAGCTGTACGCCGGCCTGGTCGCCGGCGCGATCGGGCTCGCGCTGGTCGTCCTCTACCTGCTGCTCTACTACCGCGGCCTCGGTCTCGTCGCCGTGGCCAGCCTGGGAGTGGCCGCGCTGATCACCTACGGGCTCGTGGTCCTGCTGGGCTGGCAGATCGGGTTCCGGCTGAGCCTGGCCGGCGTCGCCGGTCTCATCGTGGCCATCGGCATCACCGCCGACTCGTTCGTCGTGTTCTTCGAACGACTCAGAGACGAGGTCCGGGACGGCAAGACCCTGCGGGTGGCCGTCGAGACGGGGTGGGTGCGGGCCCGGCGTACGATCCTCGCCGCCGACTTCGTCTCGTTCCTCGCGGCGGTCGTCCTGTACGTGCTGTCGGTCGGCGGGGTGCGCGGCTTCGCGTTCACGCTCGGTCTGACGACGCTGGTCGACGTCGCGGTCGTCTTCCTCTTCACCAAGCCGCTGGTCGCGACGCTGGCCCGGACGAAGTTCTACGGCGGCGGGCACCGTCTGTCCGGTCTCGACCCCAAGCACCTCGGGATCGAACGGCGGAGCCCGAGCGAGCCCGCGGCCACCCCGCGGCGCCGCCCGACCACAGCCAAGGAGGCCTGATGTCCCGGATGGGCACGCTTGGAGCCAAGCTCTACCAGGGCGAGGTGTCCTACGACTTCATCGCCCGGCGGCGCATCTGGTACGCCATCTCCGCCGTCCTCCTGGTCGTCTCGATCGGCTCGCTGATGTTCCGCGGGTTGACCCTCGGCATCGAGTTCCGGGGCGGCGCCGAGTTCCGGGTCAGCGGGCCCACCGTCAGCGAGGGCGCCGTGCTCGACGTCGTCAACGACGTGGACAAGGGCCAGATCACGGTGCAGTCGGTGGGCAACAACACCGTCCGTGCCCAGACCCAGAAGCTCACGGCCGACCAGTCGCAGGAGATCCGCGACAAGCTGGCCCAGCGGTTCAAGGTGAGCACCGACGAGGTGAGCACGCAGTTCATCGGGCCGAGCTGGGGCAAGGACATCAGCACCAAGGCACTGCGCGCGCTGATCATCTTCCTGTTCGGCGTCATGCTCTTCTTGTCGCTGTACTTCGAGTGGAAGATGGGCGCGGCCGCGATGATCGCGCTCGTGCACGACCTCGTCATCACGGCCGGCATCTACTCCCTCGTCGGCTTCGAGGTCACGCCTGCGACCGTGATCGGCTTCCTGACGATCCTCGGCTACTCGCTCTACGACACGGTCGTGGTCTTCGACAAGGTCAAGGAGAACACCCAGGGCATCGCCGGTGGCAGCCGGATGACCTACAGCGAGGCGGCCAACCTCGCTGTCAACCAGACTCTGGTGCGGTCGATCAACACGTCGGTGGTCGCCCTGCTGCCGATCGGCGCGATCCTCTTCGCGGGCACCGTCATGCTCGGCTCCGGCCCGCTGAAGGACCTCGCACTCGCGCTGTTCGTCGGCGTCGCCGCCGGCACCTACTCCTCCATCTTCGTGGCCACACCGCTGCTCGCCGGGTTCAAGGAGCGCGAGCCGGCCATGCAGGCCCTCGCCCGCCGGGTGGCGGCCCGCAAGGGCGGCAAGGTGGCCGCAGCCAAGACGGAGAAGGCGGCTGCGCCGGTCATGGAGGACACCGCGGAGGCCGAGGCCGAGGGGAAGGGCGAGCCGGAGCCCGCAGCGGCCGCGGCCACGCGCGGCCCCTCGGGACGCCCGGCCGGCCGACCGGCCGGCGGCGCCCAGCGCAGCCAGCCGAAGCGCAACCCGAAGAACCGGCCCGGCGGGAAGAAGCGGCGCTGATGTCCGCAGAGGCCCACCGCGCCGAGCCGGGCCACGGTCGCCACGACCTGTCCGCGCTGATGCTCAGCCGCATCCGGGACGTGCCCGACTACCCGCGCGAGGGGGTCCTCTTCAAGGACATCGCGCCGCTGCTCGCGGACCACGTGGCCTTCGCGGGAGCGGTGGACGCCATCGTGGCCCACCACGGACGAGGCACCGCCCACAAGGTCGTCGGCATCGAGGCGCGCGGCTTCATCCTGGCCTCGCCGGTCGCCTACCACATGGGCGCGGGCTTCGTCCCCGTGCGGAAGAAGGGCAAGCTCCCCGGCGAGACGCTCGAGGCGTCCTACCAGCTGGAGTACGGCGAGGCGGTGCTCGAGGTCCACGCGGACGCCTTCGAGCCCGGCGACCGGGTGCTCATCGTCGACGACGTGCTGGCCACCGGCGGCACCGTCGAGGCCACGATCGGGCTCGTACGCCGGGCCGGCGCCGAGGTCCTCGGCGTCTCGGTGCTGATGGAGCTCGGCTTCCTCGCCGGTCGAGACCGGCTCACCGACGTCGACGTGCACGCTCTGCTCACCGTCTGACGGCTGCGGGTAGCAACCCGGCAGGTAGACTCGGGAGTCAGTCGTCCCCGACACCGGCAGGAGTGCACGTGGCCGATGCCCCCTCGAGCAGCCCGGTCGACATCGACCAGGCCGCCGAGGACGCACGGGCCGCCACCGCCCCGCCGGCGGCGGAGGCTCCACCGGGCACGCCCACCCCGCCGCCCGGCGACCTCGAGCCGGGCGCGACCGAGGCCCGGCGGCCGGCGCAGATGACGGCCGAGGCCCCCGTCGCGGGCGAGCGGGACGCCGCGGAGAGCGCCCCGCCCAGCTCGGTGTCCACGCCGACCGCGCACCGGGTGCGCGCGCGACTGGCCCGGCTCGGCGCCCAGCGCGCAGCGGTCAACCCGGTGCTGGAGCCGCTGTTCCGCATCGTCCGCACCACCCACCCGAAGGCTGACCTCCGCGTACTCGAACGGGCCTACGACGTCGCCGAGCTGCACCATCGCGGGCAGCTGCGCAAGAGCGGCGACCCGTTCATCACTCACCCGCTGGCGGTCACGACCATCCTGGCCGAGCTCGGCATGACCCCGCCGACGCTGTGCGCGGCGCTGCTGCACGACACGGTCGAGGACACGCCGTACACCCTGGAGGCACTGCGTCGCGACTTCGGCGACGAGATCGCCCACCTCGTCGACGGCGTGACCAAGCTGGACAAGGTCAAGTACGGCGAGTCCGCGCAGGCCGAGACCGTGCGCAAGATGGTCGTGGCGATGGCCCGCGACATCAGGGTGCTCGTCATCAAGCTGGCCGACCGGCTGCACAACATGCGCACGATCAAGTACGTCAAGCCGTCCTCGGCGGAGCGGTCGGCGCGCGAGACGCTGGAGATCTACGCCCCGCTGGCTCACCGCCTGGGCATGAACACCATCAAGTGGGAGCTCGAGGACCTCGCGTTCGCCACGCTCTACCCGAAGGTCTACGACGAGATCGTGCGGCTGGTCACCGACCGGGCGCCGAGCCGCGACGAGTACCTCAGCGGCGTGATCGACAGCGTGACCGGCGACCTGCGGGCGGCGAAGATCCGCGCGTCGGTGACCGGGCGGCCGAAGCACTACTACTCGATCTACCAGAAGATGATCGTCCGCGGTCGCGACTTCGCCGACATCTACGACCTGATGGGCATCCGCGTCCTCGTGGACTCGGTCCGCGACTGCTACGCCGCCCTGGGCAGCATCCACGCGCGGTGGAACCCGGTGCCGGGCCGGTTCAAGGACTACATCGCGATGCCCAAGTTCAACATGTACCAGTCGCTGCACACGACGGTCATCGGACCCGAGGGCAAGCCCGTCGAGCTGCAGATCCGGACGTTCGCGATGCACCGCCGGGCCGAGTACGGCGTCGCCGCCCACTGGAAGTACAAGGAGGACGCCGCCCGGGGCACCGCCGGCGGTGACGGGCACGGGGCGGGCGGCAAGGCCGCGGTCGCCGACGGTGCGGCCGCCAACGACATGGCCTGGCTGCGCCAGCTGCTCGACTGGCAGCGGGAGACCGAGGACCCGGGCGAGTTCCTGGAGAGCCTGCGCTTCGACCTGAAGTCGGCCGAGGTGTTCGTCTTCACCCCGAGGGGTGACGTGATCTCGCTGCCGGCCGGCTCGACCCCCGTCGACTTCGCCTACGCCGTGCACACCGAGGTCGGCCACCGGTGCATCGGCGCTCGGGTCAACGGCCGCCTGGTGCCGCTGGAGAGCGCGCTGGACAACGGCGACCTCGTCGAGATCTTCACGTCCAAGGCTCAGGGGGCCGGGCCCAGCCGCGACTGGCTCACCTTCGTCAAGAGCCCGCGGGCCCGCAACAAGATCAGGGCGTGGTTCTCCAAGGAGCGGCGCGAGGAGGCGATCGAGCGGGGTCGCGACGCCATCGCCAAGGCGATGCGCAAGCAGAACCTGCCGGTCCAGCGCCTGATGTCCACCGAGTCGCTCACGGCGATGGCCCACGAGCTGCGCTACCCCGACATCTCGGCGCTGTACGCCGCGGTGGGCGAGAGCCACGTCTCCGCCCAGTCCGTGGTGTCCCGCCTCGTCGAGTCGCTGGGTGGCGAGGAGGGCGCCACCGAGGACCTCGCCGAGGTGACCACGCCGGGTGTCACGCGCCGCCGGCCCCGGTCCGCCGGCGACCCCGGTGTGGTGGTCAAGGGAGCCAGCGACATCTGGGTCAAGCTGGCTCGCTGCTGCACGCCGGTGCCCGGCGACAAGATCGTCGGATTCGTCACGCGGGGGAGCGGCGTGTCGGTGCACCGCACCGACTGCGTCAACGCCCAGGCGCTCTCCGGCGAGCCCGGCCGGCTCATCGAGGTCGAGTGGGCACCGTCGCAGTCGTCGGTGTTCCTCGTCGCCGTGCAGGTCGAGGCGCTCGACCGGTCCCGCCTGCTGTCGGACATCACCCGCGTGCTCTCCGACCAGCACGTCAACATCCTGTCGGCGTCGGTGACCACGACCCGCGACCGGGTGGCCATCTCGCGCTTCACCTTCGAGATGGGCGACCCGACCCACCTCGGCCACGTGCTGCGGGCAGTCCGCGGCGTCGACGGTGTCTTCGACGCGCACCGCGTCACCAGCACCAAGACCTGACCCGCCCCTGCCTCCCCTCCCGGCAGCGATCATGCACGTTCCGTCGGGGCAGGAGCTACTGCAGGTCCGGGGGGCTTGGCGTTCGACGCCGACGCGCATAGGTCCGCCGGCGCGCCTCCCACGGCAGGCAACGAGGTTCGATGCCGAGTGCCTCACCCACGACGCGCTCGAAGACATAGCCCCTGCCGAGCACCTCAGCCTTGCCGAACGCCCGGTGCACCCAGCCCCGCCGCTCGAGCCATTCCTTGCGGGCCAGGTCACGCGGCTGCTGTGCTGCGCCGTGGTGGGCCTCCCCGTCGTACTCTTCGGCGAACATCCGGTCAGCGAGTCCGAGATCGAGGCGTACGACGGGGACCCCGGCGTCGTCAGAGACCCACAGCTGGGTCCGCGGCCACGGAAAGCCGGCGTCCAGGTGACGTAGGCGCAGCCATGACTCCCCGGGGGACTCGGCGCCCGGATCGCACAGCTCGACGATCTCTCGGCCTTGTTCCGCCCACGGCAGCCCGGCGATGGTCGGCAGCGCATCCAGCAGCTCGGCCCGCGTCGCCGCACCCGCGCGGACGAGCGCGTCGACGTACGCCAGAGCATCCGGACGCTCTCGGTCGCGGGCCAGGTCCAGACAGGTCCGGCGGCCGGACGTGGCGACAACCCCGCGGACCTCGATGACGTCGTCGGGGGCCAGCGGTCCGCTGGAGCCCAGACAACCGCGACGTCGGGTGCCGTTCTGCCCGGACTCGGACATCAGCTCGAGCGCCGGAACACCGACGTGTCGGTTCGGCTCCACCGGGGGGACGCCGAACAGCCACGCGGCGGTGCCCCGACAGACCACCCGCCCCGGGGGCGAGACGAGGATCAGGGCCTGGGCGCGCAGCTGGAGCGTGTCTGACGCGTGCGCATCGGCGTACACCCCTCTGAGGAGCCGTCGTACCTGACCGCGATCGACGAGCGTGCGCAGGGCCCGTTCGCTGATGCCGTGCGTCGCCGCCAGCTCGACGGTGAACGGGAGGCCGTCGAGGAGAAGGGGTTCGGGCACGTTCCAAGCGTGACGAGATCGCCATGTCCACTGATCGCCTCATCCACAGGCGCGTGGCCCACGGCCGGCCTGGGAGGCAGGTCTCCGACGGAACGTGCATGATCGCTGCCGGGAGGGGGCGGCCCGGCGACGGAACGTGCATGATCGCTGCCGGGTTGGGAGGGGCGGCCCGGCGAGGGGTCAGGAGAACTCGGCGAGGGTCTTCTCGGCCTCGGTGAGCCACTCCCGCCGCGCGGCCAGGGCGGCCTCGGCCTTCTCCGCCCTGTCGGGCTGCCCGGCGGCGCGCGCCGCCTCGGCTTCGGCCTCCAACGACTCGATCGAGTGCCGCAGCTGAGAGACGGTCGCCTCGGCGCGGGCCCGGGCCTCCGGGTTGGAGCGCCGCCACTCCGCGTCCTCGGCCGCGCGCACCGCCTCGTCCACCCGACGCAGCCGCGACTCGACCCGCTCCCTGGCGTTGCGCGGGACGTGCCCCGCGGCCTCCCACCGCTCGTGCAACGAGCGCATCGCGGCCCGGGCGGATCGCGCGTCGGTCACCGGGAGCAGGGCCTCGGCCTCCGTGAGGAGCGCCTCCTTCTTCTCCAGGTTCGCGGCGAGGTCGGCGTCGCGGGCGGCGAAGACCTCGTTGCGGGCGGCGAAGAACGCGTCCTGGGCGGCCCGGAAGCGGGCCCACAGGGCGTCCTCGACGTCGCGCCGAGCCCGGCCGGCGGCCTTCCACTGCGTCATGAGCTCGCGGTAGCGGGCCGCCGTGGGGCCCCAGTCCCTCGAGTCGGAGAGCGCCTCCGCCTCGGCGATCAGCCGCTCCTTGCGCTCGGCCGCCTCGCCGCGCTGGGCGTCGAGCTCGGAGAAGTGCGCCCGGCGTGCCTTGTCGAACGTCGTGCGGGCGTGGCTGAACCGCTTCCACAGCGCATCGTCGGTCTTGCGGTCGAGCCGGGCGACGCCCTTCCACTCGTCGAGCAGGACGCGGAACCGGTCACCCGTGCTCTTCCAGTCCGTCGACCCGGCGAGCAGCTCGGCCTCGGTGACGATGCGCTCCTTGGCCGCGCGGGCCTCCTCGCGGGCCTTGGTCCGCGCCTCGTCGGCCTCCTGCCTGCGGGCGGCGGCCGCCTCCGTCAGCGCGTCGAGCCGGCGCTCCAGCGCGGCCAGGTCGCCCACCGCGTGCGCGTCGGCGACCGCCGTGCGCAGGTGCTCGATCGAGGTCTCGGCGTCCTTCGGGGCGAGCCCGGCCGCGGCCAGCCGCTGCTCGAGCAGCGTGACCTGACCGGCGAGCTCGTCGTACTTGCGGGTGAAGTAGGCCAGCGCCTCCTCAGGGCTCGCCCCGGGGTACGAGCCCACCGCCCGTTCACCGTCGCCGATGCGGACGTAGACGGTCCCGTCCTCGTCGACCCGGCCCCACTCGGCGTCGCCCACCGTCATGCCTTCCCGATCTGCACCGACTGGATGGTGACGCCCTGCGCCGGCTTCCCGTCGGTGCCGCCTCCGGCGACGCCGCTGCCGGCAACCTTCGTGAGCAGGTCGAGGCCCTTCGTCACGCGGCCGAAGATGCTGTACCCGCCGCCCGTCGTCGGGAGCTTGCTGTCCTTGTAGACGAGGAAGAACTGGCTGCCGTTGCTGTTCGGGTCGTTGGTGCGCGCCATCGCCACCGTGCCGGCGGGGTAGCTGCCGTCGGCGGGCGCGTTCTCGATGCCGAACGCATACCCGGGGCTGCCGCTGCCGGAGCCGGTCGGGTCGCCGCACTGGAGGACGTAGATGCCCTCGGTCGTCAGCCGGTGGCAGGAGGTCTTGTCGAAGTAGCCCTTCGAGGCCAGGTGCTTGAAGCTGTTGGTCGTGCAGGGGGCCTTCGTCGTCGCCATGGCGATCACGATGTCGCCGCGGTTGGTCTTCAGCGTGGCGGTGTAGGGCTGGCGGGCGGACTTCGCGTCGTACGTCGGGACGCCCACGTCCTTCGCGGCCTTCTCCCCGCTCCTGGCGTAGGTACAGCCGGCCGCGCTCGTCGCGCTCGGGCTCGGCGACGTGGCCTGCGTGGTGGTGGGAGCCGCCGCCGGCGACGACGCCGTGTCGTCACCGAGCAGCTGGGTGAGGAGCGCCACGCCGCCGACGACGAGCACGACGGCGACGACCACCGCGATGATCTGCTGCCAGCGGCGCCGTCGGGCCCGTGCCTGGGCCCGCTTCGCCTGCTGACGCTGGTAGCGCTCGCGGGCAAGCTGCCGCTCCCGCTTCACACTGCCGGCCACCGGTCCTCCTCGCGTCGGGACGTCCCTGCTGGTCACCGGTCGTCCAGACCGCCGGAGGCGTTCGCCCCCGGACCGCCCGTGACCTGCAACACAGTCGGGGGCACAGTCTAGGCAGGAAGCCCTTACGGGTTCGCAGCCCGCCACGCGCCGCCGGTAGGCTCGTGGGGTCCCGAGAGACGCTCGGAGAGTCCGCACCCGCACCGATCCGAACGGAAGGCCAGTCTTGCTCATCGCCGGCTTCCCCGCCGCGGCGTTCGGCACCAACTGCTACGTCGTGGCGCCCGCGAGCGGCGAGGAGTGCGTCGTCGTGGACCCCGGCATCGACGTCGTGCCGCAGCTCGACTCCGTCCTCGAGGAGCACCGACTGCGGCCGGTCGCGGTCCTGCTCACCCACGGACACCTGGACCACACGTTCTCGGTCACGCCCGTCTGCGGTGCCCGCGGCGTTCCCGCCTACATCCACCCCGGCGACGACGAGCTGCTCGCCGACCCCCTCAAGGGCATCTCGCCGGAGGCCGGCGCGCTCTTCGGCGGTCGCCTGGAGTGGTCGGAGCCCGACGACGTCAAGCCGCTGTCCGACGGCGAGGTGCTCCGCCTGGCGGGGCTGGAGATCACGGTGGACCACGCGCCCGGGCACACGCCCGGCTCGGTGTCCTTCCGGCTGCCCTACGACGAGCAGGACGTCCCCGAGGTCATGCTCTCCGGCGACCTGCTGTTCGCCGGCTCGATCGGCCGCACCGACCTGCCCGGCGGTGACCACGCCACCATGCTGCGCAGCCTCGCCGCCAAGGTGCTCACCCTGCGCGACGAGGTCGTCGTGCTGCCCGGCCACGGCCCGCAGACCACGATCGGCCGGGAGCGGGCCACCAACCCGTTCCTGCAGGACCTGCCCAGCGGCAGCCCCGCGCCGGGCAGGGGGCTCTGACATGGCCGGCTCGTTCCAGGCGCCCAAGGGCGTCCCCGAGTACTACCCGCCCGAGTCCGCGGCGTTCCTGGCCGTGCGCGAGGCGTTGGCCGAGCCGGCCCGTCGGGCCGGCTACGGCTACATCGAGCTGCCGGTGTTCGAGGACACCACGCTGTTCGTCCGTGGCGTCGGCGAGTCCACCGACGTGGTCAGCAAGGAGATGTACACCTTCGACGACCGCGGCGGCCGCTCCATCACCCTGCGCCCGGAGGGGACGGCGGGAGTCGTCCGCTCGGTGATCGAGCACGGGCTCGACCGCGGGCAGCTGCCGGTCAAGCTCTGGTACGCCGGGCCGTTCTTCCGTGCCGAGCGGCCCCAGTTCGGGCGCTACCGCCAGCTCCAGCAGGTCGGGGTCGAGGCCATCGGGGTCGACGACCCGGCGCTGGACGCCGAGGTGGTCGCCATCGCCGACGAGGGCTACCGCAGCCTCGGCCTGACCGCATACCGGCTGTCGCTGACGTCGCTGGGCGACTCGGCCTGCCGCCCGGCGTACCGGGACCTGCTCCAGGAGTTCCTGCGGACCCTCGACCTGGACAGGGACACCCGCGCCCGCGTCGAGATCAACCCGCTGCGGGTGCTCGACGACAAGCGGCCCGAGGTGCAGGCGCAGCTCACCGAGGCGCCGCTGATGGCCGACCACCTCTGCGCGTCGTGCCGCGCGCACTACGACGAGGTGCGCCGCCACCTCGAGACGCTCGGCGTCAAGTGGGAGGAGGCGCCCCGGCTGGTCCGCGGCCTCGACTACTACACGCGCACGACGTTCGAGTTCGTCCACGACGGCCTCGGCGCCCAGTCGGGCATCGGCGGCGGCGGCCGCTACGACGGCCTGATGGCCGAGCTCGGCGGGCAGCCGCTGTCCGGCATCGGGTTCGGCCTCGGCACCGACCGCACCTACCTCGCCTGCCGCGCCGAGGGGCTCGACGTCGGTGACGTCACCCGGTGCGACGTCTACCTGGTGCCGCTCGGTGAGCGGGCCAAGAGCCGGCTGGTCGCCGTCGCGGGCGAGCTGCGGCGGGCCGGCGTCCGGGTCGACCTGGCCTACGGGGACCGGGCCCTCAAGGGGGCCATGAAGGGCGCGGACCGCTCCGGTGCCCGACGCGCCGTGGTGGTGGGCGAGCGAGATCTCGACGCCGGTGTCGCACAGGTCAAGGACCTCGTCACCGGTGAGCAGACCGCTGTCGCCCTGGACTCACTCGTCCCACACCTGCAGGAGAGATCGTCTTGATCCGCACCCACACCGCCGGCTCGCTGCGCGCGGAGCACGCCGGCCAGACCGTCACGCTGGCCGGCTGGGTCGGCCGCCGCCGCGACCACGGCGGCGTCGCCTTCATCGACCTGCGCGACGCCTCGGGCGTGGTGCAGGTGGTCATCCGCGACGAGCACGTCGCCGCCGGGTTGCGCAACGAGTTCTGCCTCCGGGTGGTGGGCGACGTGTCGGTGCGGCCGGCCGGCAACGCCAACCCGCACCTGCCGACCGGTGAGGTCGAGGTGGTCGCCGCCGAGGTCGAGGTGCTGAGCGAGGCCGCGCCGCTCCCGTTCCAGATCGACGAGCACGTCGAGGTGGGGGAGGAGGTGCGGCTGAAGTACCGCTACCTCGACCTGCGCCGCGCCGGACCGGCGCGTGCGCTGCGGGTGCGCTCCCAGGTGACCCGCGCGATCCGGGCGGTGATGGACGAGCACGACTTCGTCGACATCGAGACGCCGACCATGACCCGCTCGACGCCCGAGGGGGCCCGCGACTTCCTCGTGCCGGTGCGCCTGCAGCCGGGCCACTGGTACGCCCTGCCGCAGTCGCCGCAGCTCTTCAAGCAGCTGCTGATGGTTGCCGGCATGGAGCGCTACTACCAGATCGCCCGCTGCTACCGCGACGAGGACTTCCGCGCCGACCGGCAGCCGGAGTTCACCCAGCTCGACGTCGAGATGTCGTTCCTCGACGAGGAGGACGTCTACGCGCTCTCCGAGGCGGTCATGGCGCGCGTCTGGCGCGATGTGCTGGGCGTCGAGCTCGCGACGCCGTTCCCGCGGATGACGTACGCCGAGTCGATGCGCAGGTTCGGCGTGGACCGCCCCGACGTCCGCTTCGGGACCGAGCTGGTCGACCTGACGTCGCACTTCTCGCAGACCTCGTTCCGCGTCTTCCAGGCCGAGCACGTCGGGGCGGTCGTCATGCCGGGCGGGGCCTCGCAGACCCGCAAGGAGCTCGACGGCTGGCAGGACTGGGCCAAGGCCCGGGGGGCCCGCGGCCTCGCCTACGTGCTGGTGCAGCCGGACGGCGAGCTCGGCGGCCCGGTCGCGAAGAACCTCAGCGACGCCGAGCGTGAGGGGCTCGTCGCGGCGGTCGGCGCGGCCCCCGGCGACGCGATCTTCTTCGCCGCCGGGCGCACCCGGGAGGCGCAGGAGCTGCTGGGCGCGACCCGGCTGGAGATCGGCCGTCGGTGCGGCCTCATCGACGAGAGCCGGTGGGAGTTCCTGTGGGTCACCGACTTCCCGATGTTCGAGGAGGACGGTGACGGTGGCTGGACCGCCGTGCACCACCCGTTCACGGCGCCGACCGAGCGCTACGCAGACAGCTTCCAGGACAAGCCCGGCGAGGCGCTCGCGCGGGCGTACGACCTCGTCCTCAACGGCAGCGAGCTCGGCGGCGGGTCGATCCGTATCCACCGGGCCGAGATGCAGCAGCGGGTGTTCGACGTCATCGGGCTGAGCAAGGCGGAGGCGGAGGGGAAGTTCGGCTTCCTGCTCGAGGCCTTCCAGTTCGGCCCGCCGCCGCACGGCGGCATCGCGTTCGGCATCGACCGGGTGGCCGCGATGGTGGCCGGCCTCGACTCGATCCGCGAGGTCATCGCGTTCCCGAAGACGGGCGGCGGCTACGACCCGCTGACCGGCGCGCCGACGCCGATCACGGCGGAGCAGCGCAAGGAGGCGGGCATCGACGTC
>DASVBJ010000116.1:0-5039 GCA_036375895.1 Actinomycetes bacterium | reverse complement strand
CGATGGCGACCTGGGCCCGCAAGGGCGCCGATCCGTCGGCGCTGACCGGGGTACGCATCGTCGTGCGCGACCTCCCGGGCGCGCAGCTCGGGGAGATGGCCGGGCAGACGCTGGTGCTGGACGCCACCGCCGCGGGCTGGGGCTGGTGGACGTCGACGTCGCAGCCGGCACCCGGACGGATCGACCTGCTCAGTGTCCTGGTCCACGAGCTGGGTCACCACACGGGGATGGGTCACGCGGGCGGCGTCATGGCAGCGGCGCTCGCGCCTGGCCAACGGTGGGTCGCCGTCCGCCCCCAGGGCGCTGCCTGGGCTGCCCGGCGGCGTCCCGCCGCCCGGCTCGCTCCGGTGCCCTCCGCCGTGACCCGGCCAGCTGGCTCGGCTGCCGGGACCGGAACGTCGTCGATCGGCGCCGCGTCGGCAGCTGCGACCAGGACCGTCACGGCGGCTGCGGACGCGGCCGCCCGAGCGGTCCGGGCCCTTCCTGCGGCGCCGACGCCGGCTCCGCTCGGTCCCGGGACGGCTGCACCGGGCGGCGCGGCGAACGGGGTGCTCGCCCTGCTCCTCGTCCTCGGGGCGGCGACACTGCGCCGTCGGGTGGCGTCGACGCCGAGGGCCTGACCGGGCGAGATATCCGCATTTTCCCGCGCAGCGAGACCCGCCGGCGTGATAATCGATCTCTCGCCGGGGTGCGTCCGCGCCCCGGCGTTCATGGGGGGACTATGTGGTGCCAGCCTTCCCGTCGGCGTCGTCTGCGCCGACGGACGGTCGCCGTCGGCGTGTCGATGCTCGTCGTCGGCGCATCCGTTGCAGCCCCGGCCGGCGCCGTCGCGTCGACCGCGTGCGCCGGAGCGACTGCCGTGTCATGGACCGGCGGGGGTGACGGCCACTCGTGGTCGGATGCCGCCAACTGGGACACCGGCACCCTGCCGACCGGCACCAGCAACGTCACCGTGGCCGTCGCCGGTGCGGCGATCGACGGTGTCACGGGCGACGTGTGCGACCTGGTCCTGACCGGTGGCGCCGACCCGGCCGGCACCGTCGCTCTCGACGGATCCCTCTCGGTGGCCGGGGACGCCACCCTCTCGGGTTCCGCCCGGCTCGGGGCGGCAGGGGGTGCTTCGTCGTACGCCGTGCGCGGTGCCCTCGTCACCCAGGCCGGCACCGATCTCACCCTCCTCGACGGCACCGCCGTCGAGGTCCCCGGCACCGCCCTGCTGGGGGCGACGACCGTGATCCACCGGCCTGCCGGCGCGACCGGCACCGCCCCGCGGCTCGTCGTCTCCGGGCTGCTCAAGCTCGCCGGCGCCGCCAGCATCGCGAAGGTCGACCTCGACCTCGTCGACGGCCCCACGACCAGTGGGACGGTGGATGTCAACAGCGCGGTGCTGACCCTCAGCGGCCCGTCAACGTCCCACTGGGGCGCCGGGTCGGTCGTCAAGGGCGTCGCCAGCGGCGCCACCGGGGCCGTCGAGGTCGCCGGCGACGCGGTCCTCGACCTCGGGGGCACCCTCGGGGTCAACAGCGGCGCCACCCTGCGGTTGAAGGCCGGCTCGAAGGTCACGACGAGCGGCGGGCCCGCGACGGTCACCGGCACAGGCACCGGCGGCCTGGCCTGGGACGCGGGGACCCTCGACGGCACGCTGACCCTGAACGTGTTGACCGCGATGGACACGGCCGGCACCCGCACGATCACCGCCGGATCGGCGCTCACCAACCTCGGCCAGCTGACCGTCAAGGCGGGCACCGTCGTCGCCGACGGCTCGCTCGTCAACAAGGGGATGCTGCGGCTGTTCCCCGGCACGCTCGTGACCCGCAACGCGGCGACCGCGTACTTCCTCGACAACGACAGCGGCAACCCGGCTTCCCCGGCGATCCTGGCCGTCGGCGCGTCCGACACGGCGGCAGGCTCCGGCTCGACGAGCGTGCGGCTCGTGAAGGTCCCGCTGCGCAACCGGAACAACGGCATTGTCACCGTGGTCGCAGGCGAGAAGCTCGTCCTGAGCGGTGACGTGGCGACGCCCACGCTGTCGGAGCTGGGCCCGGGCAGCAGGCTGCGCGACCCCTTCACGCCGCCGGCGACCAGCCCTCCGCCGGCAGGCCGGCTGATCGTCGCCGGCGGTGCCCGGCTCGGGCTGGCCGGCACCACCACCCTCGAGGGCAAGGCGGTTCTCGCCCTCGACGACGGCTTCCTCGGCGGCGGCGGCGACGGGACGAAGGCCGCCCTCCTGGCCACGGCGGGATCGGCCGCGAAGCTGGCCGGCGCCAGCGCGACCGCGGGCGCAGTCCACTGGCGCAGCGGCACCGTCGTGGGCCCGCTGACCATCGACAAGATCGAGCTGGACGTGGGCGCCAACACGGCCGAGTCGAGGCGCATCCTCGCGACGGGCGACCCGGCCGCCACCGCACTCACCCTCACCGGCCCGGCGAGCGTCAACGCGACCACGGTCCTGCTCGAGGCGAACGCGAAGGTGCTGATCGCGGGCACCACCAAGATCGCGAGCGCACCCGGTGGGTTCCACCGCAGCACGTCCACGGTTACCGGACAGAGCGTCACCGTCGCGCTCGGGGGCACGCTCCAGCGCGTCGCGTCCGCGACGACGCCCGGTGGCAGCACCACCTCCAGCGGCGCCGCGACCATCGACGTGCCCGTGGTCAACCACGGCACCGTGTCGCTCGAGACAACCTTGAACGTGCCCGCCGGCTACACGCAGGTGATCCAGCCGGGAGCCGCGGCGACCGCCGCCAAGCCGGTCACCGGTCTGTTCGGCTCCAGCTCCGGCATCAGCGCGAGCCTCGCCCTGAGCAGCGGGGACGGCGCCGGCCACTGGGCGCCGATCACGCTGACGCACGGCGGCCTCGGCGGCAAGGGTGTGGTCGAGGCGAACCCGCTCGTCGTCGGCACTACCTGGGTCCACCCCGGCACCAGCACCACCGCCGGCAAGCTCACCGTCAAGGGCCCGCTCAAGCTCTCCAGCGGCACCGAGGTGCAGATCGTGGTCCGTGGGACGGCAGCCGACCAGCACGACACCCTGGAGGTCGCCCCGCTGACGTGGAACGGCACGGCGGTGGCGCCGGGGACGGCATACCTCAACGGGCGGATCACGGGCCTCACCGCAAGCGGGTACACCCCGGCGTACCTCGCGTCGGTGCCGAACGTCCTGCAGTTCGCCGGCCGCAGCGGCTCGTTCGCCACCGCGTCCTGGAGCGGCACTCCCGTCGGCCTCGGCTGGAAGCCGCTGTACGACGACAGCTCCACCGACGGGGACCCGCGTGCCGTGGACCTGCGACTTGTCGATGTCGCTCCGCCGGCCCTCGGCATCGCGAGCATCCCGGCCTTCACGCAGCTGACCTCACAGCGGTTCACCTATGCCGCGGTCGACAACAAGACCGGCGTTGCCTCGTACGACGTGCGATGGATCCGCGGGTACCCGACGACCGGGTTCTCGGCGTGGGTCTACCCCTCGACGTGGCAGCGGACGACCGCGACGTCCGAGACGTTGAGCGGCCTGGCACAGGGCTACACCTACTGCTTCTCGGTCCGGGCCCGCGACAAGGCCGGCAACACGAGCGCCTGGAGCAGTCCGCTGTGCACCGCGAAGATGTTCGACGACCGCGCGCTCACCGCGTCGTCGGGTTGGTACCGACCGAGCGGGAAGAGCGGCTTCTACGCGGGCACCTACAGCCGCAGCACCACCTATGGCGCCAAGCTCACCCGCTACGGCGGCTACACCCGGCTCGCGGTGACGGCCTACCGCTGCCCGACCTGCGGCGTGTTGAACATCTACTCGGGCTCGACGTTGCTGAAGAGCCTGAACCTGTACTCCTCGCGGTCCGGTCTGACCACCTGGGTCTCGGCTCCGATGAGCCGGCGCACCAACACGGTGACCCTCAGGGTCGCCTCCCGGAACAAGCCGGTCATCGTCGACTCGTTCGGGATGCTGCGTTGACGTCAGCGAGGCGAGAGCAGCCAGGGGTCCCGTAGGTCGAAGAACTCCGGCTCGCCGACGGACAGTGCGTCCATCTCGGCCATCACCGCCTTGAGGGACTCCGGTGGCTCCTTCTGCTCACCTTCGCGGGCCTCC
Source organism: Actinomycetes bacterium (assembly GCA_036375895.1). Taxonomy (GTDB): domain Bacteria; phylum Actinomycetota; class Actinomycetes; order JACCUZ01; family JACCUZ01; genus DASVBJ01. Next base: position 955 of record DASVBJ010000116.1, on the reverse strand, counting down.
GCCTCGGACGTGAAGTAGATCGCCATCGTGTACGCGTCGCCGTATCCCACGCCCACGGTGCCGATGATGTCGGGACGGAACGCCGCCCACTCGTCCGGGTCGCCCTGGCTCATGAGCTCGCGCGCGCGGGCCGGGTTGCTCGTCCGGCCCTGCATCACCTGTACGAACGTGGCCTCGTCCGGGTTGCCGTTCATGTCGACGTCGATCTCGGTGCTGTCGTGGAACGTGACCTCGCCGGTGAAGAGCTTCGAGATCTCCGTCCACCACTGGTCCTGCTCTGGGCGGTTGCTGTTGGCCCGCGCCGCCTCCGCGGTCTCGAAACGGGCGAGGGCGACGAACCGCCCGTCGTCGGTCACCCCTGCGGTCGAGCCGAGCCAACCCGAGGCCTTCGGTGCGAGCTCCTGGACCCACCGGTCCATCGCGGCGCGCACCTCATCGCGGTCGGACACCTGACCCTGGATCACCTGCACGAACATCGCGACCCTCCTTCGTGGTCGTCCTGTTCCCCCGGTCCGGAATCGTCCTCACGGTACGTCGAGGCGCGGCCCGCGTCGACGGGTCAACCGATCGGTCTGGCCGCGATCACGCAGCCTTTGGCCTGGTGCGGCCGCGGCGGCCTGCGTGATCATGCGGCCGGCGAGCCGGACCTACACTCGGAGCGGACAGGAAGGACCGTGCCGATGGCTGACACGTGCACGCACCTGGACACCGTGGCCGAGGTGACCCCGTCGGCCGACGGGTGCGAGGACTGCCTGCGCATTGGTGGCCGGTGGGTCCACCTACGTCTCTGTGCGCGCTGCGGGCATGTCGGATGCTGCGACAACTCCCCGAACCGTCATGCGACCGCCCACTGGCGGCAGCACCCCAGCCACCCCCTCATCCGGTCCTTCGAGCCCGGCGAGGACTGGTGGTGGTGCTACGAGGACGAGCTGCTCTTCGAGGTGGAGGGCGCTCC
>DASVBJ010000299.1:0-53259 GCA_036375895.1 Actinomycetes bacterium | reverse complement strand
GGCCTGGCCCACGTCGTCCATGGCGTAGGTCTTGGACAGCGTCGGGTGGATGTGGCCGCGCGCGATGAGGCGGTTGGCCTCCCACGCCTCGCGGTAGTTGGCGAAGTGCGAGCCGATGATGCGCTTGAGGCTCATCCAGAGGTAGCGGTTGTCGTACTCGTGCATGTAGCCGCTGGTCGACGCACAGGTCACGACCGTGCCGCCCTTGCGCGCGACGAAGACGCTGGCGCCGAATGTCTCGCGGCCGGGGTGCTCGAAGACGATGTCGACGTCGTCGCCGCCGGTGAGCTCGCGGATCTTCTTGCCGAACCGCTGCCACTCCTTGGGGTCCTGGGTCTGCTCGTCCTTCCAGAACCGGTAGTTCTCCGCGTTGCGGTCGATGATGAGCTCGGCGCCCATCGACCGGCAGATGTCGGCCTTCTCGTCGCTGGAGACGACGCAGACCGGCGTGGCGCCGCCGTTGAGCGCGAACTGCGTGGCGTAGGACCCGAGCCCCCCGGAGGCGCCCCAGATCAGCACGACGTCGCCCTGCTTCATGCCCGCGCCGTTGCGGCTCACCAGCTGCCGGTACGCCGTGGAGTTGACGAGACCGGGCGAGGCCGCCTCCTCCCAGGTGAGGTGACGCGGCTTGGGCATGAGCTGGTTGGCCTTGACGAGGGCCAGGTCGGCCAGGCCGCCGAAGTTCGTCTCGAAGCCCCAGATGCGCTGCTCGGGGTCGAGCATCGTGTCGTTGTGTCCGTCGGGGCTCTCCAGCTCGACGGAGAGACAGTGCGCGACCACCTCGTCGCCGGGCTTCCACGCGTGCACGCCGGGGCCGGTGCGCAGCACCACGCCCGCGAGGTCCGACCCCACCACGTGGTAGGGCAGGTCGTGTCGCTTGGAGAGCGGCGACAGCCGTCCGTAGCGCTCGAGGAACGCGAACGTCGGCACCGGCTCGAAGATGCTCGTCCAGACGGTGTTGTAGTTGATCGCGCTCGCCATCACCGCGACGATCGCCTCGCCCGGCCCGAGCTCGGGGGTGGCGACGTCCTCGACGTGCAGGCTCGCGCGCGGGTCCTTGTCCCGGCTGGCCTGTCCCTCGAACATGCCGATCTCGTCCTTGTGCACCGTGACGGCGCGGTAGGACTCGGGGACGGGCAGCTCGGCGAACGCCTCGGCGGGGGTGTCCCCGGCCAGGATCGCCTCGAGGATCTCCTTCACGACAGCCTCCCGGTCGATGGACGACTCGTACGACGTGTGCGGCATGTGTGGCGTGCGGCGCTTTCGGCGCCGGGGTGTGGCCAGATGCTACTAGCCAGTAACCAGTGGCCACCAGGCGGGGTCCGCCCGCCGGACGCGGCGCTCCCTGCCGCAGTCGTCCACAGCCGGAAATCGTTGTCCCCAAACGAGTTCCTCGGCCCACTGCCTGTCTGCCGGCGCAGATAGGATTCGAACATGCGTTCGAGTCCGGCGGTGACGGAGATGGCGGGGCTGGTGGCCGAGGTCACCGCCGCCGTCGACCGGTTGGTGTCCGGGGTCGGCTCGGGCTCGCTCGGCGGCTGCGCGCACGCCGAGCTGGGCGAGCAGCTGGCGCGGGTACGGGCGTTGCAGGCCAGGCTCGAGTGGGTCGCGCTCGGGGTCGTGCGCGAGGTGGACGTGCGCGGATCCTTCGCCGACGAGGGCATGCTGAGCGCCGCCGCGTGGGTGCGCGCACACGGCCGGCTGGCGCCGCGGGAGGCGGCCGGCATGGTCCGCACCGCGCGGGTCCTCGGCAGCGGCCCGTTGGCCGACACCTCGACCGCGCTGGCGCGCGGAGAGGTGCACGCCGGGCACGTGCGGGTGATCGCGTCGGGCGTTGCGAGTGCGCCGGCGGGTGCGGTCGGGCTGATCGAGCCGGGGGCACTGGCGGTGGCACGCGAGTCCGACCCGCGGGCGGTGGCCTCGGTGATGCGCCGGTTCCGGGCGACGGTCGACCCCGACGGCGCCGAGGAGGCGGCGGTGCGCCGCTATGAGCGACGAGGGCTGACGCTGGTGCCGACCTTTGACGGCTCGTTCGCGATCGGCGGCCTGGCCGACGAGGTGAACGGCGCGGTGGTCGCGACCGCGGTGGACGCGGCGTCGCCGCTGGTGCCGGGCGACCGGCGCACTCCGGCGCAGCGGCGCCTCGACGCGCTGGCCGACATCTGCCGGGCCTACCTCGCCTCACCGAAGGCGCCGACCGTCGGGGGCGCGCGGCCACAGCTGATCCTCACGCTGCACCAGCCCGCGCCGGCCGCTGCACCGTCGGAGCGGTCGAGCGCCGGCGACCGGTCGCGGGTGCGCTCGGGCCCGGTCTCGTGGCGGGACGCCTCGCTGTCGTGGGCGGGACCGGTGGGCGAGTCCACGGCGGCGCGGGTCGGGTGCGACGCGGCGGTCACGTTGGTGGAGGTCGACGCGGGCGGGGAGGTCGTCCGTGCCGGGCGCACCCGGCGGTTCTTCACGTGGGCGCAGCGGAAGGCGATGATCGCCCGCGACGGTGACCGGTGCGTGGTGCCCTATTGCGACGCGCCGGTCACGTGGGCCGACGGGCACCACCTGCAGCAGTGGACGGAGGGCGGACCGACGACGGTCGCCAACGGCGCCCTGCCCTGCGCGGCGCACCACGTCCGGTTGCACGAAGGCCGGTGGTGGCTCGAGCGGCTCCGCGACGGCCGTTACGTCATGCGCCACCCCGATGGCAGGGTCATCGGGCCCGAGCCGCACCCACCCGGTGGTCGGCCGCCGCGACCCCACCCGCGGCTGTGACGCGGCGCGACGTTCAGTGCGAGGCGTCGGTGTCCTTCGCGGCCTCGACCAGCTCGACCAGCACGCCGCCGGCGTCCTTGGGGTGCACGAAGTTGATGCGCGAACCGGCCGTGCCGCGCTTCGGCTCGTCGTAGAGCAGCCGGACGCCCTTCTCGCGCAGGTCGGCGCAGGCCGCGTCGATGTCGTCCACGCCGTAGGCCACCTGCTGGATGCCCTCGCCGCTGCGCTCCAGGAACTTCGCGATCGTCGACTCGGGGGTGAGCGGGGCGAGCAGCTGGATGCACGAGCCCGAGTCCCCGACGGCCAACATCGCCTCGCGGACGCCCTGCTCCTCGTTGACCTCTTCGTGCACGACGTGGACGCCGAAGGTCCGCTCGTAGAACGCGATGGCCGCGTCCAGGTCGCGGACGGCCAGACCGACGTGGTCGATGCGAGTCAGCATGCGGCTATCGTGACAGCGCAGACACTAGACACCACCAGGAGGGCCCTCCCATGGCCGGATCCGTGATCGTTGCCGGTGCGCGCACCCCAATGGGGCGGTTGCTCGGCTCGCTGAAGGACTTCTCGGGTGCCGAGCTCGGCGCCTTCGCGATCAAGGGGGCTCTCGAGCGCGCGGGTGTCGCCCCCGAGCAGGTCCAGTACGTGATCATGGGCCAGGTGCTGCAGGCCGGCGCCGGCCAGATCACCGCCCGCCAGGCCGCGGTCAAGGCGGGCATCCCGATGACCGTCCCCGCTCTGACCATCAACAAGGTCTGCCTGTCCGGGCTGGACGCGATCGCCCTCGCAGACCAGCTGATCCGGGCCGGCGAGTTCGAGATCGTCGTCGCCGGCGGCATGGAGTCGATGACCCAGGCGCCGCACCTGTTGCCGAAGAGCCGCGAGGGCTACAAGTACGGCTCGGTGCAGCTGCTGGACGCGATGGCCCACGACGGGCTCTTCTGCGCCTTCGACCAGTGCGCGATGGGTGAGTCGACCGAGCGCTACAACGCCCGGCTCGGCATCAGCCGCGAGGAGCAGGACGCCTTCGCCGCGCGGTCGCACCAGCGCGCCGCCGAGGCCGCCAAGAACGGCGTGTTCGACGAGGAGATCGTCCCGGTCGAGATCCCGCAGCGGAAGGGCGACCCCATCGTCTTCTCGGTCGACGAGGGCGTCCGGGCGGACACCACCGAGGAGCTGCTCGGCAAGCTGCGCCCGGCGTTCGCGCCCGACGGCACGATCACCGCCGGCTCGTCGTCGCAGATCTCCGACGGTGGCGCCGCGGTGGTCGTGATGAGCAAGGCCAAGGCCGAGGAGCTGGGCCTCACCTGGCTCGCGGAGATCGGCGCCCACGGAGTCGTCGCCGGCCCGGACGCCAGCCTCCAGTCGCAGCCGGCCAACGCCATCAAGGCGGCCCTCGGCAAGGAGGGGCTCGACGTCGGCGCACTCGACCTGGTCGAGATCAACGAGGCGTTCGCGTCGGTCGGCATCCAGTCGATGAAGGAGCTGGGGCTCGACGGCGAGAACGTCAACGTCAACGGCGGTGCCATCGCCATGGGCCACCCCATCGGCATGAGCGGTGCCCGTCTCGTGCTGCACCTCGCGCTCGAGCTCAAGCGCCGAGGCGGAGGCACGGGCGCAGCCGCCCTGTGCGGTGGTGGCGGGCAGGGCGACGCCCTGATCGTGCGCGTCCCGAAGGCCTGAGTGAGCGCTCGGCAGAGCCCCGACGTCCCACACCTCGTCGAGCGGGCACGGGCCGGCGATCCCCGGTCCGTCGCCCGGCTCATCTCGCTCGTCGAGGACGCCTCGCCGCTGCTGCGCGAGGTGATGGCCGCGCTGATGCCCTACGGCGGCAACGCCGTCGTGATCGGGCTGACCGGTGCGCCCGGGGTCGGGAAGTCCACGTCGACCAGTGCCCTGGTCACTGCGTTCCGCGCCCAGGACAAGCGCGTCGGGGTGCTCGCCGTCGACCCGTCGTCGCCGTTCTCCGGCGGTGCGCTGCTGGGCGACCGGGTACGCATGCAGGACCACGCCACCGACCCGCACGTCTACATCCGGTCGATGGCGAGCCGCGGCCACCTCGGCGGGCTGTCGTGGTCGACACCTCAGGCGCTGCGCGTGCTGGACGCGGCCGGGTGCGACGTGATCCTTGTCGAGACCGTCGGGGTGGGCCAGTCCGAGGTGGAGATCGCCGGGCTCGCGGACACCACCGTCGTGCTGCTCGCGCCGGGCATGGGCGACGCCATCCAGGCGGCCAAGGCCGGCATCCTCGAGGTCGGCGACGTCTACGTCGTCAACAAGGCCGACCGCGAGGGGGCAGACGCGACGCTGCGCGAGCTGCGGCACATGCTCACCCTGGGGGAGAGCCGACAGCCCGGCGACTGGCGTCCGGTGATCGTGAAGACCGTCGCTTCCCGCGCCGAGGGCATCGACGAGGTGGTCGAGGCACTGGAGAAGCACCGTCGCTGGCTCGAGGAGACGGGCACGCTGCGGATGCGGCGGCACCGCCGGGCCGCAGACGAGGTCGAGTCGATCGCCGTCACCTCGCTGCGCGAGCGGATGGGCGACCTGCGCTCGGGCCACGCGCTCGACGACGTGGCGGACCGGGTGGTGGGCGGCGAGCTCGACCCGTACGCCGCGGCGGACCTGCTGCTCGAGGGGCTCACCCGACACGGCGTACCGCCCGCTGGGGCGGTCTAACGATCTAGCAACGGTCGTTGCCGAGGCGACATACCTGCTGCAAGTCTGCGCGGCGGGCCGACGGCACGCCAGCCCCGGTCCCTGGTCTCGCTCTCGGTCTCGCTCTACTCATGGGGGTCTCGTTGCATGCCGTTCGGCTGGCGCTGCGCGCCGTGTGGTGGCGCAAGGGCCTGTCCCTGACCATCCTGCTCATCGCGACGCTGGCCATCTCGGCGGCGGTGGTGGGACCCATGTACGGCCGGGCGGCTGAGGAGTCGCTGCTGCGTGAGCACCTCGCCGCGGCCGACGTCAGCCAGACCGGGGTGACGCTGACGCGCAACAGCGAGCGGGCGCCGGTCGCGCCGGACGAGCTGCTCGGCTCGGTGCGCCGGGCCGCAGCCGACCGCCGGCTCGACCACTACTTCGGACCGGCGCACCTGGCCCTGCGTACCCAGCCCAGCGCCGCGATCCGGCTGCCGGGCCTGACCCGTCCGGCGGCGGTGGCGCGGCTGGCCTGGCGGGACTCCCAGTGCGCGGCGCTGAGGTTCGTCGAGGGTCGCTGCGCCACGGGTGCGGCCGAGGCGGTCCTCAGCAAGCCGGCCGCGGCCTACCTGCACCTCGGCGTGGGCAAGCCCCTGACCATCGGGGTGGGCGCGAGCTCCCAGACGCTGCGGATCGTCGGGCTGTACGAGGTCACGGACCCCGAGTCCTCGGTGTGGTTCGGCCACAACTACGCCGACGCCCAGCAGGCGGCCGACGACGGCCCGGACCGGCTCGACACCGTGTTCGTGTCACAGCAGGCGATGCTCAGGGCCGGACAGGCGGGCGTCTACGCGGACGCCGAGCGCCCGCTGCTCCTCGACCGGGTGCGGCTCGACGACCTGCAGGTGCTGGCCGACCGGCTCACCTCGCTGCGGCGGGAGCTCGCAGCAGGCCCGGAGGTCGTCGTCCCGACCGCCCAGCTCACCGACGTGGTCGCGCAGATCAAGGACGACCGGAAGTCCGTCACCCTCTCCGCCCTGCTGGCCACCGTGCAGCTGGTGCTGCTCACGTGGTTCGTGCTGTACCTCGTCGTCGCCAACACGGTCGAGGAGCGCTCCGACGAGATCGCGCTCGCCAAGCTGCGCGGCCTCTCGCCGACCTCGACCGCGTCCTTCGGGCTGGCCGAGCCGCTCCTGCTGCTCCTGCTCGCGCTGCCGCTGGGGCTGCTGGCCGGCTTCGCCGCGGCCTGGCGGATGACCGGCGCGTTCCTGCTGCCCGGCACCCCGGTGACGCTGGGCCCGACCGTCACGCTGTGGGCGCTCGCGGCCGCGATGGGGGCGGCCGTCGCGGCCGGTCTCGCGGCTCGCGCGCTGCTCACCCGGCCGCTGCTCGAGCAGCTGCTCGGGGAGGTGGACCAGAGCGCCCGCATCCGCCGACCGGTCGTGATCGACGCGATGGTCCTCGTCCTCGCCGGCGCCGGCGTCTACCAGCTCGTCCGCACCACCGGGGGCGGTGCCGACCCCACCGACGGGCTCGCGCTTCTCACGCCCGGGCTGGTGGCGCTCGCCGCGGGGCTGCTGGGCGGTCGGGTCGTGCCGGTGCTCGCGCGGTCCATGCACCGACGTACGAGGAGGCCGCGCCGCATCGGCGCCTTCCTCGCCACCCGGCACGTCGCGCGGCGACCGGCCGCGCTGCGGGTGGTCGTGCTCGTCTGTGTGGCCGCCTCGCTCGCGACGTTCGCGGTCGACGCCTGGCAGGTGGCCGGGCGCAACCGCGACCACCTCGCGGCCCAGGAGGTCGGGGCGGCCGAGGTCATCCACGTCGCCGCGCCGTCGACGCTCCGGCTGGTGCAGGCCGTCCGCGCCGCGGACCCCTCCGGGCGGCACGCGATGGCCGTCGCCGAGCTCGTCCCCAACGGTGGCACGGGACCCAACCGCGTGGTGGCCGTCGACACCGAGCGGCTCGCCCGGGTCGCCTCGTGGGTGCCCGAGTGGTCGGGCGTCTCCCTCGCGGAGCTGGCTCGGCGGCTGCACGCACCGGCACCGGAGCCGGTCATGCTCGAGGGCAAGGCGGTGCGGCTGCAGGTGCGCGCCGACGAGCTGCCGCGCACCCCGACCTACCTCTCCGTGCACGTCAAGGCCGACTCCGGCCGGGTCGCCGTGCCGCTGGGCCGGCTGAGGCCGGGGGTCCACGACTACGCCGGCTCGCTGCCGCCGTGCGCCGGCGGCTGCCGGCTCGAGGACCTCGCGGTCGAGCGTGACCTCGGTGACTTCGCGCCCGCCGCCGGCCGGCTGACCGTGCAGTCGGTGCGCACGGACAAGGGCACGGTGGACGCCGGCCTCGGCGCCGAGGGGCGCTGGAGCCCGGTGCGCAAGAACCTCGCCGACCCCACCGAGGAGCTGCCCGCGACGACCGGTGCCTCCGGTAGCGGGCTGCAGGTCACCTTCGCGACGGAGAGCAGCGAGATCCCCACCGTCGCACCCGTCGACACGCCGGCTCTGCTGCCGGTGGTCGCGGTCCGCAGCGCGCCGCCGACCGAGGTCCCGGCGATCAAGGGCGCGGCGCTGGGCACGGCCCTGGACGGGGCGCAGGAGCTCACCACCGTCGTGGGGTCGGTCGAGGTCCTGCCGCGCGCGGGCCGCCAGGGTCTGCTCACCGACCTGTCGTACGCCGAGCGCGCGGCGGCCGACCCCGACAGCCTGGTCGACCAGCAGGTATGGCTTGCTCCCGGCACCCCGGCGTCCGTGCGGGAGGCCCTGGCGGCCGGCGGTCTGCGCACCGTCCGCGTGGAGCGGCAGGCCGCCGTGCGGGCGGCGCTGGACCGGCAGGGGTCGGCGCTGGCGCTCCGCCTGTTCCTCGCGGCGGCGCTCGCCTCCGTCTTCCTCGCGCTGGCCGCCGCGGCGACGATGGTCTACGTCAGCGCCCGGCACCGCGCGTACGAGATCGCGGCGATGCGCTCCCTGGGTGTCCGGTCCCGTGCCCTCGTGGGGGCACTCACGCGGGAGCAGTGGTGGCTGCTCGGCTCCGGGACGGTGCTCGGCGCGGCAGCCGGCGTGCTGGCCGCGTGGCTGGCGCTGCCTGCGTACCCGCTGGCCAAGGCCGACGGCAACGGGCCGCCGCTCGCGCTGTCCCCGGCGTACGTCGCGATCCTGGTCCTGGCCGCGATCGTGCTCGCGTTGTGCGGGGCGGTCGCCCACGGCAGCGCGCGCGCCGTGGTCCGCGCGGGTGCGCCCGACCGGTTGAGAGAGGCACGCGGATGACGGCGACCGTGACCGAGACGAGAGGCGGCCTCGCGGTCCGCAGCGACGGGCTCGTCCACATCTACCGGGTCGAGGGCAACGACGTCGTCGCCCTGCGCGGCGTCGACCTCGACGTCGAGGCGGGCGAGCGGGTGGCCCTGCTGGGCCCCTCGGGCTCGGGGAAGTCGACCCTGCTCAACCTCATCGGCGGCCTGCTGAGGCCGTCGGCCGGGCGGCTGCTCGTCGGCTCGCACGACGTGGGCAAGATGACCGAGCGTCAGCTGCTGGGGATGCGGGCGTCGTCGGTCGGCATGGTGTTGCAGGGCGCGGCGCGCAACCTGCTGCCGTTCGCCACGGCCGAGGAGAACGTGCGGTTCGCGCAACGCGCCGCCCGCAAGGACCGCGGGAAGGACGTGCCGGGGCCGCGCCAGCTGCTCGAGTCGCTCGAGCTCGGGGACCTCGCCGGGGCCCGGCTGTCCTCGCTCTCGGGTGGCGAGCAGCAGCGCGTGGCGGTCGCGGTGGGCGTGGCCAACGGCCCGGGCGTCCTGCTCGCCGACGAGCCGACCTCCCAGCTCGACGCGCCGGCCCGGGCCCAGGTGCTCGACCTGCTCACCCGCGTGAACGAGCGGTTCGGCACGACCGTCGTGCTGGTCACCCACGACCCCGAGGTCGGCCTGCACCTCGGTCGCACGGTCACCATGCGGGGCGGCCGGGTCGGCACCGAGGGCCGGCGCGGTGAGCAGTTCTCGGTCGTCGACAAGGACGGCTCGGTGCACCTGCCCGAGGAGCTGCTCGACGAGTGGCCGCCGGGGACGCTGGTGCGCGTCCACCGCGAGGAGGACGGCCTGCGCATCACGCGGATGGAGGAGACGGGATGACGATGGCGGTGCAGTCGACGGGCCACGAGCTGGTGGCCGATGGCCTCGTCGTACGCCGTGGAGGGCGGGCCGTGCTCGACACGGTCTCGCTGTCCTGCGCGCCGGGCCAGCTGTTGGGTGTCATGGGGCCGTCCGGCGCGGGCAAGACCACGCTGCTGAGCCTGCTTGCCGGCGTCATGGCACCGGGGGAGGGCGTCGTGCGCTACGCCGGCGAGCCGGTGCGGCCGCACGACCACCGGCACCTGCTGCGCGTCGGCTACGTCCCGCAGAACTACGGGCTGGTCGCCGTGCTCACGGCCGCGGAGAACGTCGACCTGGCGCTGCAGGCCCGCGGCGTGCACGGCGAGGCGGCCGACCAGCGCATCGCGGCGGCGCTCGCCGCCGTCGGGGTCGCGCCCGTCGCCGACCGGCTCGTGGGCCAGCTCTCCGGCGGCCAGCGCCAGCGGGTCGCCGTGGCCCGGGCCCTGGCCTGCCGGGCCGACCTGGTGATCGCCGACGAGCCGACCTCCGAGCTCGACGGCGACAACCGCGACGTCGTGGTGGAGGCGCTGCGGGCGCAGGCCGACGCCGGGGCCGCGATCGTGGTCGCGACCCACGACCAGGAGGTCGCCGACCGCTGCGACCGGTTGCTGCACCTGCACGACGGGCGGCTCGAGGACTGAGGACCGCCGCTGCCGCGGCTGCGGTCGGGTCATCAGCCGGCTCCGGGCCAGCTGATGGTCGCGGATGCGCAGGTCCGCCGTCCCGGATCGCGACCACGCCTCGCCGGCACCTGCCTCACCCAGAGCGGGTGACGTCACGGCCGTGGCCTGGTCCTTAGCGTGAACGAGTGCTGCCGGGTGTTGCGACGCTGCTGACGCCGGTCCGCACCGTCGCCCGAGAGCTCACGCTGCGCGGTGGTTCGGGTCGGCGCGCGCGCCGTGCCTGGGTCGGTCACGGTCGGGCGCACCTCGAGGTGCGCGGTTCTCACCTGCCCGAGCGCGAGCGGTTGCGCGACGAGGTCGTCGGTGAGCTGTCCCGTTTGCCGGGAGTGCACTGGGCCGAGGTCAACGAGGTGCTCGGGCGGGTCGTCGTGGCGTTCGACGACGGCCAGCTCGACCTCGACGACCTCGTCGAGGTGGTCGAGGGGGTCGAGGAGACCCACGAGCTGGCGCAGGAGCGGTTCCCGACCGACCGGGCCGAGCACCCTGGCGACCGTGAGCCGTTGGACCGCCAGCTGGTGGCCCTGGGCGCCGACGCACTGGGCATCAGCGTCGGCGCGGTGCTCAAGGTCGCCCGGTCGGCGCCGCTCTCGACGGAGGTCGCGTCGCTACTGGCGCTGGTCGATGCCTCGCCTCGGCTGCGCCGTGAGCTGGAGAACGTCATCGGCCGTGCCACTGCGGACGTCGGGCTGGCGCTGGCCAGCGCGGTCGCGCAAGGTCTCGCGCAGGGGCCGACGGGGTTGCTCGCCGACGCGACCCACCGCGGCGTCATGGTGCGCGAGATCCTGGCTCGCCGCGCGGCCTGGCACCGCCGCGAGCCCGAGCTGCACGGTCTGCCGGGCCGCGGGCCGGGGTCCGGTGTGCCGTACGAGCCGCGACCGGTCCCGTTGCCGGCTGGCCCGGTGGAGCGGCACGCGGACCGCGCGGCCGTGGCGGGGCTGGCCGCCACCGCGACGGCGCTCGCGGCGACCCGCGACTGGCGACCGGCGGTGGCGGCGCTGGCCGCGAGCACGCCGCGCGCCGCCCGGCTGGGACGCGAGGCCTACGCCGCCCACCTCGGTGTCGTGCTCGCCGCCCGGGACGTCGTCGCGATGGACAGCGAGGTGCTGCGGAGGCTGGACCGCATCGACACGATCGTGCTGGACGCCGACCTGCTGATGGGCCGCGCGTGGGCGGCCACGGCAGTCATGCCGCTCGACGGTGACCTTCGCGCCGACGTGTCCGCCCACGCCCGTGCGCTGCTCGACCCGCGGGACCCGACGGCGCCTGCGTCGCGCGGCCGGTGGCGGCTGCGCCCGCTGGTTCGGGACGAGGAACGCGACCCGGTGGTTCGGGCAGCTGCACGGGCGGTCCGGCGTCCGGGATGCCGGTTGTTGCTGCTGACGCGCAGCGGCGCGGCGGTGGCGGTGGTTGCCGCCGAGCGGGCACTCGACCCGCTCGCCGAGACGCTGGTGGCGACCGCTCGGCACGCGGCCGACCTGGTGGTCGGCGGAGCGTCGTACGGCGTGGCCGCGCGTCTGCATGTCAGCGCGACGGTGGCCGGTGGTACTGCGTTACGTCGGTCGGTCCGAGAGCTGCAGGAGTCCGGCCGCGTGGTGCTGGTGGTCTCCGGCCGTGAGGCCGCAGCGCTGGCTGCGAGCGACTGCGGGATCGGCGTGCTGCGCGAGGGCGAGCAGCCGCCGTGGGGTGCGCACGTGCTCTGCGGCCCTGGCCTGGGCCAGGCGGCCCGCCTGCTGTCCGCCCTGCGCCCGGCGGCGCGGGCCAGCTCGCTCGGGGTGACGTTGGCGACCTACGGATCAGGAGTCGGCGCCATCCTGGCGCTCGCCGGGCCGCGCCGGGACGCCGCGGCCCGCGCCATGCTGGGGGTCAACGCGGCGAGCGTCGCGTCCATCGCGACTGGGGTCTACCTGGCCAGGCAGGTCGGGTTGCGGCCCGACCCGATACCGGTCGACATCACCCCGTGGCACGAGCTGGACCGGGATGCCGCCCTCCGGGCTCTGGGCAGCGGGCAGGAAGGCTTGTCTGCGCAGGAGGCGCAGGCGCGGCTGCGGCGCCGGCCACCCGATGACGAGGAAGAGACGCCCACCGTGGTCGGCGCATCCCTCGAGGAGCTGGCCAACCCGTTGACGCCGGCCCTGGCCGGTGGAGCGGGCCTGTCCGCAGTCGGCGGCTCGGTCACCGATGCGGTCCTCATCGGCTCGGTGATGAGCGTCAACGCCTTGCTCGGCGGTCTGCAGCGCGTCGGGGCGCAGCGTGCTCTACGCAAGCTCGTCGATGTCTCGGCGGTCCGGGTCAAGCTGCTGCGGGGCGGCGAGGACACCACGGTCACAGCCGACCATCTGGTGGACGGTGACCTCATCACGGTCGAGGCCGGGGACGCCGTCCCGGCCGACGCGCGGATCATCGAGGCGGCGGGTGTCGAGGTGGACGAGTCCAGTCTCACCGGGGAGTCCCAGCTGGTGCGCAAGATGTCGAGCCCCGTCGCCAGTGCGGCCCTCGCGGACCGACGCAACATGCTCTACGAGGGCACGACGGTGGCCGCTGGGCGCGCGGTCGGGGTCGTCGTCGCAACCGGCCCCGGCACGGAGGTCGGCCGGGCCGCGCGAGCAGCTGCCGGACCGCGGCGGCCGGGTGGCGTGCAGGCGCGGCTGCAGAAGCTGACCGCGGCGACGGTTCCGCTCGCCCTCGGTGCCGGTGTGGGACTGGTCGGCGCCGGGCTGCTGCGTGGTGTGCCCATCAACCGCACGCTCGGCACCGGTGTCAGCCTCGCGGTCGCGGCGGTACCGGAGGGGCTGCCGATCGTCGCCGGCCTGGCGCAGCTCAGCGCCGCCAAGAGGCTTGCGCGGCAGGGCGCGCTGGTGCGGTCATCGTCCACCGTGGAGACCCTCGGGCGGGTCGACGTGCTGTGCTTCGACAAGACCGGCACCCTGACCGAGGGCCGGATGAGCCTGCACGCGGTGTGGCCCGCGGACGCGGCTGAGCGGGGACCGGAGGGGCGCGGCCCCGGGGCACGGGCCGCCGACGCCGGGGCGGCGGGCACCCCGCTGTCCGCTCTCGACGACGCGGGCAGGGCGGTCCTGGCCGCCGGGCTGCGGGCCACGCCGCAGGCCAAGGCAGGTGGCCGACTCCCACACCCGACGGACCGGGCCGTGCTGCGTGCGGCACGGCACGCGGACGTGACCCCGGACGCCGAGGTCGCGTCATGGCAACCGGCCGCGGAGCTGCCTTTCGAGTCGGCACGGGGCTTCCACGCCGTGCTCGGCACGACCTCGGCAGGCCCGCTGATCTCGGTCAAGGGCGCGCCCGAGATCGTGCTGCCACGGTGCTCCGACATCCGCCGAGCCGCCGCAAGCCGGCCGCTGGACGACGAGGCGCGAGCCCGCGTCGAGGACGAGGTGGAGCAGCTGGCCCGACACGGCTTCCGGGTGCTGGCCGTCGCGGAACGGGACGCGTCCGGGCGCGGGGACCTCGACGACGAACGGGTCGGCCGACTCGGGCTGGTCGGCCTGCTTGCCTTCAGCGACCCGGTCCGCGCCAGTGCGGCTGCGGCGGTGCGCGGTGTCCTCGAGGCAGGGGTCCGGGTCGTGATGCTCACCGGTGACCATCCCAGCACCGCGGAGGCGATCGCGGCCGAGCTCGGGATCCTCGATGGCACCGTCGTGACCGGGTCGGAGGTCGACCGCCGCGGTGACGACGAGCTGGCCGAGCTGCTGGCGCGAGGCTCGGTCTTCGCCCGGGTCAGTCCCGAGCACAAGGTCCGGATCGTGCGAGTGCTCCAGGATCGGGGTCGGGTGGTGGCTGTCACCGGCGACGGCGCCAACGACGCGCCGGCCATCCGGCTCGCGGACGTCGGGGTGGCGCTGGGCCGACGGGGCACGAACGCTGCGAAGGAGGCCGCCGACCTGGTGGTCACCGACGACGCACTGGAGACGATCATCGCTGCCATCGTCGAGGGCCGGGCGACCTGGACGTCAGTCCGCGACGCGGTCGGAGTGCTGCTCGGCGGCAACCTAGGCGAGATCGGCTTCACGGTGGCCACCGGACTGCTTCCCGGCGGCCCGGCACTCAACGCCCGCCAGCTGCTGCTGGTCAACCTGCTGACCGACCTGTTGCCGTCGACCGCGCTGGCCGTGCGACCGCCACGCAGCCGATCGCCGGAGGACCTGCTGCGCGAGGGGCCGGACGCCTCGCTGGGCCAGGCCCTGGTGCGGGACGTCCTGATCCGGGGCGCGTTGACCGCCGCCGCGGCCGGCGGTGGTTGGGCCGCGGCCCGGGTGACCGGCACGGCTGGGAGGGCGTCAACCGTGGCGCTGGTCGCACTGGTCGGCGCCCAGCTCGGGCAGACCGCCGTCCTCGGCCTGCACAGCCCGCTCGTCCTGGGTGCCAGCGTCGTCTCGGCTGCGGCGCTGGCCGGGATCGTGGCCACACCCGGGGTGAGCCACTTCTTCGGAAGCCGACCCCTGGGCCCGGTCGGCTGGACCATCGGGCTCACGGCTGCCGGCACGGCGACAGCAGCGTCGCTGCTTGTCCCCGCCGTCGTGCGATGGGCCTTGCCGGAGCCGACCGTGCAGGCGCCGGAACCGTCTGCGCAGTCGATGGCCCAGCCGCGGCCGAGCGTCGCGACCTTGCCAGCACCACGGCAGGCGGCGGAGCCTGAGTCTGGGGTGCACCCAGCTGCGGGCGGCGGTGATGCGCCCGGAAGCACCGACGCCTGACAGCGAGCACCGTGACGACGGGGGACGACGACGAGGAGAACGCGATGAGCGACTCAGCAGCCCGCACCAGGGCCGAGCAGGCGACCGAGGGCGCCGGCCGACGGCCTAGTGCGCCGGTGGTGGTGCCTACGTTGCGTGTGTACCGGGTGCCCCTCCCAGGCGTCCACGTGCCCAGCGTGCACGTACGAGGCGTGCACGTGCCGGGGACTGGTCGACTGATGCCGCATGTCGATCCGCGCAGCCTGCGCGGGCGGGCGCTGTGGATCGGCGGACTCGGTGGGCTTGCGGTCATCGGCGTGCTGGACTGGCCGGTCGCGGCCGCGGTCGCCGCCGGCACGTGGGTTGCCGAACAGCGGGCGCGCGCCTACGTGCGGGACGAGACCTCCGTGACGGCGCAGGGCGGTGACGACTCGGGCCGGAAGCGGGCGGCCGCAGCGGTCGCGTCGAAGCAGGGGTCGGCACGGCAGGAAGCCCCCCGTCGTGCGGCTGGCCGGCGCACGACGACCCGGCGAGCCGCCTCCACCGGCGCGGCGACGACCCGAGTCCCCCGAGCACGCAGCGACGCCGAGGGCACAGCGCGCAAGCAGACCACCTAGTGCAGCTCGCCGGCACTCCGGCGAGCCGGTGGCTCGAGTGCAGTGGCGGGCGGAGCAGTACCCTGTGACGCGCTGCACGTCAGATCGGGCGTGCAACGTCACATCGGGAGGCCCCGTGGACGCCCACGAGATCGAGTCCGGTCGCGAGCGGTGGCAGGCGCGCTATGACGCCGCCCGCAAGCGCGAGGCCGACTTCACGACGCTGTCCGGCGTCGAGGTCGACCCGGTCTACGGCCCCCGCCCGGGGGACACGGTCGAGGGGTTCGAGCGGATCGGCTGGCCGGGGGAGTTCCCGTTAACGCGCGGGCTCTACCCGACGGGCTACCGCGGCCGGTCGTGGACCATCCGGCAGTTCGCCGGCTTCGGCAACGCCCAGCAGACCAACGAGCGCTACAAGATGATCCTGCGCTCGGGCGGCGGCGGACTCTCGGTGGCGTTCGACATGCCGACCCTCATGGGGCGTGACTCCGACGACCCGCGCTCGCTCGGCGAGGTCGGCCACTGCGGCGTGGCGATCGACTCCGCTGCCGACATGGACGTGCTGTTCAGCGACATCCCGCTCGGCGACGTCACCACGTCGATGACGATCAGCGGCCCGGCCGTGCCGGTGTTCTGCATGTACCTCGTCGCCGCGGAGCGACAGGGCGTGGACATCGCGACGCTGAACGGCACGCTGCAGACCGACATCTTCAAGGAGTACATCGCGCAGAAGGAGTGGCTGTTCCCGCCCGAGCCGCACCTGCGACTCATCGGCGACCTGATGGAGTACTGCGTCGAGAACATCCCGGCGTACAAGCCGTTGAGCGTCTCCGGCTACCACATCCGGGAGGCCGGCTCGACGGCCGCCCAGGAGCTCGCGTTCACGCTGGCCGACGGGTTCGGCTACGTCGAGCTCGGCCAGTCGCGCGGCCTGGACGTCGACCAGTTCGCACCCGGGCTGTCGTTCTTCTTCGACTCGCACGTCGACTTCTTCGAGGAGATCGCGAAGTTCCGCGCGGCCCGGCGCATCTGGGCCCGCTGGATGCGCGACGTCTACGGCGCGAAGACCGAGAAGGCGCAGTGGCTGCGGTTCCACACCCAGACCGCGGGTGTCTCGCTGACGGCCCAGCAGCCCGACAACAACATCGTGCGCACGGCCGTCGAGGCGCTCGCCGCGGTGCTCGGCGGCACGAACTCGCTGCACACCAACGCGCTCGACGAGGTGCTCGCGCTGCCCAGCGAGAAGGCCGCCGAGATCGCGCTGCGCACCCAGCAGGTGATCATGGAGGAGACCGGCGTCGTGAACGTCGCGGACCCGCTCGGCGGGTCGTGGTACGTCGAGGCGCTGACCGACAAGATCGAGGCCGAGGCGGAGGCGATCTTCGCCCGCATCAAGGACATGGGCTCCGACGGCACGATCACCTCCGGCCTGCTGCGCGGCATCGAGGACGGCTGGTTCATGTCGGAGATCGCCGAGTCGGCCTTCGCCTACCAGCGGTCGCTGGAGAAGGGCGAGAAGAAGATCGTCGGCGTCAACTGCCACACCAACACCGTCGAGGAGCCGTTGGAGATCCTGCGCGTCTCCCACGAGGTGGAGCGCGAGCAGAAGCGCGTCCTCGGCGCCCGGCGGGACGGCCGCGACGCCGCAGCCATCGACGCCGCGCTGGCCCGCATGGTCGAGGTCGCCCGCGGCGACGGCAACATGGTGCCGGCCATGCTCGACGCGGTGCGGGCCGAGGCGACGCTCGGCGAGATCTGCGACGCCCTGCGCGCCGAGTGGGGCGACTACCGCGAGCCGCCCCGCTTCTAGACCGGGCTCGGCGGAGGCACCGGCGCAGACCACCGTCGGCGCTGCGATGATGGGGGCATGAGCCAGCCCAGCATCAACCCGTACGGCGCCGTCGACCTGTCCTCGCTCGCATCGCGGGCCCCGGCGGGCCAGGCGCCGGCAGCCGCCGGCCAGGGTGGGGCGGCCGGGGGCATCGTCATCGACGTGACCGAGGCCGACTTCCAGGCCACCGTCGTGGAGCAGTCGATGACCGTGCCCGTCGTCATCGACTTCTGGGCCGACTGGTGCGGCCCGTGCAAGCAGCTGAGCCCGGTGCTCGAGCGGCTCGCGCTCGGCGACGGGGGGCGGTGGGTGCTCGCCAAGATCGACGTGGACGCCAACCAGCGGCTCGGTGCGGCCTTCCAGGTGCAGTCGATCCCGTCGGTGTTCGCCGTCGTCAAGGGCCAGCCGATCCCGCTGTTCCAGGGCGCGCTGCCGGAGCCGCAGGTCAGGCAGTACCTCGACGAGTTGCTGCGCGTCGCCGAGGCCAACGGGGTGAGCGGCCGGGTGGCTCCCACCGAGCAGGGCGAGGAGCCGGCCGAGCCGCCGCACGACCCGCGCTACGACGAGGCCTACGACGCCATCGAGCGGGGCGATCTCGACGCGGCGGCCGCCGCCTACCGGGCGCTGCTCGACCAGTCGCCGGGTGACGCCGACGCGAAGGCCGGGCTGGCGCAGGTCGAGCTGATGCGGCGCACCCGCGACCTCGACGAGCGGGCGGTCCGGCAGGCCGCGGCCGAGCGGCCCGACGACGTCGCGGCGCAAACGGCCGCCGCCGACCTGGACCTGCTCGGCGGCCACGTGGAGGACGCCTTCCTGCGGCTCATCGAGGTGGTGCGCCGCAGCAGCGGCGACGACCGCGACCGGGCGCGCCAGCACCTGCTCGACATGTTCGAGATCGTCGGACCGCAGGACGAGCGGGTGGCAAGGGCGCGCACGGCGCTGGCCAACGCCCTTTTCTGAGGGCCTGCGTCAGAACAGCAGGGTCACCTCGATCTCGCCGTTGCTGGGCCGGACGGTCATGTCGCAGCCCGACCTGCGCATGACCGAGAGCATCGCCTCGTTGTGGGCGAGCACGTCGGCGGTGAAGCCGCGTACGCCGTGGCGGCGCGCGTAGTCGGTCAGCCGGGCCTGCAGGAGCTGGCCCACTCCGCGGCCCTGCCACGCCGGGTCGACCATGTACGCGACGTCGGCGAGCCCGGTGTCCGCCTCGACGTAGTAGCAGCCGGTGCCGATCACCCGCTCGGTGCCTCCCTCGCCGATGACGGCGGCGAACGCCATCTCGTGCTCGTAGCTCACGCTGCACAGGTGCTCGGCCTTCTCCAGCGTCAGCGAGCTGAGCCTGCGGAAGAAGCGGGTGTACACGTCCTCGGGGGTCAGGCGGAAGAACAGCTCCTGCATGGCGGGAGCGTCGGTCGAGCGGGTCGGGCGCAGCAGCACCTCCGCGCCGTCGCGGAGGACGTGGCGGCTCTCCTCCTCGACCGGATAGGCGGACCGGCTGCGCAGCCTGGCCGTTGCCGGCACCAGGCCGGTCGCGGCGGCCTCCGCGAGCAGCCGCTCGCGGTGGTCCGGGTGGGCGACCTCCAGCAGGGCCATGGCGCGCTCCCGCAGGGACCGGCCGTGCAGGTAGGCCGTGCCGTACTCCGTGACGAGCCAGTGCACGTCGGCCCGGGGGATGGCGACCGCCTCGCCCGGGCTCAGGCCGAGCTTGATCGCGCTGCTGCCGTCGGGATGGGTCGAGGCGAGGCAGACGACGGCCTTGCCGCCGGGGGACTGGCGGGCCCCGTGGTGGAAGTCGGGCTGCGTCGAGACCCCGGCGTACGGCGCGTTCGCCAGCCAGTCGGCGCACACCTGCCCGGTGAGGTCGACAGCGAGCGCCTGGGTGACCGACACCATCGCGGTGTTGCGGGCGATCACCCCGGGGTCGCAGACGTACTCGATGGGGCGCAGCTCGAAGCGCACGTTGTCGTCGAGCAGGTCGTAGAGGCGCCGGGTCCCCATCGCGTAGCTCGCCACCACGCGGTGGGGGTGGATGCCCTTCCGGCTCCCGGTCACCGCTCCCGCCTCGATGAGGTCGACGAGCGGCTCGGTGATCACGTCTGAGTGGATCCCGAGGTCACGACGGTTGGTGAGCAGGTGCAGCATCTCGTTGGGCACCTGGCCCAGGCCGATCTGCAGGGTGGCTCCGTCGCCGACGAGGCGGGCGACGTAACGGGCGATCTGCCGGCCGACCGGCCCCAGCGGCTCGTGGTCGAACTCGATGACGGGTGTGTCGACCATGACGAGATGAGCGAAGCGGCCCACCGGCACGAGGCTCTCGCCGTGGGTCCGCGGCATGGCTGGGTTGACCTCGGCGACGACGATCCGGGCTGCCCGGACCGCGGCGAGGGTGACGTCGACGGACACACCCAGGCTGCACATGCCGTCGTCGTCGGGCGGTCCCACCTGCACGAACGCGACGTCGAGCGGCTGCTGGCGCGAGGAGAACAGCGCGGGGACGTCGGCCAGCGAGATCGGGACGTAGTCGACCATGCTGGGCGGCAGGTCGCGCACGTCGCGTCCCACGAACGTGACCCGGTGGTGGAACAGGCTGGTCGGCCCCTTGCCGAAGTCGACCGTGACGCCGTCGGTGAGGAAGTGGACGAGCTGGACCCCGGGCATGTCGAGCGCGCGCTGCTCGAGGGCGCGGACGAGCGCCCGCGGGGTGGCGCAGGCGGTGCCGACGAAGACTCGGTCACCCGGCCGGACCACCGCGACGGCGAGGTCAGCGGTTGTGAACCGGTCCGTCGCGGCGGTGTCCACGAGCCGCATCGTGGCACGGCGTCCCCGGGCGGCGCAGCCGGACCGGACCACCGGGGCCCGTCCGCCTCCGCGGCGGCGGCGGCACGGTCAGCCGGCGTGACGCAGCCAGACCGTGCCCAGCGGCGGGACCCGCAGGGACACCGACGCGGGCTGCCCGTGCCAGGGCTCGTCGGACGCGTCCACGCCGCCGAGGTTGCCGACGCCGCTGCCGCTGTACACATCGGCATCGGTGTTGAGCACCTCGTCCCAGCGCCCGGGCAGCGGCAGGCCGATCCGGTAGCCCTCGTGGGGGACCGCCGAGAAGTTGGCGACGCAGGCCAGCGCTGACCCGTCGTTCCCGTAGCGCAGGAACGAGAACGTGTTGTTGCCCGCATCGTTGGCGTCGATCCACTGGAACCCGTCGGGCTCGGCGTCGCGCGACCACAGGGCCGAGGTGTCGTGGTAAGCCCGGTTGAGGTCGTGCACGAGGGTCTGTACGCCCCGGTGGTCGGGGTTGTCCGTGAGCCACCAGTCGAGGCTGCGCGACTCCGCCCACTCCGACTCCTGGCCGAGCTCCGATCCCATGAACAGGAGCTGCTTGCCCGGGTGCGCCCACATGAACGCGAGGTAGGCGCGCAGGTTGGCGAGCTGCTGCCACCGGTCACCGGGCATCTTGCGCAGCAGCGAGCCCTTGCCGTGCACCACCTCGTCGTGGGAGATCGGCAGCACGTAGTTCTCGGAGTAGGCGTACATCATCGAGAACGTCATCTGGTGGTGGTGGTACTGCCGGTAGATCGGCTCGCGGCTCATGTAGCCGAGCGAGTCGTGCATCCAGCCCATGTTCCACTTGAAGCCGAAGCCGAGCCCGCCGAGGTGGGTCGGCCGGGTGACTCCCGGCCAGGCCGTGGACTCCTCGGCGATGGTCACGATCCCGGGCACGCGCCGGTACGCCGTGGCGTTCACCTCCTGCAGGAACGACACCGCGTCGAGGTTCTCGCGGCCGCCGAACTGGTTGGGCAGCCACTCGCCCTCCTTGCGCGAGTAGTCGAGGTAGAGCATCGACGCGACCGCGTCGACCCGCAGGCCGTCGACGTGGAACTCCTCGAGCCAGTAGAGGGCGTTGGCGACCAGGAAGTTGCGCACCTCGGTGCGGCCGAAGTCGAACACGTAGGTGCCCCAGTCGGGCTGCTCGCCACGACGAGGGTCGGGGTGCTCGTAGAGCGCCGTCCCGTCGAAGCGGGCCAGGGCCCACGCGTCCTTGGGGAAGTGGGCCGGCACCCAGTCGACGATGACGCCGATGCCGGCCTGGTGCAGGCGGTCGATGAGGTAGCGCAGGTCGTCGGGGGAGCCGAACCGCGACGTGGGGGCGAAGTAGGAGGAGACCTGGTAGCCCCAGGAGCCGCCGAACGGGTGCTCCGCCACGGGCAGGAACTCGACGTGGGTGAAGCCCAGGTACTTCACGTGCCCGACCAGGTCGTCGGCGAGCTGACGGTAGGACAGGCCCTGGCGCCACGAGCCGAGGTGCACCTCGTAGATGCTCATCGGGCTGGTGAGGGGGTCGGTCTTGGCCCGCCGGTCCAGCCACTCGTCGTCGCCCCACTCGTAGGCAGACGTGAAGACGACCGAGGCGGTCGCCGGCGGGGTCTCCGTCCGGAAGGCCATCGGGTCGGCCTTCTGGCGCCACACCCCGTCCTGGCCCAGCACCTCGAACTTGTAGTGGGCGCCGTCGCCCGCCCCGGGGACGAACAGCTCCCACACGCCGGTGGAGCCCATGGCCCGCATCGGGTGCGCCCGGCCGTCCCAGTAGTTGAAGTCGCCGACGACGCGGACCCCCTGGGCGCTGGGCGCCCAGACCGCGAAGGACGTGCCGTGGACCGTGCCGGCCAGACCCTGGTAGCTGCGGGTGTGGGCGCCGAGCACCTGCCAGAGCTGCTCGTGGCGGCCCTCTCCGATGAGGTGCAGGTCGAACTCGCCCAGCGTCGGCAGGAACCGGTAGGGATCGTCGACGACGGCACCCGGCCCGTCGTACGCGACCTCGAGCCGGTAGTCGGGGACGTCCGGCCCGGGGACGACACCGACCCACACGCCGCCGTGCTCGTGCCGCAGCTCGTGGCGGTCGCTGCCGACGAGCACGGTCACGGCCGTGGCCCAGGGCCGCAGCGTGCGGATGGTCACACCCTCGGTCCCGTCGCCGGGGTGCGGCCCAAGGATCGAGTGCGGGTCGTGGTGCGCGCCTGCGACCAGCCGCTGCAGGTCCTCCTGGCTCACCGGCCGGGGCGTCTGCTGCATGGCCTGTCTCACGGTGCTCCCTCCTCGCCGGTGGCGGCGAGCCTGTGGATGGCGGACATCGGGATGGGCAGCCAGCGGGGCCGGTTCCTGGCCTCGTACATCACCTCGTACACAGCCTTGTCGGTCTCGAAGGCACGCAGCAGGACGGCGTCGTCGCGCGGATCGCGGCCGCTGACCTCGGCGTAGCCCCGACAGAAGGCGACGCGGTTGCGGTCTGCCCACTCGGCGGCGCGGTACTCCCGCTGGGAGTCGTGGGGGTAGTCGGCGAGCAGGTGGCGGGCCGCGTAGTCGAACGACCGCAGCATGCCGGCGACGTCCTTGAGCGGCGAGTCGAGGGCGCGGCGCTGCTCGAGGGGGCGCGCGGGCTCGCCCTCGAAGTCGAGCAGCATCCAGCCCTCGAGCGTGCGCATGACCTGGCCGAGGTGGTAGTCGCCGTGCACCCGTTGCACGTGTACGGGATCGCGGATCGCGGCGACGTCGTCGAAGGCTGCGCGCAACGCCTCGACGTACGGGCCCAGCTCGGTGACCTCCGCGGCGGCCCGCTCGAGCCGCTCGCGCATCGCACCGGCGAGCAGGGCGAGCTCCTTCGGGTCCAGAGTGGCCGTCGGGAGGGCGGCCGCCAGGTCGCGGTGCACCTCGGCGGTCGTCGCGCCCAGGCGGTGCGCCTCCCCGGCGAAGTCCCCGCCGACCTCGTCGGCGTGCAGGTCGCCCTCGGCGTAGAGGTCGCGCACACTGGTCTTCGCGAGCTCCCAGCCCTCGGTGGCGTTGTGCAGGAACTCCTGGGCCATGGCCAGGCTGGCCGAGGCCTCGCCGTCGCCCGGTGCGCCGTGCCAGCGTCCCTCGAGCCAGCCGAGCGGCCGGGCGATGTGGGTGCTGCCGGCCGCGGCGAGTGCCGAGTGCACCTCGATGTCGGGGTTGAGCCCGGGGGAGACCTTGCGGAACGACTTGAGGATCACCGAGGAGCCGAAGACCACCGAGGTGTTGCTCTGTTCGGCGCCGATGACGATCGACGGGCCCGGCTCCGGCAGCTCGGTGGCGCTCGGGTCCCGGTGGAACCGCCAGCCGTCGCCGGAGCGCTCCCGCGCGATGCCGTCGAGCCAGACGCCGGTGGCGTCCTTGTCGTGCAGCGCGTCGAACACGAAGGTGTGGTGGCCCTCCTGGTCGATGTCCTCGCCGACCATCGCGTGCAGCAGGTGCTCGACCGGGCCGGCGTGGTGCACCAGCGGGAGCTGGTAGGTCTCGGTGTCCCCGTCCTCGTAGGCGACGGTCACGAGCACGATGCGCACGGCGGGCATCTGCTCGCGCAGCCAGCCCAGCGTCGTGACGGAGCTGACCTGCCAGCTGCGTCCCTTGCCGGCGAACCAGCGCTGCTCGCCCAGGAAGGCGGTGAGTGCCGCGGTGTCCATCTAGAGGACCCCTTCCGGTGGAGCCAGCCGGAACCAGTAGAAGCCGTGGCCGGCAAGGGTCAGCAGGTAGGGGAGCTCGCCGATCTCGGGGAACGCGACCGTGCCCAGCAGCTCGACCGGACGGCGGCCCTCCCACAGGCGCAGATCGAGCTCGACGGGCTGCGGGAACCGCGAGAGGTTGTTGACGCACAGGACGATGTCGTCGCCGAACTCGCGGACGAAGGACAGGACGCTGGGGTTGCTGCCGCCGAGGTCCCTCCACGTCCCGAGGCCGAAGGCCGGGTTCTCCTTGCGCACCTCGATCATCCGGCGGGTCCAGTGCAGGAAGGAGGTGGAGCTGGCGAGCTGGGCCTCGACGTTCGTCACCTGGTGGCCGTAGATCGGGTCCATGATCACCGGCAGGTTCAGCTGGCCGGGGTTGCAGGTGGAGAAGCCCGCGTTGCGGTCCGGGGTCCACTGCATCGGGGTGCGCACACCGTCGCGGTCGCCGAGCCAGATGTTGTCGCCCATGCCGATCTCGTCGCCGTAGTAGAGGACCGGGGACCCGGGCAGCGAGAGGAGCAGGGCGGTGAAGAGCTCGAGCTGGTTGCGGTCGTTCTCGAGCAGCGGGGCGAGGCGGCGACGGATCCCGATGTTGGCCTTCATGCGGGGGTCCTTGGCGTACTCGGCCCACATGTAGTCGCGTTCCTCGTCGGTCACCATCTCGAGGGTGAGCTCGTCGTGGTTGCGCAGGAAGACGCCCCACTGGCAGTTGTCGGGGATCGACGGGGTCTGCGCCATGATCTCGGAGATCGGGTAGCGCGACTCCCGGCGCACGCCCATGAACAGCCGCGGCATGACGGGGAAGTGGAACGCCATCTGGCACTCGTCGCCGTCCGCGCCGAAGTACTCGACCACGTCCGCCGGCCACTGGTTCGCCTCGCAGAGCAGGACCCGGTCGGGGTACTGCGCGTCGACCTCCTTGCGGACCCGCTTGAGGAACTCGTGCGTCCGGGGGAGGTTCTCGCAGTTCGTGCCCTCCTCCTCGTACAGGTATGGCACGGCGTCGAGGCGGAACCCGTCGATGCCCAGGTCCAACCAGAACTTCAGCGCCTCGATCACCGCCTCCTGGACGCGCTCGTTCTCGAAGTTGAGGTCGGGCTGGTGGCTGAAGAACCGGTGCCAGAAGTACTGCTTGCGGACCGGGTCGAAGGTCCAGTTGGAGGTCTCGGTGTCGACGAAGATGATGCGCGCGTCGGAGAAGGCCTCGTCGGTGTCGGCCCAGACGTAGAAGTCGCCGTAGGGCCCCTCGGGGTCGGTGCGTGACGCCTGGAACCACGGGTGCTGGTCGGACGTGTGGTTCATGACGAAGTCGATGATCACGCGGATGCCCCGGACGTGGGCGGCGTCGACGAACTCCACGAAGTCGCCCAGCGTGCCGAACTCCGGCAGCACGTCGACGTAGTCGCTCACGTCGTAGCCACCGTCGCGCAGCGGCGACTTGAAGAAGGGCGGCAGCCAGATGCAGTCGACGCCCAGCCACTGCAGGTAGTCGAGCTTCTCCATCAGGCCGACGAGGTCACCCGTGCCGTCGCCGTTGCTGTCCTTGAAGGAGCGGACGAGGACCTCGTAGAAGACCGCGCGCTTGTACCAGTACGGGTCGCGCTGCTCATCGGGGAGGTCGGCGAAGTTGTCGATGGCCGCCGGGTTGTGCAGATCGGGCAGGGGCTCGCTCACCGGCTGGTCCTCCGGACCGTGAACACGTGTGCGGGCTCGACGAAGGGGTCCAGCCGCACGTAGTTGTGCTCGCCCCAGACGTAGGTCTCCCCGTTGAGCTCGTCATGGACGGCGAGGGAGTCGGTCCAGTCCAGGCCCAGCGCGGGCATGTCCAGACGCACGGTCGCCTCCCGGGCCCCGTGCGGGTCCAGGTTGACGACGACGATGACGGTGTCGGCCTCGGGGCCGCGGCCGTCCCGCTTCGAGTAGCAGATGACCTTGTCGTTGTCGGTCTCGTGGAACGTCAGGTTGCGCAGCCGCTGCAGCGCCGGGTGGCGGCGCCGCAGCTCGTTCAGCCGGGTGAGGTACGGCGCGAGCGAGCGGCCGTCCGCCTCGGCGGCGGCCCAGTCGCGCAGCCGGATCTGGTACTTCTCCGAGTCGAGGTACTCCTCGCTGCCCGGCCGGACGGCCACGTGCTCGAACAGCTCGTAGCCCGCGTAGACGCCCCAGGAGGGCGACAGGGTCGCCGCCAGCACGGCGCGCAGCTTGAAGGCCGGCGGCCCGCCGTACTGCAGGAACGCGTGCAGGATGTCCGGTGTGTTGACGAAGAAGTTGGGCCGCAGGAAGTGGCCGGTCTCCTGCGAGAGCTCGGTGAGGTACTCCTCCAGCTCCCATCGCTCGTTGCGCCACGTGAAGTACGTGTAGGACTGGTGGAAGCCGACCCGGGCCAGGGTCTGCATCAT
Organism: Actinomycetes bacterium; assembly: GCA_036375895.1. GTDB lineage: Bacteria > Actinomycetota > Actinomycetes > JACCUZ01 > JACCUZ01 > DASVBJ01. The sequence goes on along the minus strand of DASVBJ010000299.1, from coordinate 27,009 downwards.
CGCCGGCCGCGTGAAGGCCTCCGACAGGAAGAGGACGTCCGGGTCGGTACGGCGGACCTCGCCGAGCAGCCACTCCCAGAACATGACCGGCTTGGTGTGCGGGTTGTCCACGCGGAAGACGCGCACGCCGTGGTCCATCCAGTGGCGCACCACCCGCAGCACCTCGGCGTAGATGCCCTCGGGGTCGCGGTCGAAGTTGACCGGGTAGATGTCCTGGTACTTCTTCGGCGGGTTCTCCGCGTACGCGATGGTGCCGTCGGCGAGCACCGTGAACCACTCCGGGTGCTCCTTGACCCAGGGATGGTCGGGGGAGCACTGCAGGGCGAGGTCCAGCGCGACCTCCAGGCCGAGCTCGCGGGCCCGCGCCACGAAGGCGTCGAAGTCGTCGATCGTGCCGAGGTCGGGGTGCACCGCGTCGTGGCCGCCCTCCGGGCCGCCGATGGCCCACGGGGAGCCGGGGTCGTCCGGCCCGGGCGTGAGGGTGTTGTTGGGCCCCTTGCGGTTGGTGCTGCCGATGGGGTGGATCGGCGGGAGGTAGACGATGTCGAAGCCCATCTTCGCCACCGCGGGCAGCCGCTCCATGGCGGTGCGGAACGTGCCCGACCGGGTGCGGCCGGTCGACGGGTCGAAGGTCGCGCCCTCCGACCGGGGGAAGAACTCGTACCAGCTGCTGAACAGCGCCCGCTCCCGGTCGACCACCAGCGGCAGCCGCTCGCTGGTGGTGACGTGGTCGCGCAGGGGGTGGGCCTGCAGGGTCGCCAGCACGTCCGGTGAGTCGGCGGCCGCCAGCCGGGCCTCGACCGGGCGCGACTCGTCGCGCAGGGCCGCCACGGCGTCGAGCAGCGCGCGGCGGCCCGCGGCCGGACGGCTGCCCTGCGCCGCCCGCTGGAGCAGCACTGCCCCCTCCTCCAGCATCAGGTCGACGTCGACCCCCGCGGCGACCTTGATCGTCGCCGCGTGGTGCCAGGTGGCCACCGGGTCGCTCCACGCCTCGATGCAGAAGGTCCACCGGCCCTCGCTGGTCGGCGTGACGTCGGCGACCCACCGGTCGGTGCCCGGCACCGTCAGGTGCATCGGCGTCCACGGGCCCTTGCGGCCCTTCGGGTCGCGGAGCACGACGTTGGCGTTGACCGCGTCGTGACCCTCGCGGAACACCGTGGCGCTGACCTCGAAGGTCTCGCCGACGACGGCCTTGGCCGGCCACCTGCCGCAGCCCTCGGCGGGCTGCACGTCAATGATCGGGATGCGTCCAGTCATCGCCACGGAACCTACCCACCTAGCCGCTCCGTGCACATCCCGTGTCCCGTGGGTGGACGCGCGCCGGGACGCAGATGTCCCCATCGCGGCCTGCCGGTATCGTCTCGCCAGTGAAGGCCATCCGTCGATTCACCGTCCGCACCGTCCTGCCGGCCCCGCTCGCCCCGCTCGGGGAGCTCGCGCTCAACCTGCGTTGGTCCTGGCACTCCGCGTCCCAGCACCTGTTCCGCAGCCTCGATCCCGAGGTCTGGGACCAGGTCGGCCACGATCCCGTGGCCCTGCTCGGGGCGCTCGGCCCGGACCGGCTGGCGGCGCTGGCCGAGGACCAGGAGGTCGTCGGCCGGGTGGAGCACGCCGCCGCGAACCTGCGCGAGTACGTCGCCGGCGACCGGTGGTACCAGTCGCTGGGCGAGCAGGCCCCCGCCTCGATCGCGTACTTCTCGCCGGAGTTCGGCATCACGGCCGTGCTGCCGCAGTACTCGGGCGGCCTCGGCATCCTCGCCGGGGACCACCTGAAGGCCGCGTCGGACCTCGGTGTGCCGATCGTCGGGGTCGGTCTGCTCTACCGCTCCGGCTACTTCGCCCAGTCGCTCTCCCGTGAGGGCTGGCAGCAGGAGCGCTACCCGGTCATCGACCCGAACGGGCTGCCGATCTCGTTGGTGCGCGAGGCCGACGGCTCGCCGCTCAAGGTGCGGGTCTGGCTGCCCGGCTCGCGGAAGCTCGTGGCGCAGGTGTGGAGGGCGCAGGTGGGCCGGGTGCCGCTGCTCCTGCTCGACTCCGACGTCGAGGACAACGCGCCGGCGGAGCGGGAGGTGACCGACCGGCTCTACGGCGGCGGCAGCGAGCACCGGCTGCTCCAGGAGATGCTGCTCGGGATCGGTGGTGTGCGGGCGCTGCGCGCCTACTCGCGGCTCACCGGGGCGAGCGCGCCCGAGGTGTTCCACACCAACGAGGGGCACGCGGGCTTCCTCGGGGTCGAGCGCATCCGCGAGCTCACCGAGGAGTCCGGCCTGACCTTCGACGACGCGATCGAGGCGGCCCGGTCGGCGACGGTGTTCACGACCCACACTCCGGTGCCCGCGGGCATCGACCGCTTCTCCCGCGAGCTGATCGAGCAGTACTTCGGGGGCGACAACGCCTGCCCGGGCGTGCCCGTCGAGCGGGTGCTGGCCCTCGGCGCCGAGGACTACGAGGGCGGCGACCCCTCGGTGTTCAACATGGCGGTCATGGGCTTGCGGCTGGCCCAGCGGGCCAACGGCGTCTCCGAGCTGCACGGCAGCGTGAGCAGGAGCATGTTCGCCGGCCTGTGGCCGGGCTTCGACCCGCCCGAGGTGCCGATCGGCCACATCACCAACGGCGTGCACGCCCCGACCTGGGTGGCGCCCGAGGTCCTCGACCTGGCCGAGCGCGAGATCGGCCCCGAGCTCGTCCACGAGGCGCACGGCTGGGAGGGCATCGAGCGGGTGCCCGACGAGCGCCTCTGGGATGTGCGCCGGGCCCTTCGGGCGCGGCTCGTCGACGACGTCCGGGCCCGGCTGCGGGCGTCGTGGCTGCAGCGCGGGGCGAGCGCGGCCGAGCTCGGCTGGGTCGAGAAGGTGCTCAACCCGGACGTCCTGACCATCGGCTTCGCACGGCGCGTCCCGTCGTACAAGCGGCTCACGCTCATGCTGCGCGACCCGGCCCGGCTGAAGGCCCTGCTGCTCGACCCCGAACGACCGGTGCAGCTCGTGATCGCCGGCAAGGCCCACCCCGCTGACGACGGCGGCAAGAAGCTGATCCAAGAGCTCGTGCGGTTCACCGACGACCCGGCGGTGCGCAACCGCATCGTGTTCCTGCCCAACTACGACATCGCGATGGCCCAGAAGCTCTACCCGGGCTGCGACGTCTGGCTCAACAACCCGCTGCGCCCGCTGGAGGCCTGTGGCACGTCGGGCATGAAGGCGGCGCTCAACGGCTGCCTCAACCTGTCGGTCCTCGACGGCTGGTGGGACGAGATGTTCGACGGCCACAACGGCTGGGCGATCCCGACGGCCGACGGCGTCGACGACCCCGACCACCGTGACGAACTCGAGGCCGGCGCGCTGTACGACCTCATCGAGCACACGGTCGCGCCGCTGTTCTACGACCGTGACAGCGACGGGCTGCCGGCCCGCTGGATCGAGATGGTCCGCCACACCCTGCAGACGCTCGGCCCGCAGGTGCTGGCGAGCCGCATGGTCCGCGACTACGTCCAGGGGCTGTACTCGCCCGCGGCCAGCGCGGCCCGCCTGCTCAACGACGACCACGAGGGGGCCCGCGAGCTCGCTGCCTGGAAGGCCAAGGTCCGCACGGCGTGGAGCAGCGTGCGGGTGGACCACGTCGAGTCGTCGGGCGTCGGTGACGCGCCCGAGCTCGGCAGCACGCTCGAGCTGCGCGCGTTCGTCTCGCTCGGTGACCTCGACCCCGGCGACGTCGACGTGCAGGTGGTGCACGGCCGGGTCGACGAGTCCGACCAGATCACCGACTCGTCGGTCGTGTCCCTCCAGCACGCGGAGGCCTACGAGGCCGGGCGGCACCGCTACGCCGGTGAGGTCAAGCTCGAGCACACGGGCCCGTTCGGCTACACGACCCGCATCGTGCCGAAGCACCGGCTGCTGGCGACCTCGGCCGAGCTCGGGCTGGCCGTGCTGCCGCCGCCGAGCGCGGGCATGGAGACCGGCGACCTGCGCTGACCGGCGGTCAGTGGCAGGCGGCGAGCAGGCGCAGGCTGTGCGGGCCGAGTCGCAGTGACGTCCCGGCCGCCAGCCGGCCGGGGTGCTCGCCTTCGCGCGCCGGGCGCTCGTCGGTGGTGTCGAGCAGCGGCTCGTACGCCGTGGCCCACGGCCCCGCCGGCAGCACGAACGCCTGGTCCTCAGGCCCGGTGTTGACCAGCATCAGCACCGAGCGGTCATCCGGGGCGTCGTCGTCCTCGGCGTGGACGAAGTCGCCCGACAGGTAGCAGCCGAGCACGCGCAGGCGGTGGTCGAACCACCCTTCAGCGGTCATCTCCCGGCCGTCCGGTGCGAACCACGCGAGGTCCTTGCGGCCGCCCTCGTGCAGCGGGCGGCCGTCGAAGAACTCGCCCTGCCGCAGCACCGGATGCTCCCGGCGCAGCCGCAGCAGGGCACGCGTCCACTCCAGCAGGTCCTGCTGCCAGCCGGCGGTCTCCCAGACCAGCCACGTCGTCGGGTCGTCGAGGCAGTAGCCGTTGTTGTTGCCGTGCTGGCTGCGCCCGGTCTCGTCCCCGGCGGTGAGCATCGGCACGCCGGTCGAGAGCAGCAGGGTGGCGAGCAGGTTGCGCATCATGCGCCGACGCAGGGTCAGCACCTGCGGGTCGTCCGTCGGTCCCTCGACGCCGCAGTTCCAGCCGCGGTTGTGGTCCGCGCCGTCGGCGTTGGCCTCGCCGTTGACGTGGTTGACCTTCTGCTCGTAGGTCACCAGGTCGTGCAGCGTGAACCCGTCGTGGGCGGTGACGAAGTTGACCGAGGCGAGCGGGCCGCGGCCACTGGCCTCGAACACGTCCGACGAGCCGGCCAGCCGGTAGGCCAGGTCGCGGACGCCGCTGCCGTGCTTGCGCGCGTTGTCAGCCAGCCAGGCGTCGCGAATCGTGTCGCGGTAGCGGTCGTTCCACTCCGCCCAGGGCGGCGGGAAGTGCCCGAGCTGGTAGCCGCCCGGGCCGACGTCCCAGGGCTCGGCGATCAGCTTGACCTGCGACAGCACCGGGTCCTGGCCCAGGACGGCCAGGAAGGCGTGGTGCGCGTCGAAGCCGTCGGTCTCGCGGGCCAGGGTCGGCGCGAGGTCGAACCGGAAGCCGTCGACGTGCATCTCCGAGACCCAGTAGCGCAGCGAGTCGGTGACCAGCTGCAGGGTCGGCGGCCGGCGCAGGTCCAGCGAGTTGCCGCAGCCGGTGAAGTCGCCGTACAGCCGTCCGTGCCGGAGCCGGTAGTACGTCGCGTTGTCGAGGCCGCGCAGGGACAGCGTCGGCCCGTCGGCCCCGCCCTCGCCGGTGTGGTTGTAGACCACGTCGAGGATGACCTCGAGGCCAGCCTCGTGCAGCGTCCGGACCATCGCCTTGAACTCGTCGACCTGCTCGCCGCGCGAGCCGGCCGCGGCGTAAGGCCCGTGCGGGGCGAAGAAGCCGACCGAGTTGTAGCCCCAGTAGTTCGTCCGACCCGAGCGCGCCAGGAACGGCTCGCTGACGAAGTGGTGCACCGGCAGCAGCTCGATGCTGGTGACGCCGAGCCTCAGGAGGTGCTCGACGACGGCGGGGTGGGCGAGCCCCGCGTACGTGCCCCGCAGCGCGGCCGGCACCTCCGGGTGACGCATGGTCAGTCCGCGGACGTGGGCCTCGTAGAGCACGGTCTCGCCCCACGGCACGCGGGGCGGGGCGTCGTCACCCCACGCGAAGCCGCCGTCGACGACGACCGAGCGGGGCATGAAGGGCGCGGAGTCGCGGTCGTCGCGCACGGTGTCGTCCGCGCCGACCACGTGCCCGAACACGGCGTCGTCCATCTGCAGGGCGCCGTCGACGGCCCGCGCGTAGGGGTCGAGCAGGAGCTTGGCCGGGTTGTAGCGGTGCCCGTGCCAGGGGTCCCAGGGGCCGTGCACCCGGAACCCGTACCGCGTGCCCGGCCCGACGCCCTCGACCCGCCGGTGCCAGACGTCGTGGGTGCGGTGCGTCAGGGGGAGTCGTGTCTCGCGGCCCGCCTCGTCGTACAGGCACAGGTCCACGGCCTCGCCGCCGCTGTGGACGGCGAAGGTGGTGCCGGTGGCGTCGGGGACCGCGCCGAGCGCGGGACGCAGCGGCGGACGCCTGGTGGTGCGGTGGTTCACGGTGCTCCCGGTCTTCTCCGTCGCGTCGGGTGCCCAGCCCGCTCATTACCGACTTACCCGACTACGGCCGGACTTAGCCTGCCGCACGGCCGGGCCCGTCGCGGGGAGAACCGCCGCGCCGGACCCCCCTCGGGTGTCGCGGGCGGTCCCGTTACGCTCGCCGGACCGGCACCGGCGAGGAGGCTGACTGTGACCAACGGCGAGTTCGTGCGGCTCGAGGTGGACGGCGGGATCGGCACGATCCGGCTGGACCGGCCCCCGATGAACGCCCTGAACGTCCAGCTCCAGGAGGAGCTGCGGGCGGCGGCGCACGCCGCGTCCGAGAGCCCCGAGGTCTCCGCGGTCGTCCTGTACGGCGGGGAGAAGGTGTTCGCTGCCGGCGCCGACATCAAGCAGATGGCCGCCATGTCCTACACCGACATGGCCGACCGGTCCGCTGCCCTGCAGACCGCGCTCACCGCGGTCGCCCGCATCCCCAAGCCCGTCGTGGCCGCCGTCACCGGCTACGCGCTGGGGGGCGGCTGCGAGCTCGCGCTCTGCGCCGACTTCCGGGTCTGCGGCGACAACGCGAAGCTGGGCCAGCCCGAGATCCTGCTCGGGGTCATCCCCGGCGCCGGCGGCACGCAGCGCCTGCCGCGGCTCGTCGGCCCCTCCCGTGCCAAGGAGATCATCTTCAGCGGGCGGTTCGTCGACGCCGACGAGGCGCTGCGCATCGGGCTGGTCGACAAGGTCGTGCCGGCCGACGAGGTCTACTCCGCGGCGCGGGAGATGGTCGCCCGCTACGTCGGCGGACCGGCGTACGCCCTGCGGGCCGCCAAGGAGGCCGTCGACCGGGGCCTGGAGACCGATCTCGAGACCGGGCTGGAGATCGAGCGGCTGCAGTTCTCGGCGCTGTTCGCCACCGAGGACCGCACCATCGGGATGACCTCCTTCGTCGAGCATGGCCCGGGCAAGGCCACGTTCGTGGGTCGCTGATGGCGGCCGGTGAGACCGTGACGAGCGTGCCGGTGAGCGGCGAGCCCACGGAGGAGGAGCTGAAGCGGGCCTGGAAGGATCCCAAGCTCGCCAACGTGATCTACCACGACTGGGAGGCGTCGACCTACGACGAGAAGTGGGGGATCTCCTACGACGAGCGCTGCATCTCCTACGCCCGTGACCGGTTCGCCGCCATCGCCGGCACCGAGGGGTGGCCGTACGGCCGGGCGCTCGAGCTCGGATGCGGCACGGGCTTCTTCCTGCTGAACCTCAAGCAGGCGGGTGTCCTCGACGAAGGTCACGTCACCGACCTCTCCCCGGGCATGGTGCAGGCGGCGGTGCGCAACGGCGCGTCGCTCGGCATCGACGTCGAGGGCAGGGTGGCCGACGCCGAGTCGATCCCGTACGACGACGAGACCTTCGACCTGGTCGTCGGGCACGCCGTGCTCCACCACATCCCGGACGTCGAGCTCGCGCTGCGCGAGGTCCTGCGCGTCCTCAAGCCGGGCGGTCGCTTCGTCTTCGCGGGGGAGCCGACCCGCATCGGGGACTGGTACGCCCGCCGGCTGGGGCGGCTGACCTGGGCCGCGACCACCCGTGCCACCCGGCTGCCGGGGCTGCGGGACCGGTGGTCGCGACCGCAGGGCGAGCTGGCCGAGTCGTCCCGGGCGGCCGCCCTGGAGGCGGTCGTGGACCTGCACACCTTCGACCCGCGCGACCTCGCCGCGACCGCGCTGCGCGCCGGCGCCGTCGACGTGCGCACCGAGACCGAGGAGCTCACGGCCGCGTTCTTCGGCTGGCCGGCGCGGACCTTCGAGGTGGCGGTCAACCCGGACCGGCTGGGCCTGCGCTGGGCGACGTTCGCCTACCGGTCCTGGCAGCGGCTGTCGGCGGTCGACCGGGCACTGTCCCGCGTGGTGCCTCAGCGGCTCTTCTACAACGTGCTGGTGACCGGCACCCGCCCGGGCTGACGCCCCGCTAGCGTCGTACGCCGTGCCGCGCGCCCGTGACCCCCGCCAGCTGCCGCTGCGGTCCTACGTGTCGCCGGCGAGCCTGCGCTGGGTGGTCCGCAACCGGGCCTGGACGCCGTTCTACCTGATCCGCTACTGGCGCTTCCTGCTGCTGCGTCTGCGCCACCCGGAGGTCGTGACCGAGGGGTTCGTGTTCCTGGGCCGTCGGGTCGAGCTGGTGGCGCGGCGGGGCTACGGCCGCATCGTGCTCGGCCGGTGGGTGCACCTCGGCGACGGCAACAGCCTGCGGGCGCACGAGGGCACGCTGCGGATCGGCGACAAGGCGGTCTTCGGTCGGGAGAACACGCTCAACTGCTACCTCGACCTCGAGATCGGCCCGCGCGCGATCGTCGCCGACTGGGTCTACATGTGCGACTTCGACCACCGGTTCGACGACATCCACCGCCCGATCAAGGACCAGGGCATCGTGAAGGCGCCGGTGCGGATCGGGGCGGACGTGTGGGTGGGCGTGAAGGCCTCCGTGCTGCGCGGCACGACGGTCGGGGACGGCAGCGTGCTGGCCGCCCACGTGGTCGCACGCGGCGAGATCCCGCCGTACAGCGTGGTGGCGGGCGTGCCCGGGCGGGTCGTCGCGGACCGGCGCGAGGACTACGCGGCGGCCGAGGCGCATCGGGCGGCCTTGCGCGACATGGCCGCGAAGGCGGCGGCGGCCGCCGAGTCGGCGCGGGGGGCTCAGGCCGCGGACGGCCCGCCGGCCACCTGACGCCAGGCGGTCAGTCGGCGCGGGCGGCCCAGGAGCCGGCTACCGAGAGCGCGGCGACGGTCATGATCGCGAAGAACGGCGGCCCGGCGACCGACGCGGGGAAGAGACCGAGGCTCAGGACCAACAGGGCGGCACCGCGGATCACCGGCGGCCGCCGTCCTCCTCGGAAGCCGGCTCCCGCACGAGCAGCGTGAGCAGCAGGGTCAGGCCGCCAACCACCGGGACGACCAGCGGCAAGGCGCCGAGGACGGCGGCCGGTGCGAAGGCAGCGGTCAGCACGACGAGCGAGACGAGACGGTTCACTGGCACACCTCACAGGGGACTCGTCGGTCCCTCTTCCCGGTGCGGGCTCAGGTCATGCCCGCCGCGCAGAACCGGCTCGGCCCGGCGCCGCCAGCCGGCCGTCGAGGTGCGCGAACGGCCCGTCCGTCTCGCGCTGACGTGCGGCCACCGCGCCCACCGAGGGCTCGCCACGATCCAGGAGGTCGGCCAGCTCGTGGAAGCGGCGGGCGTGCAGCAGGGCCCGCTCCCGCGCGTACCCCGCCGCGCTGTCCCGCGACACCATGAAGGCCCAGTCGCTCGACAGGGCGAGGAGGGCCTCGCGGCCGAGCTGGTCCAGGGCCGTACGCCGTGGCGTCCCCGGTGCGCCGACCCGCGCGGCGACCCGCTGCAGCCGGGACGTGACCGCCTCGCCCGCACGGGCCAGGTCGTGCACCTGCTCACCCGCCCAGATCCGCAGGTCCTTGCCCGCGCCCCACGAGCCGGTGCCGAGCCGGGCCGTCCCGGCCGGCAGGTCAGCGACCGCCTGTCCGAGGGTGGCCAGGCGCACGCCCGCCTGGGGGAGCAGCCGCAGGACCTGCTCCAGGAAGGCCGGCCCCTCGTGCCACCAGTGCCCGAACAGCTCGGTGTCGTACGCGACGACGGCGAGGCCCGGCCGCCCGCCCTGGGCGTCCGCCACGGCGCGCAGCCTGCGATGCACCGCGTCGACGAAGTCGTGGGCGTCCTTGCGGGTGTGGGCCAGGGCCGCGTCCGGGTCGTACGGCAGCTTGTCCCGCGGCGCGACCGCGGGACCCGTCACCTGCGCGGGCCGGAACCCCGAGTCGTGGTCGAAGGTGTGGAAGTCGCGGTACGCCGAGCCGGCGGGGTAGCCGCTGCGGGACGACCAGATGCGGTCCGTCAGCGCGAGGTCGCGCCCGACGACCGTGACGTCGCCGGTGCCCAGCCGCCAGGGGCTCCCGGTGCCGACCCCGGCCGCCTCGAGCAGCGGCTGGTCGACCAGGAAGTGCGTCACGCCCTGCTCGGCGTAGAGCTCCTCGAGGCCGGGCCGGTACGCGCACTCCGGTGCCCAGATGCCTCGCGGTCGGTGCCCGAGCCGCAGTGCGGCGTCGTCGAGACCGGTGCGCAGCGCGAACCGCGCGACCGGCTCCGGCAGCAACGGCTGGATGGGATGGGTCGCCGGGCCGCCGAGGTGCTCGACCACGCCGGCGTCGACGAGCGGGCGGAGCGCGGCCGACCCCCCGTGCGCCCAGCGGCCGGCGAAGGCCGTCAAAGCCCGCTCGGCCGCCCTGAACTCGTACGACGCCAGCTCGCGCAGGTGCGGCTCGCGCCGCCCCGCCAGCTCCTCGGCCCGCAGCCGCCACCGGCCGAGCCACGAGTGGTGCTCGCGCAGGCAGTACGGGTCGTCGAGCTGGGCCGCGAGGACGGGGGTGAGGCCGAGAGTCAGCACGTCGCGCATGCCGTCCTCGGCCAGCCGGTGCAGGACCTCGACGAGCGGCAGGTACGACGAGGACCACGCCTGGTGCAGCCACTCCTCACCCACCGGCCACGTGCCGTGGTGCGCGACCCAGGGCAGGTGGGTGTGCAGCACCACGCAGAGCGTGCCGACGGGCCGTCGGGTCACGGCCGCTCCGCGACGACGACGAGGTCGAGGCTCGCGTCGACGGCGTGCTCGCCGACGACGAAGTCCGCGGCCGACACCGAGCCGACCAGCTCCCGCAGCTCGCGGTCCCATTCCGCCGGCGGCCGTGCGATCTGCGCGCCGACGAGGTCGCCGTGCTGCGCCTCCCAGCGGCGCAGGCGCGGCCCGTGCGAGACGCCCAGCACCCGGCGTACGTCGAGGGCGGCACCCACCAGCGACACCAGCTCCGCCGGGTCGAGCTCGCGGCTGTGAAAGATGTTGCCGGGCGGGAAGGTGAGCCGGTTCGGGGTGCTGATCAGCAGCCGGCCCCCCGGGCGCAGCACCCGCGCGCACTCGCCGACGAACCCGGGCTGGTCCCACAGGTGCTCCACCACCTGCGAGCACACGACCACGTCGACCGACTCGTCGCGCAGCGGCAGGGCCACCAGGTTCGCCCGCACCGGAGCCAGCGCGGGGTAGGCCGTGTGCAGGTGCGCGAGGGTGGGCCCGTCGCAGTCGACCCCGACGACGATGCGGGCGCCGGCGTCGTGCAGCCGCTGGCCGCCGTACCCCTCCCCGCAGCCGGCCTCCAGGACCGTCGCGTCGCGGCACAGCGGCGCGAACAGTTCGTAGACCGCCTCGTGTCGGCGGAACCAGTAGTTCTCCTCGGCCAGCCCGGGCAGCGTCCGCTCGCCGGTCAGCGGCAGCGGCGGGCTCGTCACCCATGCAGGGTGGCACAGCGGTCCGGTGACTAGGACGGATGGGTGGTGCGGCCCGGCCGTGCCCGGCGCTGCAATGACGCGGACCGGGGCGCCGCCAGGAAGGGCCGCCGTGCCGGCCATCTACTCGGGTCGAGCCTGGCGCCGGCGGCGCTGGAGAGGGGTAATCATGCGAGTCGTAGGACGCGCGATCTTGGTGGCCGGCACGGCCGGCGTCGTGTTCCTCGGAGGCAGCGGCGTCGCATCGGCGCACGAGTGCTTCGTTGCCAACCGCTCCGCCCAGGGCAACGCGGCAGTGTCCGAGCACTCCGCTGCCTGGTTCACGGTTACTCCCGAGGTTCTCTTCGGCGAGATCATCGGGCTGCCCGTGGGGTCGCCGCCGTACGAGTGCGCCGTGGCGGCGTGGAAGTCGGACCCGACCCTGCCCGACTACATCGTCGTGGGTGGCAAGCAGGCGGTCGGCCAGGACAACGTGATCGCGGAGAACAACCCGAACTTCGCGACCGGCCTGGCCTCCGACGGGAAGGGCATCGACCACGCCGAGGACGTGTACGGCGCGGCGGTCGGCGCGATCCTGGGTCAGTGCCTGGGCGGCTGAGACGTGCTCGGGTCGAGGGGTGTCCGTCCCTGGGGCGGGCACCCCTCGCCGTACGCGGATAGTCCGAACGGGTCATGCCCTCTCGTGCCGGAATGCTGTTGACTGCACGGATTGCGTCGGGCCTCGGGGGGTCGTGCTCGACGCCGAACGAGGGGGAGGGTTCATGAGGTCGTTCATGCGTGCGGGGGCGGTCGTCGTCTCCACGGGGGCGCTGCTGCTCGCCGGATCCGGCGCGGCGCTCGCGCACGAGTGCTTCAACGCGAGCCGGTCGGACCAGGGCGACGCGATGGCGGGGACGAGGTCGCACGCCTGGTTCACGCTGGTGGTCAGCGACGTCATCGCCGAGGAGGTGGGGTCCGGGATGTACGACGAGGCGACCGGCCAGTGCATCCTCGAGCACTACTTCGCGGGCGGTGGCCCGGAGTCGTTCGTGATCCACGTGGCGGGTCCGCACACGCTGGCCGAGAACGCGCCGACGTCGAACCTGACCGACGGCAAGGGCATCGACCACCTGTTCGACGCCTACGGCGAGCTGATCGTCGGCAGCTACGCCGCGTGCGGGGTGGACTTCCCGATGGAGTGACCACCGAGCGCGTCGAGGGGGCGTCCCGATCGGGGCGCCCCCTCGGCGTACCCGGGGTTTGCGGCTTTGCTACTGGCGGGTAACATGTCCGGCGACAGGGGCAGGAACCCGCTGTCGGGCCCGCCGGGACCGGCTGGCATCGTGACTGCCCCCGCGCGAGGCGATGCCCCGCGCACCCCGACCGTCACCACTGGGAGATCGGCAACCGGATGAACATCGTCGTCTGCGTGAAGCAGGTCCCGGACACCTGGTCCGAGAAGAAGCTCAACCCCGCTGACAACACGCTGGACCGGGGAGCCACCGACCCGGTGATGAACGAGATGGACGAGTACGCCGTCGAGGAGGCGCTGAAGATCCAGGAGGCGCAGGGCGGCGAGGTGACCGTGCTGTGCATGGGCCCGGACGCCGCGACCGAGACGGTGCGCAAGGCGCTGTCGATGGGCGCGGACAAGGCGATCCACGTCGTGGACGACGCGCTGCACGGCTCGGACGCGGTCGCCACGTCGCTGGCGCTGGCCAAGGCGGTCGAGAAGGCCGGCCAGGTCGACCTCGTGGTGCTCGGCTCGGAGTCGTCGGACGCGCGCATGAGCGTGGTGCCGGCGATGCTGGCCGAGCGGCTCGGGCTGCCGCAGCTGACCTTCGCCAAGGAGGTCACCGTCGAGGGCGGCTCGGTGAAGATCAAGCGGCTCACCGACGACGGCTACCAGGTCGTGCAGGCCTCCCTGCCGGCGGTGGTGAGCGTGGTCGAGAAGATCAACGAGCCGCGGTACCCGTCGTTCAAGGGGATCATGGCCGCGAAGAAGAAGCCGGTCGAGACGCTGTCGCTGGGCGACCTCGGCGTGGACGCGGGAGAGGTCGGGCTCGGCGGGGCGTGGAGCACGGTCGAGTCGTTCGAGGCGGCACCGCCGCGGCAGGCCGGGACCATCGTCAAGGACGAGGGTGACGGCGCTGACAAGCTCGCCGACTTCCTCGCGAGCAAGAAGTTCATCTGAGCGGGCTTGAAGGGATCTGACTAGACATGGCAGAGGTTCTCGTTCTCGTCGACCACGTCGACGGTGACGTCAAGAAGGTCACCTTCGAGCTGCTGACGCTCGCCCGGCGGCTCGGCGAGCCGTCGGCGGTGTTCATCGGGTCGGGCTTCGACCAGGCCAAGGACAGGCTGGCCGAGTACGGCGCGGCCAAGGTCTACGTCGCCGACGACGCGGAGGTGTCGTCGTACCTCGTCGCCCCGGCGGCGGAGGTCCTGGCGAAGATCGTGGCCGACGCGTCGCCGGCCGCGGTGCTGCTGGCGTCGGGCGCCGAGGGCAAGGAGATCGCCGGGCGGCTGGCGCTCAAGACCGGCTCCGGAGTCATCACCGACGCCACCGACCTGGCCGAGGGTCCGGTGGCCGAGCAGTCGGTGTTCGGCGGCTCGACGATCGTCCGGTCGAAGGTCGGCAAGGGCACTCCGATCATCACCGTGCGGCCCAACTCCGCGGCCCCGGAGGCCGCGCCGGCTGCCGCCGAGCGCGCCGACGTGGCCGTCGAGCTGTCCGACGCGGCCAAGGGCGCGAAGATCACCGACCGGGTGGTCGAGGAGAAGGGCGAGCGGCCCGAGCTGGCGGAGGCGGCGATCGTCGTGTCCGGCGGCCGCGGCGTCGGCTCGGCCGAGAAGTTCGACGTCATCGAGGCGCTGGCCGACTCGCTCGGCGCCGCCGTCGGCGCGTCCCGGGCGGTCACCGACGCCGGCTGGTACCCGCACCAGCACCAGGTCGGGCAGACCGGCAAGACGGTGTCGCCGCAGCTCTACATCGCGGCCGGCATCTCCGGCGCCATCCAGCACCGCGCCGGCATGCAGACCTCGAAGACCATCGTGGCCATCAACAAGGACCCCGAGGCCCCGATCTTCGAGCTGGTCGACTACGGCGTGGTCGGCGACCTGCACGAGGTCGTCCCCGCGCTGACCGAGAAGGTCAAGGCCCGCAAGGGCTGACCCCTTCCCTGACCCCTTCCCTGACCCCTTCCCTGACCCCTTCCCTGGCAGCGATCATGCACGTTCCGTCGCTCCTCGAACCAGACGACCGACGGTTTGTGCATGATCGCTGCCAGGAGGGGAGGGGCGATCTGCGCGCGTAGACTCGTGCGGCCATGACTGAGCGCCTGACCTACCTCGACCACGCGGCCACGACGCCGATGCTCCCCGAGGCCGTCGAGGCGATGAGCGCACGGCTCGCGGAGCTCGGCAACCCCTCGTCGCTGCACGCGTCCGGACGCGCCCGCCGACGGATCGTCGAGGAGGCGCGCGAGTCGCTGGCGCAGGCCCTGGGGGCGCGGCCGAGCGAGATCGTCTTCACCGGCGGCGGCACCGAGGCCGACAACCTCGCCGTCAAGGGCATCTACTGGCACCGGCGGGCCGAGGACCCCCGCCGCCGGCGGATCCTGGCCAGCGCGGTCGAGCACCACGCGGTCATGGACTCCGCGCTGTGGCTGGCCGAGCACGAGGCCGCCCAGATCGAGTGGCTCCCGGTCGACGCCACGGGCCGGGTGCGACCCGAGACGCTGCGAGCCGCGATCGAGACGGACCCGGACTCGGTCGCCATGGTCACCGTCATGTGGGCGAACAACGAGGTCGGCACCGTCCAGCCCGTGGCCGAGCTCGCCGAGATCGCCCACGCCCACGGCATCCCGATGCACTCCGACGCGGTGCAGGCCCTCGGGCAGCTGCCGGTCGACTTCACCGCGTCCGGGCTCGACGCGATGACCCTGACCGGGCACAAGATCGGCGGCCCGCTCGGCATCGGCGTCCTGGTCGCCGGGCGCCATCTCGGCATGACGCCGGTGCTGCACGGCGGCGGTCAGGAGCGCGACGTACGGTCCGGGACCCTCGACACCCCCGCGATCGCCGGCCTCGCCGCTGCCGCGGAGGTCGCCGTGAAGTGCCAGCCGGAGCGGGCCGAGCGCCTCGCCGGCCTGCGCGACGACCTCGTACGCCGGGTCCGCGCCGCGGTCCCCGACTCCGTGCTCGGGGGCGACCCGGACCTGTCGCCCGCCAGCCGGCTCCCGGGCAACGCACACTTCTCGTTCCCCGGCTGTGAGGGCGACGCGCTGCTCCTGCTGCTCGACGCCCGCGGCATCGAGTGCTCGACCGGCTCGGCCTGCTCGGCCGGCGTCCCGCAGCCGAGCCACGTGCTGCTGGCGATGGGCGTGCCCGAGGACCTCGCCCGCGGCTCGCTGCGGTTCTCCTTCGGGCACACGTCGACCCAGGCCGACGTCGACGCGGTGGCCGAGGTCATCGCCCCGGTCGTCGAGAGGGCACGTCGCGCCGGGCAGAACGGCAACCGGGCGTGAGGGTGCTCGCCGCCATGTCCGGCGGCGTCGACTCGGCGGTCGCGGCTGCGCGCGCCGTCGACGCGGGGCACGAGGTCACCGGTGTCCACCTCGCGCTGGCGAGCAACCCGCGGTCCTTCCGCACCGGCGCCCGCGGCTGCTGCACCCTCGAGGACGCCCGCGACGCCCGCCGGGCCGCGGACGTGATCGGCATCCCGTTCTATGTCTGGGATCTCGCCGAGCGGTTCCGCGAGGACGTCGTCGACGACTTCGTCGCGGAGTATGCCGCGGGGCGGACACCCAACCCGTGTCTCCGCTGCAACGAGAAGATCAAGTTCGCGGCGGTGCTCGACAAGGCCCTGGCGCTGGGCTTCGACGCGGTCTGCACCGGCCACTACGCCCGGGTGGTCGACGGCGCACTGCACCGGGCGGTCGACCCGGCGAAGGACCAGTCGTACGTTCTGGGCGTCCTGACGGAGCGACAGCTGCGCCACGCCGTCTTCCCGCTCGGTGCCTCCCGCAAGGCCGAGGTGCGCGAGGAGGCAGCCGCCCGCGGACTGACCGTCGCCGACAAGCCCGACAGCCACGACATCTGCTTCGTGGCCGACGGCGACGCCGCGGGCTTCCTGCGCCAGCGCCTCGGCAACCTGCCCGGCGACATCGTCGACGAGCAGGGGACGGTCGTCGGCTCCCACGACGGCGCGTTCGGCTTCACCGTGGGCCAGCGGCGTGGCCTGCGCATCGGCCGCCCGGCCCCCGACGGCCGACCGCGCTACGTCCTCGACGTCTCGCCCGTGACGAACACCGTCACGGTCGGCCCGGCCGAGCGGCTCGACGTCGAGGCGCTGGTCGGCGTCTCGCCGCGCTGGTGCGGCCCCCGCCCCGCCGGTCCGATGGAGTGTGTGGCGCAGGTGCGGGCGCACGGCGAGCCGGTGCCGGCGGTCGCGCGGCCCGACGGGCCCGACCGGGTGGCGGTCGAGCTGCGGGTGCCGCTGCGTGGCGTCGCTCCCGGCCAGGCGGTGGTCCTGTACGACGGGACCCGCGTCGTGGGCTCGGCCACCATCACGTCCACCCGGGCGGTCGCCGAGGCGGCGTCGTGACCGCGGTGGCTGTGCCCGAGTCCCGCCTGCTGGAGGTCGTCGCCCGGGCAGTGCAGAACGTGTCGGCCGGCGGGGGGCCGTTCGCCGCCCTGGTCTACCGGGGGGACCGGCTGCTCGGCGCCGGTGTCAACCGCGTGACCCGCGACCTCGACCCCACCGCGCACGCCGAGGTGGTCGCCATCCGGGAGGCCTGCCGGGAGCTCGGCGACTTCTCGCTCGCCGGTTGCGTGCTGGTGAGCTCCTGCGAGCCCTGCCCGCTGTGTCTCGCCGCCTCGCTGTGGGCCCGGCTCGACCAGGTCGTCTACGTCGCCGACCGGGACGACGCCGCGGCCGCGGGCTTCGACGACCGGGCGTTCTACGACCTGTTCCAGCAGCCACGGGAGAGCTGGACGACACCGGTGCTCCAGCACCGCGTCGCCACGGCCGAGGAGCCCTTCGCCGCGTGGCTGGCCAACCCCGACCGGGTCGAGTACTGACGGTGGGTGAAGGCTCCGTCCGGCTCGCGGCGCCGGGAGCGGCGACCGGTGTCGGCTCGATGCCCGGCAGCGACCCCGGCGAGGCGGTGGCCGTCACGTTCGACGCGGTGCCCGAGCTGCCGTTCCTGCCCGAGCTGCCCGCGCGCGGCCCGGGCGCCGACCTGGTGGGGCGGGCCGCGACGGTGCTGGCCGACCTGCACGTGGACCTGCAGCCGTCCGGCTGGCGGCTGGTCGACCGGCCCGGGGGCGACGAGCGGCGCGGCCGGGCCTTCCTCGACCACGACCTCGATGCGCTCGAGGAGCGCGCGGCCGGCTACGACGGGCCGCTCAAGCTGCAGGTCGCCGGGCCGTGGACGCTCGCCGCCGGACTGCGTCTCACCCGCGGCGAGGCGGCGCTGGCCGACCGCGGGGCTCGCCGCGACCTGGCCGACTCGCTGGCCGAGGGGCTGGCCGCGCACGTCGCCGACGTGGCCCGCCGGGTCCCCGCGGCCCGTCTCGTCGTACAGCTCGACGAGCCGTCGCTGCCCGACGTGCTGATGGGCCGGGTCCGGTCCTACTCGGGGTTCCGCACGCTCGGGCCGGTCGAGGACGCCGAGGCGGAGGCCGCGCTCGGCCGGGTGGTCGGGGCCGTCGCCTCGCTCGGGGCACCGGTGCTGGTGCACTGCTGCGCGGCGGCGGTGCCGCTCGGCCTGCTCCGGCGCGCCGGCGCGGCGGGCGTCTCGCTGGACCTCGGCCTCGTCGGCGAGACGCTGGACGACGACCTGGGCGAGGCGCTCGAGGCGGGGGTCGTGCTGTTCGCCGGTGTGGTCCCCACGTCCGGCGCGCCACTGTCCGACCCAGCCACTACGGTCGAGCCCGTACGGAGGCTGTGGCGGCGTCTCGGTCTGCGACCGGAGGCGGCGGCCGAGCAGGTCGTCGTGACCCCGACCTGCGGGTTGGCCGGCGTCACGCCCGACCAGGCTCGGGGAGCGCTGCGACGCTGTGGCGAGGCCGCCCAGGTGCTCGTCGACGACCCGGAGGGATGAGTGGCTGAGGACGACGCGCTCGACGTGGAGGCACGGCACCGGCACGTCACGCTGGTCGAGCAGATCGAGCAGGCGCGGTTCGCCTACTTCGTGCGCGACGCGCCGACGATCAGCGACGCCGAGTACGACGCGATCATGCGCGAGCTGAAGGCCCTCGAGGACCGTCACCCGGAGCTGCGCACCCCCGACTCGCCGACGCAGACGGTGGGCGGCACGTTCTCGACCGAGTTCACGGCGGTCGACCACCTCGAGCGCATGATGAGCCTCGACAACGCCTTCTCAGACGACGAGCTCGCCGCCTGGGCGGAGCGTGTCGAGCGCGATTCCGGCGGCGCCGACGTCCACTACCTGTGCGAGATCAAGGTCGACGGCCTGGCGGTCAACCTGCTCTACCGGCGGGGCCGGCTGGTGCGAGCCCTCACCCGGGGCAACGGCGTCACCGGCGAGGACGTCACCCTCAACGTCCGCACGATCGCCGGCGTGCCGAGCTCGCTCGACGGAGTCGGGGTGCCCGAGCAGCTCGAGGTGCGCGGCGAGGTGTTCTTCCCGGTCGCGGCGTTCGGCGAGCTCAACGCCCGGCTGGTCGAGGCGGGCAAGGCGCCGTTCGCCAACCCGCGCAACGCCGCCGCCGGCTCGCTGCGCCAGAAGGACCCGCGGGTCACCGCGACGCGGCCGCTGCGCATGGTCGTCCACGGCGTGGGTGCCCGCGACGGGTTCAACCCGGCGCGCCAGTCCGAGTCGTACGAGGCACTGCGCGCCTGGGGCCTGCCGGTGAGCGAGCGCTACCGCGTGGTCGACGACCTGGCCGGCGTCGAGGGCTACATCGCCCACTACGGCGAGCACCGGCACGACGTCGAGCACGAGATCGACGGCGTCGTCGTGAAGGTCGACGAGGTCGCCGTCCAGCGCCGGCTCGGCTCGACGTCCCGGGCACCCCGGTGGGCGATCGCCTTCAAGTACCCCCCGGAGGAGGTCAACACCAAGCTGCTCGACATCCGGGTCAACGTCGGGCGCACCGGCCGGGTCACGCCGTACGCCGTGATGGAGCCGGTGTTCGTCAGCGGCTCGACCGTGGAGATGGCCACCTTGCACAACGCCAACGAGGTGCGGCGCAAGGGCGTGCTCATCGGTGACACGGTGGTGCTGCGCAAGGCCGGTGACGTCATCCCGGAGGTCGTCGGCCCGGTCGTCGACCTGCGGGACGGGTCGGAGCGCGAGTTCGTCATGCCCACCGTCTGTCCGCCCGAGGTGGGCGGCTGCGGCACGCCGCTCGCGCCCGCCAAGGAGGGCGACGTCGACATCCGCTGCCCCAACAGCCGGTCCTGCCCCGCGCAGCTGCGCGAGCGGCTCTTCTTCGTGGCCGGGCGCGGGGCGTTCGACATCGAGGTGCTCGGCTACGAGGCGGCCCAGGCCCTGCTCGAGGCGGGAGTGCTCGAGGACGAGGGCGACCTGTTCGGGCTGACCGAGGACGACCTGCTGCGCACCGAGCTGTTCCGTCGCAAGGACGGCGGCCTCACGGCCAACGGCGCCAAGCTGCTCGCCAACCTCGACAGCGCCCGCGAGCGCCCGCTGTGGCGCGTCCTCGTCGGACTGTCGATCCGCCACGTGGGGCCCACCGCCGCCCAGGCGCTGGCCCGCGAGTTCCGGTCCCTCGACCGCATCCGGGAGGCGTCCGAGGAGGAGCTCGCGTCGGTCGACGGCGTGGGGCCCACCATCGCCGCCGCGGTGCGGGAGTGGTTCGGCGTGGACTGGCACCTCGAGGTCGTGCACAAGTGGCGCGAGGCCGGGGTGCGCATGGAGGAGGAGGCCCTCGACGAGGGCCCCCGCCCGCTGGAGGGGCTGTCGGTGGTGGTCACCGGATCCCTCGAGGGCTTCTCCCGCGACCAGGCCACCGAGGCCATCCAGGCCCGGGGCGGCCGGGCCGCCAGCTCGGTGTCGAAGAAGACCGACTTCGTCGTCGTCGGCGACAGCCCGGGGTCCAAGGCGGAGAAGGCGGTCCAGCTCGGCGTGCCGGTGCTCGACGAGGCAGGCTTCCGGGTCTTGCTCGAGCAGGGGCCGGACGCCGCGCGGGCAGCGACTCGATCGGCCGATGGCTAGCACGTTCCGTGACCGGCGCGGAGCGCTCTGTATCATCCGTCCGGACGAGGCATGATCACCTTGCCGGCCGATTACCCGCAGGGCGGTCCTGCCCCAGGATGAGCAGCCGGTGCGGACCGGCCGCTCGGGCCGGCCGTCGCGGCGGTGCCGACACAGGGGGGCGGATGGGCGGGACGAGCGGGGACCGCAACCGCGCCGGCGCCCGCACCGGAGCCCCGTTCTGGGGCTACATCGCGGTGGTCGCCGTGACCGGCCTCGGTGTCGCCGGCCTCCTCGTCACCTCGTCCGGCGACCTGCGCGAGCTCGGTGGCCGTCCGGCCTTCTGGGCGACCCTCGGGCTGGTGCTCATCGGCGAGCTGCGCCCCATCTTCACCCCGGGTCGGCCGGACCCCGTCGGGGTGACGACGTCCACCGCGTTCAGCTTCGCCGCCCTGCTGTTCTTCGGCCTCGGGGCGGCCGTCGTCGTGCAGGCGCTGGCCACCGCGCTCACCGGCGCCGTGTGGCGCAAGGCCTGGTGGCGCACCGCCTTCAACCTGGGGCAGCACACGCTGTGCCTGGCTCTCGCCGGCTGGGTGCTCGGACTGGGGTCGCTGGCCGCCCTGCCGCAGGTGGGGGCCCCGCCCGGTGCCGGCGACCCGGCGTACGTCGCCGTCGCGGGGGTCGTCTACCTCGTCTGCAACAACGGCTTCGTCTGGGTGGCGATCGCGCTGTTCGAGCGTCGTCGGCTGCTGCACGTCGTACGGTCCGACGTCGTCTTCCAGGTCGTCGTGCACGGAGCCCTGATCGGCATCGCGCCGTTGGTCGCCGTCGTCATGGCCCACCAGTGGCAGCTGCTGCCGCTGTTCCTGCTGCCGCTGCTCGCCGTGCAGTCCAGCGTGGCCGGGTCGGTGGAGCGGGACCGGGCCGCCCTGCGCGACCCGCTGACCGGGCTCGCCAACCGGACCTTCCTGCTCCGCCACGCGGGGGAGGTGCTGCGGCTCGCCGAGGAGCGAGGGGAGAAGGCCGGCCTGTTCCTGCTCGACCTCGACCGCTTCAAGGAGGTCAACGAGACGCTGGGGCACCGGGCCGGCGACCGCGTCCTGCAGCTGTCGGCCGAGCGTCTCGAGCGGACCCTGCGGCCCGGCGACCAGGTCGCCCGGCTCGGCAGCGACGAGTTCGCCGTCCTGCTGCCGGCCGTGCGTGACACCGCCGCGGCCCAGGAGGTGGCCCGGCGCATCCTCGCCGCCTTCGAGGAGCCGTTCACCGTCGACGGCACCCGCATCGACCTGGAGCCGAGCATCGGCATCGCCCTGCACCCCCAGCACGGCACCGACGTCGAGCAGCTGCTGCAGCGCGCCGACGTCGCGATGTACCTCGCCAAGTCCGAGCGGACCGGTCTGGAGACGTACGCCGCGGAGCGGGACACCAACAGCCCCGGCCGGCTCGGGCTGCTGGGCGCCCTGCGCCGTGCGGTCGACCGTGGCGAGCTCGAGCTGCACTACCAGCCGAAGGTGCGGGTGTGCGACGGGTCGCCGGCGGGGGTCGAGGCGCTGCTGCGCTGGAACCACCCCACCCGGGGGCTCGTGCTGCCCGACGAGTTCGTCCCGCTCGCAGAGCAGTCCGGGCTCATGCCGCGGCTCACCGCGCTGGTCCTCGACACCGCCCTGCGCCAGGCCGCGGAGTGGGCCAGGCAGGGCCTCACGGTGCCGGTCGCGATCAACGTGTCGATGCGCGACCTGCACGACGCGGAGTTCGCGGCCCGTCTCGGCACCGGCCTGCTCCGCCACGCCCTGCCGGCTCACCTGCTCTGCCTGGAGATCACCGAGCGGGTCCTCATGGCCGACGTGGCCAGGGCGGCCGCGACGCTCGCCGAGCTCGACGACCTCGGGGTGCGCATCAGCCTGGACGACTTCGGCACCGGCTACTCCTCGCTCGTCCTGCTCAAGCGGCTGCCGGTGCGCGAGGTCAAGGTGGACCGCTCGTTCGTGCAGCGGCTCGGCCAGCCACAGGGCGCGGAGGACGACGCGATGATCGTCCGGTCGATCATCGACCTCGGCCACTCGCTCGGCCTGACCGTGGTCGCAGAGGGCGTCGAGAGCGAGGCGGCCGTGGCCCAGCTGCGCGCCTTCGGCTGCGACGGCGCGCAGGGGTGGTACTACAGCCCCGCGCTGCCGGCCGACGAGGTGACCGACTGGCTGCGCACCCGCAGCGCCGACGCGGCGCTGCTGCGCCTGCCCACCGCACGGCGCCGGGCGGCGGTCTCGGCGGGTGTTCACGAGCCATCGCCACCGTTCGGGTGACCGACGGTTCAGATTGCGGAGGTCCCTGCCGATAGCGACCTGAATGTGGCGTCCTCCGTGGCGCGAGGGGGAGGTGTCATGAGCCAGGCTGCGCCTGCCGCGCGAGCGGAGGAGCCGCGCGCCCCCTGGGCGTTCGCCGGTGTCTGCGGGCTCGCCGGCGCCGGGTTCTGCGTGGCCGCGGTGTGGCAGCTCGCCGACGGCGACGTGGCCGTGCTCGGCGGCGCGTTCTGGTTGATCGCCTGCCTGCTGATGCTCGGCGAGCTGCGGCCGGTCGTGACCTCCGGCTTCTACGACCCGCAGGGCGTCACCCTGTCGACCGCCTTCGTCTTCGCGATCCTCTTCTACTGGGGGCCCTGGCCGGCGCTGCTGCTGCAGGCGGTCGCGGTGGCGCTCGGCGAGGTGGCCCGGCGCAAGCAGCTCTGGCGGATCGTCTTCAACACCGGGCAGTACGTCGTGTGCCTCGCCGCCGCGTGGCTGGTCCTGCTGCTGGCCGGCATGCACCCGAGCCCGTCACACCCGCACCGGGTCGATGCGCACGACCTGCCGGCGATGACACTCGCGTGGGTGGTCTACTTCCTCGTCAACCTGGTGCTGGTCGCGACGGCGCTCGCGCTGGCGAACAGGTCCCGCTGGTGGGACGAGTTCATCGCCGACTTCTCCTACTACGCCGTCACCACGTTCGCCGTGCTCGTCCTGTCGCCGGTGGTCGTCGTGCTCGCCAGCACGGTCTGGCAGCTGCTGCCTCTCCTGCTGCTGCCCCTGTTCCTGGTCTACAAGACGGCCTCCATCTCGCTGGAGAAGGAGCACGCGGCGCTGCACGACGGCCTGACCGGCCTCGCCAACCGCAAGATGCTGATGGACAAGACGGCCCGGTCGCTGGACGAGGCCCGGCGTACCCACCAGCCGCTCGCCCTGTGCCTGCTGGACCTCGACCGGTTCAAGGAGATCAACGACACCCTGGGGCACCACACCGGTGACCGCCTGCTCGAGATCGCGGCCACGCGGCTCGCGAACTCCGTACGGCCCTGCGACGTCGTCGCGCGGCTGGGCGGTGACGAGTTCGCCGTGCTGCTGGGGGGCATCGAGGGCGCCGACCAGGCCGTGGAGGCGGCGCAACGCGTCCGCGAGGTGATCAACGAGCCGTTCCACCTCGACGGCATGCTGCTGCAGGTCGAGGCGAGCGTGGGCGTCTCGGTGCACCCGGACCACGGCGCCGAGTTCGAGCAGCTGCTCCGGCTGGCCGACGTGGCGATGTACCAGGCCAAGGAGTCGCGCACCGGCGTCGAGCTGTACCGACCGGACCGTGACGTCAACTCGCTGCACCGCCTCGGGCTGCTCGGCGACCTGCGGCGAGGAATCGAGACCGGCCAGCTCGAGATGCACTACCAGCCGAAGGTCGCGTTCCCGTCCGGCGACGCCGTCGGCGTGGAGGCGCTCGTGCGGTGGCGGCACCCGGCGCGAGGGGTCCTGACACCCGACGGGTTCCTCGATCTCGCCGAGCAGAGCGGTCTCATGCGCCAGCTCACCGAGGTGGTGCTCGAGCAGTCCCTGTCCCAGGCCGCCGCGTGGTGGCGTCAGGGGCTCGAGCTGCAGGTGTCGGTCAACGTGTCGGTGCGCGACCTGGCCGACGTCGCGTTCGTCGACGCGTTGAGCCGGCTGCTCGCGGCGCACCGCCTGCCCGCGAAGGCGCTGCAGCTGGAGATCACCGAGCACGTGCTGATGGCCGACCCGGGTCGCATCAGCCAGGCGCTGGAGGCGCTCGGCCGGCTCGGCGTGGCCCTCAGCCTCGACGACTTCGGCACGGGGTACTCCTCGCTGGTCCACCTCAAGCGGCTGCCCGTCTCGGAGATCAAGATCGACCGGTCGTTCGTGCACCGGATGACCCACGACGCCGACGACGCGGCCATCGTGCGCTCCATCGTCGAGCTCGGGCACGCGCTCGGGCTGCGGGTGGTGGCCGAGGGGGTCGAGACGCCCGAGACGTGGGTGGCGCTGCAAGCCCTGCGCTGTGACGCGGCACAGGGCTGGCTGGTCAGCCCGGCGCTGCCCGCGGACGACCTCACGCCGTGGCTGCAGCGGCGGACGGAGGCCGTGGTGCCCGCGGACACCGTGCGGCTGCCGGGAGCCGTCCGCCCCTAGGATGGGCAGGTTTCCGACGGCAAGGAGCGGCTCTCCGCATGAGCAGCAGCAAGGCATCGATCACGCGTGACGACGTGGCGCACCTGGCCAGGCTGGCCAGGCTCGCGCTCGACGACGAGGAGCTCGACCACTTCGGTGCGCAGCTCGACGTCATCATCGGCGCCGTCTCGCGCATCGGTGACCTCGACACCGAGCAGGTGCCGCCCACGTCGCACGCGCTGCCCCTCACCAACGTCATGCGTGACGACGAGGTGCGTCCGGGCCTCACCCAGGAGGAGGCCCTGGCCGGGGCCCCCGACGCGGAGGACGGCCGCTTCCGGGTTCCCCGCATCCTCGGGGAGGAGGCGTGACCACCACGACCGGCTCCGACGTGACCCGGCTGACGGCGGCCGAGACCGCGGCCGCCGTCGCCGCCGGCGAGCTCAGCGCCGTCGAGGCCACGCAGGCCCACCTGGACCGGATCGCGGCGGTCGACGACCGGGTCCACGCCTTCCTGCACGTCGACACGGCCGGGGCGCTGGCCGCCGCCCGCGACGTCGACGAGCGCCGCGCCGCGGGTGAGCCGCTCGGACCGCTGGCCGGCGTGCCGCTCGCGCTGAAGGACGTGATCGCCAGCCGCGGCGTGCCGACGACCTGCGGCTCGCGCATCCTCGAGGGCTGGGTCCCGCCGTACGACGCCACCGTGGTCACCCGCCTGCGCGACGCCGGCGTCGTGATCCTCGGCAAGACCAACATGGACGAGTTCGCGATGGGCTCCTCGACCGAGCACTCCGCGTACGGGCCGACCCACAACCCCTGGGACCTCGACCGCATCCCGGGCGGCTCCGGTGGCGGCTCGGCGGCTGCGGTGGCGGCGTACGAGGCGCCGATCGCTGTCGGCACCGACACCGGGGGCTCCATCCGTCAGCCGGCTGCCGTCACCGGCACGGTGGGCGTCAAGCCGACGTACGGCGGGGTGTCCCGCTACGGCCTCGTCGCCCTGGCGTCGTCCCTGGACCAGGCCGGCCCGTGCGCGCGGACCGTGCTCGACGCGGCGCTGCTGCACGCGACGATCGCCGGGCATGACCCGCTCGACTCGACCTCGATCGACGCGCCGGTGCCGGACGTCGTCGGGGCGGCGCGGGCCGGCGAGGTCAGGGGGATGCGCGTCGGGGTCGTCCGGCAGTTCTCCGGCGAGGGCTACCAGCCGGGCGTGCAGCAGCGGTTCGACGAGGCGGTGGCGCTGCTCGGGGAGCTGGGAGCCGAGGTCGTCGAGGTCGACTGCCCGGCGTTCGACTACGCCCTGCCCGCCTACTACCTGATCCTGCCGAGCGAGTGCTCGAGCAACCTGGCCCGGTTCGACGCGATGCGGTACGGCCTGCGGGTCGGCGACGACGGGACGGCGAGCGCCGAGGAGGTGATGGCGGCGACGCGCGACGCCGGCTTCGGCGCCGAGGCGAAGCGGCGCATCATGCTCGGCACCTACGCGCTCTCGAGCGGCTACTACGACGCCTACTACGGCCAGGCGCAGAAGGTCCGCACCCTGATCGCCCGCGACTTCGCGGCAGCCTTCGAGCGGGCGGACGTCCTGCTGTCGCCGACCACGCCGACGACGGCGTTCAAGCTCGGCGAGCGGGTCGACGACCCGCTGGCGATGTACCTCGCCGACCTGTGCACCATCCCGTCGAACCTTGCCGGCAACGCGTCGATGTCGCTGCCCGTAGGGCTCTCGCCCGACGACGGGCTGCCCGTCGGCCTGCAGGTCATCGCGCCGCCGATGGCCGACGACCGGCTCTACCGGCTCGGCGGGGCCCTGGAGAACGCCCTGCGCGACCGGTGGGGCCACCTGTTGATCGAGGGAGCGCCTGCGCTGTGAACAAGTTCCGGACCATCCTGACCCTGGTGGGCACGCTGTTCGCCGCGCGCACCGCCGTCGGCCGCATCCGCCAGGCCCGCGAGGACGGTGACGGCCTCGAGCTGCTCGACGCCGCCCT